>PMBC01000032.1 GCA_003152835.1 Bacteroidales bacterium | reverse complement strand
TCAAAATTTCTCCCTCCGAAGTAGTTTCTTACTGTCTCTTCATTCAGATCCAGTTTTTCAGCAATTCTTTTCATACTACCGGAGGGTAACTGATCTTTGATCTTCCGGAGTTCATTGAAGGTTATTGTCTTGCTCATGGTATTATTTTTTCGTTAATATTTTTGTTCAATCAGCACTGAATTTCAAAGATAATTATAATAAAGATAAATTGAAAATGATATTTACAATTCCCTGATATCCCTTATTATATATACATCGTAATCGCCAAGGCGGGTAAACCCGGCCTTTTTATAAAGACTGACAGCCTTTAAGTTTGATATGTGCACCTCCAGCTTTACCTGGCAGCCCTTTTTTCTGATAAATCTCAACGATTCATCCATCAGTAATTTTGCAAGACCTTGTCCCTGAAATTGAGGTAATATAGCAAAATGATGGAGGTGGATACGCCGTCCGTCATAAGTCATCCATGAAGTGCCTGCAATTTCCATGGTGTCGCGTTTTTCCATTATCAGAAGGCTGCCACCGAGCCTGATAGTTTCTTCAATAGTTGCTTCATCATCTCCTCTCATGGGGTTCCCCATGTCGGTGAGGTCCCACAGATGCCTTATCCCATCAAAATCACCTCTCAGATACTCGCGGGTAATGAATTTATTGTCCGTCATAGATTTTTTAATAATTCGAGATATAGTATTATTGCTCTTCTTTTATCATCATTAAGGTCGAAACTCATGTTTTCCGTAAGATATATCCTGAGATCTTCACCCCTTATTATACCGGTTTTTCCATATTTTTCAACTACTGCAGGGATGTTTTTTACACCTGTTGCAAGGGCATCATTGAACTCCTTCAGGAATGCCTTATCAAGTTTTATGTTCGAAGTCCAGCAGGCAAAAGCAAAGGGAAGGCCGGTAAAATTAAACCACTCTTCTGCAAGGTCAATCCTGTACATGAATTTGCTTTCATATTCAAAACATCTGTCACCGATCAGTACATTAGCCTCGTCGTCCGGTATATTGATAAAATCAAAACCATCGGCGGTGTTGTACCACATGAATTCTCTTTTCCACGAGTTTTTTGCGAGAATTTTTGCAAGGTTTACAGAAGATTGTGAACGGTAGTCGAGGTTTATCTTTGTTATTTTATCAAATGGGCAGTTGCTTAAAAGCATAACTGTCCTTACTCTTCCGTATGCCCCAAGGCAAAAATCCGTTATTATATGCGATTCTTTAAGTGAAGGGAGTGCTGCAACAGGTATGAGCCCTATGTCGACCTTTCCGCTGGCCAGGTTAGCTGCACAGTCTGCCGGATGGTCAGTAGTCAGAATTACTTTCCTGTCAAATCCCGTCTCGGTTAACCCGTAAATAAAAGGGTAGGTATTGGCAAAATTAACTGCTGATATCCTGATCTTTTCTGAAGGCATTACGATTATGATTACTATTAAACAATAAGATAAAATTCAGTTTTTTTACAACGTCTAAAATACTACTTTTGTATGTATCGTTATAACATTTGAAAATTCAAAAGGATAAAAATGGAATTAAATTCTCTTACTGCCATTTCTCCGCTCGACGGAAGGTACAGACAGAAAGTGAATGAGCTCGATCTTTATTTTTCCGAGTTTGGGCTTATCAAATATCGTCTGATAGTGGAGATTGAATATTTTATTGCCCTTTGCGATATCCCTCTTCCCCAGCTTTCTGATTTTAAGAAGGAAAATTATAAAGAGCTCCGATCGATCTATGAAGACTTTGATATCTCTGATGCCGAGAAAATAAAGGAACGGGAGAAAGTTACAAATCATGATGTGAAAGCACTTGAATATTTTCTGAAAGAGAGATTTTTCCATTCCGGATGGGGAAAGTGGAGTGAATTCATTCACTTCGGGCTTACATCGCAGGATATTAATAATACCGCCATACCGCTATCAATGAAGGACGCTCTTATTAATGTCTACTTTCCTCTTATTTTTGAGCTCAGGGAAGCGCTGGCAGCCTTTGCAGATGAGTGGAAGGATATACCGATGCTTGCCAGGACTCATGGTCAGCCTGCATCCCCGACTCGTCTGGGTAAGGAGATAGCAGTCTTCATTGCACGGATAGATGAACAGTCAAAGTACTTTGGTCAGATCCCTTATTCTGCCAAGTTCGGGGGAGCAACAGGTAATATGAATGCTCATAAAGTCGCATATCCTGAAATAGACTGGATCTCATTTGCCGACAATTTCGTAAATGAGGAGCTTGGTTTGCAGCGTTCAAAACCAACAACGCAGATAGAGCACTACGACAATATTGCGGCACTGTTTGATAACATGAGAAGGATAAATGTTATACTGATCGATCTTGCACGCGATATCTGGACCTATATTTCAATGGATTATTTCAGGCAGAAGATCAGGAAAGGTGAAATTGGTTCCTCGGCGATGCCCCACAAAGTAAACCCGATAGATTTTGAAAACGGAGAAGGAAACCTGGGATATGCCAATGCAATATTCGGACACTTCTCCGAGAAGCTTCCTGTTTCACGCCTTCAGCGGGACCTGACTGATTCAACAGTGCTGAGAAATATTGGCGTTCCGATCGGCCACTCTGTAATTGCATTTAATTCAATTCTGAAAGGGCTCAATAAACTGATTGTGAATACAGAGAAAATACATAGTGACCTCGATAACAACTGGGCTGTAGTTGCCGAAGCTATTCAGACTATACTGAGACGCGAAGGTTATCCTAAACCTTATGAAGCACTTCTTGATCTCACCCGCACAAATGAAAAAATCACGCGCGAATCAATTTTCTCATTTATAGAAACCCTTGATGTAAGTGAAGCTGTGAAAGCCGAGCTAAAGGCAATCACACCATTCAACTTCACAGGGTTTTAATCTTTCCTTTGCACGATGAACAAAGTAAAACTTCTGTTAAAATATATTTCGCCATACAAATGGTCAGCTATAAAAAGTATCTTATTTAATATTCTAAGTGCTGTTTTTGCTCTGTTTTCCCTGACTCTCATTATCCCCTTCATTAATGTTCTTTTTAAGCCGGCAGAAATTGTTCAGGCACCTGGTGAATTTGTACTGACNNGTAAGCGGAACATATTTGGTCGCGACCATTTTAAAGAATGGATTTATTTTCCTGGCTAACAATACAATGGCTTACATAAGAGCCAGCACCGTCAGGGATCTTAGGAAAAAAATGTATTTGAAGATACTGAGACTTCCTCTCTCGTTTTTCACTGATGCCCGCAAGGGGGACCTCATGACACGTATTTCAAATGATGTGCAGGAGGTAGAAATTTCAGTAGTAGCCTCACTGACAATGATATTCAGAGATCCGATAACCGTCCTGGTCTTTGTAATCTGGCTCTTTATTAACAGCTATCAGCTAACCCTTTTTGCACTTATCCTCCTTCCGTTAAGCGGTTGGCTCATTGGCCGTGTAAGTCGCACTCTGCGCTCATCATCGATGATGGGTCAGCAGAAACTGGGCCGATTACTGTCAGTTGTGGAGGAGACTCTTTCCGGCCTCAGGATCATAAAGGGTTTCAATGCTGAGAAAAAAATGAAGGAACAGTTTGGCGCTGTAAACGATCAATACTCAAAGATTCTCAAAAGAGTATTCCGCAAAGCATACCTGGCCTCTCCGTTAAGCGAAGTTCTCTCTTCAATAGTTGTTATATTGATTTTATTTGTGGGAGGATCCCTTGCATTGAAGGGTTCAGGCAACCTAAACTCTCAAATGCTTATTGCCTTTGTCCTGGTATTTTCCCAGATCATACCGCCAATTAAAAACATAACCACTGCCTGGTTTAATATACAGAAAGGTCTTGGTTCGATCGACAGGCTTGAACAAGTCCTTGGGGCCGAAGAGAAGATACAGGAAAAGCCTGATGCACTTCCAATAAAGGAATTCATTGATTCAATTGAATTCAGAGGCGTCTGGTATGCTTATAACAGCGAACCTGTGCTGAAGGATATCAACCTGAAGATCAAAAAAGGTCAGACTGTGGCAATAGTGGGAAAATCTGGTGCAGGTAAATCTACATTGGCCGATCTGATTCCACGCTTTATAGATGTAGACAGGGGAAGTGTCCTCATCGACGGAAAAGATGTCCGCGATCTAAAAATGGCAGACCTTCGCTACCTGATGGGAATTGTAAGCCAGCACCCGATTCTTTTCAATACCACTTTCCTCGAAAATATTGCTTTTGGTATGGATGTTCCCGAACTGGAAAAGGTTAAAAATGCTGCCGGCATAGCCAATGCAAATGATTTTATCATGGATACCGAAAACGGCTATGATGATAATGTGGGGGAATCCGGAAATAAACTTAGTGGTGGACAGAGGCAGAGGATAAGCATTGCAAGGGCTATAATGGCTAATCCTCCGATTCTTATTCTCGATGAAGCGACATCTGCCCTTGATACCGAATCGGAACGCCTGGTACAGGATGCTATCCTGAAGCTTATGAAAAACCGGACCTCTCTGATCATAGCTCACAGATTATCTACTATCCAGCATGCCGACCTGATAGTGGTGCTTGATGACGGAATGATTGTTGAGTCGGGAACACACACGGAGCTTATGAATATAAAAGATGGATTTTATGCAAAGCTGCATAGCTTCCAGGCAATATAAGAAGGTTGAAGAAAGTTTAAGAGGGTTGAAGAGGTTTAAGAAGGTTGAAGAGAGAAGATGAATGGGATATTGGGTGAATTTTAAGAATCCCCTCCGGGGAGGGGTGGGGGTGGGTAATTAATAAATTGAATATTAGATTATTATAATAATTTTCTCAGCTATTGATTTAAAATATATTATGGTTAAACGAAATACTATTATTCTGATTTTTCTGAGCCTCGCTTTGACCACAACTTCACTTGATGCGCAGAAAGCAAAACATAGCTTCAAATTCAGTCCTACGGAATTCCTTCTTGACGGAAAACCTTTTCAGATCATCAGCGGTGAGATGCATCCGGCAAGAATCCCTGAAAAATACTGGCGCCAACGCATACAGATGGCCAAGGCAATGGGGTGCAATACTATTTCAGCTTATATTTTCTGGAACTATCATGAACAGCAGGAGGGGATCTTTGATTTCACATCGGAAAATCGCAATATCGGCGAGTTTTTCAGGATTGTCCAGGATGAAGGCATGTGGCTGATCATTCGTCCCGGCCCTTATGTTTGTGCTGAATGGGAACTTGGTGGCATTCCTCCTTATCTTCTCAGGATTCCTGATATTAAATTCAGGTGCCTTGATACGAGGTATATGGCTGCGGCAGGCCGATATATCGCAAGACTTGCTGAAGAGATAAGGCCTTTCCAGATAACCAAAGGTGGTCCGCTACTTATGATACAGGTAGAGAATGAATATGGAAGTTACAGCAACGACCATGATTATATGCTTAAAATCAGGGATATGTGGACATCTAACGGAATAGAAGTACCGACTTTCACAGGTGACGGCCCTTCAGCGAGGATGCTGGAGGGAGGAACAATTCCAGGCAGCGCCATTGGCCTTGACTCAGGAACATCAGATGCCGATTTTGCGCTTGCAACACAGATGAACCCGGGTGTACCGGTTTTCAGCAGCGAAACTTACCCGGGATGGCTTACACACTGGGGGGAAGAATGGGCAAAACCTGATACAAGTGAGCTCTTAAAAGAGGTTAAGTACCTGATGGACAACAAGAAATCTTTTAATTTATATGTCATCCACGGTGGAACAAATTTTGGATTCACTGCTGGTGCCAACTCAGGCAGCAAAGGATATGAACCGGATATAACAAGTTATGATTATGATGCTCCGATAAATGAGCAGGGAATGGCAACCCCTAAATACATGGCCCTGCGACAGCTTATTGGTTCGTACCTTACTAAAAAACAGAAACTTCCCCCGATACCTGCTCCGATAAATTGTGTGGATGTTCCGGCTTTCTCCGTTGACAGGTTTACGACAATATGGGAGAATCTTCCGGAACCTGTTACTTCTGAAACACCGGGTACTTTTGAATCATACGGGCAGGATTATGGATTTATTCTTTACCGTACTGTGCTGACGGATTATAAGAAGGGAAAGCTGACTGTAACCGATATTCATGATTATGCAACTGTTTTCCTGAATGGCGAATATGCAGGCACCCTTGACCGCAGAGCCGGGATTGATTCTGTTGACCTTCCTGACTGCAAGGTTCAGAACCCTCAGCTCGAGATACTTGTGGAGGGAATGGGACGCATTAATTATGGTATGAATATTCTTGACAGGAAAGGCATAACTGAAAAAGTTACCCTTGACGGAAACACATTATTAAACTGGAAGGTTTATAACCTGCCTATGGACAGTAAATTTATCTATCACCTTCGCTCCTCGGGCAAGGTTCTCAATAAGCCTGGGATGTTCTTCAGAGGTATTATTTCATTTGCATATACTGCCGATACTTATCTGGACATGTCATCATACAGAAAGGGAATTGTATGGGTGAATGGGCATAATCTGGGTCGTTACTGGGATATAGGTCCACAGAAAAGACTATACTGTCCTGCCTCATTTTTTAAGCCCGGAATGAATGAGGTAATCATTTTTGACCTTTATATGACTGAAGGTAAACAAGTAAGAGGAATGGCGAAAGCGGAATAAAGAAAGATGCAATGGTACAAGGGCACAACTGTATAATGGTTATAAATACTAAAGCTGAACATAGTTTATTGAAAATATCAGATAATAATTCACAGGCAATTTGATATTGAACCCTAATAACCTTATTCAAGAATGAAAAAGATAATCTATTTGGTTATACTTCTGGTTTTAACGCTTCAGTCACAGGCGCAATCTGTATGGACAAATGTAAAGGATCGCGGAGCCGATCCTTCGGGAAATAAGAAATGCACAAAGGTCATAAATACTATTATTGCCGAGCTTTCTGCAAAGGGCGGAGGAACACTTTTCTTCCCTGCCGGAACATTCTTTACAGGTCCGATAATAATGAAAAGCAACATAACACTCTGGCTTGATGCAGGTGCAATAGTGAAGTTTTCTGATGATTTTGACGATTACCTGCCGATGGTACAGTCGCGCTGGGAAGATGTCAGGGTAAAAAACTTCGCCTCGCAGGTTTATGCATATCAGTGTGAGAATATTGCAATACGCGGGCGCGGGCATTTTGAAGGACAGGGCAAGAAATGGTGGGATTATATGAGAGCTGCTCCTTCCGGACAGCAACCTCAGAGCAAATGGCAGGAGATATTCAAAAAAGAAAATGAAGAGCTGCTTGCCAGGAATGCATATATCAGGGCAAAGAATAATTTTCTGAGACCTCCAATGATCACAACTTATGAATGCAAAAATGTGCTTATTGAAGGAGTAAGCTTCTCCAATCCACCATTCTGGACAATTATGCCTGCATTTACAGATAACCTTACAATCACCGGAATCACAATAGAGAACCCTTCGAATTCACCAAATACTGACGGCATTGATCCATCGTCATGCAAAAATGTGCACATTTCAAATTGCCATATAACAGTGGGTGACGATTGTATTGTAATTAAATCGGGCCGCGACGAAGATGGCAGAGAAGCTGCCAGCCCGACTGAAAATATTACAATAACCAATTGCACTATGCTCAGGGGCCACGGCGGTGTTGTTATCGGCAGCGAAATGAGCGGGGGGGTTAAGAGAGTAGCCATCACCAATTGTATATTTGAAGGGACTGACAGGGGTATCAGGTTAAAGACAATGAGAGGAAGAGGCGGTGTTATTGAGGATCTGCTGGTATCAAATATCGTGATGAACAATATGATTAATGAAGGGATACTGATAACCCTCAGGTACCAGAACACTGTTCCCGAACCCGTTTCAGAAAGAACACCTGCATGCAATAATGTGCGCATTTCTGGCATTATTCAGAGAGGTGGTACACGGCCTGTGGCAATTTATGGTCTCGAGGAGAGAGAGGTCAGCCAGATATCCATAAGCAATATGGAATCCATCACACAAAGAGGTATATTGGTCGAAAACGGGAACGACATCAGTTTTCACGATATGAAGATGGATATACAGGAAGGAAGTGCTCTCGAGGCAAAAGACTCGAAAAAAATAAGCTGGGATAAGATATCAGTAACAACTCCTCATCCTGAAAGTCCTTTTATGAAACTCACTAATTGCAGCGATATTACGGTAACAAATTGTTACCAGCCTGAAAATATTCCGCTTTTCATAAATGAGGATGAAAAGTCAGGGACTATTATTGTCGCTAACAATATTTTACCAGGAACTATAGCTCTCCTAAACAATAAGGGAACCAATATTACAGCTTCCAATAATATTCTGAAGAAATAAGAGATCTTAATTCAGGTTTATGAAATGAGAAAGGCGCTTCATATATTCTTCCTCATAGCCTTACTGGCTTCAGGAGCAGAAAGCTGTGGTCAGAAGGTAAAATGGTCTGTCAGGATGGCAAATACAGTTCTTGCTTCTTCTGACAGCCTCATCCATTATGTAGCCGGAAGCCCAAAATGGGCATATGACGTGGCTTTGCTTGGAATGGCAATAGACCGGCTGGGGAAAGTTGACCCGAAATATTCAAAGTACCTTGACAACTGGGTTAATTATTTTGTTCATCCTGACGGTTCGGTGAAGGATTACATAATGAACGAATATAATCTCGACAGAATATTTCCGGGAAGGGATATCATTACTGTCTATAAAAGGAATCCCGATCCTAAGTATAAAATTGCACTCGATAACTTCATCGGGCAGCTTAAAACCCAGCCGAAAACGAACTCTGGCGGATACTGGCACAAGAGCATATATCCAAACCAGATGTGGCTTGACGGTATCTTCATGGCTTCAACTTATATGGCTGAATATGCAAATGCTTTTAATGCCCCGCAATGGTATGATGTTGCAACCAGCCAGACAAAAATGATTTATGAGAAGACACTTGACCCTTCGACAGGCTTGCTGATGCATGCATGGGATGAAAGCAGGACCCAGAAATGGTGCGACCCTGTTACAGGGCAGTCACATTATCCCTGGAGCCGCGCTATGGGATGGTATACGATGGCTATACTGGATATTCTCGATTATCTTCCGCAAAATCATCCTGACAGGAAGGAACTTATTAAAATACTGAAGTCGACATGCGATGCACTTCTTAAAGTCCGTGACCAGAAATCAGGTATATGGTATCAGGTACTCAATCAGGGTGGGAGGGAAGGCAATTACCTTGAAGGTTCAGGCTCAGCCATGTACACATATGTTTTTGCGAAAGGCGCGAGGCTGGGATATCTCGACAAGAAGTACCGGAAAATAGCCAGGAGCTCTTTTAACGGCATCCTGAAAGAACTTATTACAGTTGACAAACAAGGGTTGGTTACAATGCATAACATATGCGGAGGCTGTGGACTGGGAGGCATTCCTTACAGGGATGGTACATATGAATACTATGTAAATGAAAAGAGGTTTGATAATGATACAAAAGGAGTAGCTCCTTTCATTCTAGCAGCTATTGAGCTTAATCGTTAACCCCTTAGTTATTTGATCCCGAACATCCTGCAAATGTGTCTTTTATAGATGTTCTCATAAACACATTCCGAAACAGTTTTTTCGTTAGCCTCCAGCAGTTTAAAGTATTCAACCATTTCCATAGCTGCGAGTTTATAAGCCACATGTATGAGTTGCCTCATATTTGGATTATAATCCCTGTTGCCCGGGACATGCCTGAGTGCATCGGACATCTTCTTACTGCTCCATTTTGCAACTTCTGCTTTTTGCGGAAGCCCTGATATATTAATATCAATTACATCAGCATAAGGGGCACACAATTCATCAGTCTTCTCAAGTGATTTATAGTAGATTTCCTTGACAAAATCGAGTGCTTTTCCACCTGAAACTGCAAGCCCTATTACCTCTTCCAGCCAAGTTGTTCCTGCAGTTTTAAGATGAATACCCTTGTTGTGCTTTTTGATTATTGATCCTATAAGCGGGTAAATTGAGAATTTATCAGAACCTGAGTGAACACTCATTTTAAGGTTATCAGGCAGGTTAAATTCTTTTATTGCATAATCAATAACCATCAGGTCAGATTCAAACTCCTCTGCAAATTTATCCGGATCACCAACATAATCGACACCCTTATTGAATCTTCCGGAGAACTTTGGCGCTATTGTCTGAACCGGGATATTCTCCTCACCGAGCATTTTCAAAATAAAGAAGAGTTCAACCGGCGTCTGGGGATTTGGAACTTCATCCATTGACACTTCAGTGACAAAATTTTCCCTGCCTTTACTTTTTTCAATTTTCCTGTAAATCTCATATGCTTTTATTGCAGCAAAAAGATATTTTTCAGCTATAGTGGTTATAAGCTGTTTGGTGACCTTCAGTGGTTTCTTTATACCCGGGATATTCAGGTCTCCCGAATATTTCTCTGCCCCCGAAACAAAATTTTTAATTTCTTCATCAGCTGCTTTTTTGCCAATATAGGAAGCTACGTCAATGGTAAAGAAATCAGAAGCATTAATGAATCTGTCTACAGTATCAAGATTGATGTGATCAGCATCCACATAATATGGATTTAAAAATTTTGCCGCCCTGGTAACCTGATCAGCTTCATTCCTGACATCGTCGGGCTGAGTGCCGATTATCATATGTTCGCGGTTCGATTTGTTCCAGACAGGAGTGATCTCGACTCCTTTATTACCGGCTTCAATAATTGCTTTCAGCTGAGCGCCACCCTGGTGACCGAACCTGTCACCAAGCCCCATTGAATATTTTCCTAATTTCTTCATATTATGGAAGTTATTTTAGTTTTGTTGATTCAGTTTTAAATAAAGAAGTCCACATTTTCGGATGTTACAACATCAATTGGAAGGTACTCCATTTTTTCGGGGATCTTATTGGATGAGAGAAAATCAAAGAGTTTTTTTACTCCTTTATATGTCTGTTCTTCCGGCCTCTGTCCAATAAGAAATCGTATGGTACCCGCTTTAAGGTGAGCGATATTTCTTTCAAGGAGGTCATAACCGATGAGGTTTACTGACTTTATCCCCATGTTATTAATATAATCGGCGACCTTGTATGATTTTGACCCGGAAACAAATATCGAGCCTATGTTTGAATGCTTTTTAAATACTTTATCCAGTTCCATCCGGACGTTCTCACTTCCCGGATCTGATATATTCAAGCTTATCTTTTCACCAAATTTATTGTTGTTGTTTTCGAAAAAGCTTAAAAATCCTTTTGTCCTGTTATTGAGATGGTGGACATTCTGAAGGTTTCTTGCCAGGTTAATTATCAGCAGATCTTTTCCCCCGGGAGTTATCATTTCAGTAAGCTGCCCTGCAACCTTCCCGCTCTGGAAGACGTTTTCCCCAATATAGGCGAGGAAATCCGTTTCCTGCACATATCCATCTACAAATACGAAGGGAATTCTTGCCTTCAGGAGCAACGAACAGAAAGCAATGGATTCGGATTGGAATATTGGAGCCAGAAGAACACCGTCAGGTTGCAGCTTTAATACAGTTTTGGTTTCCTTTACAAAATCTTTTTCGCTTAAAAGATCGAAGTTGATCTGAGTCAGATTTACAGGAAACGGGTCGAGTTCAGCCATTGCTTTCAACATCCCAAGCGGGTGCTTAACCCAGAATGTATTTTCTTCAGTAGACCTGGGAAGAAGAGAAACAAGGTTATATGGCTTCTTCGATTTCAATACCTGGGCCATCAGGTTAGGAGTATAATTCAGTTCCCTGGTTATTTTAAGAACCTTATCCCGTGTTTTTTCAGCAACCTCACCACGGTCATGCAGGACACGGTCCACTGTCCCTATTGATACCCCTGACAGGCTGGCAATATCCTTAAGTCTGGCTTTTTTAGTTGTCATAATATTTTGTTCACATAAATATTTTCTGTGTGAAGGTACGTTAGTGAAAAAGCTTTTAAAATTTGAAGAATGCGCAGCGATATTTACTGCGCATTCTCAAACTGTTTTATTCTTCTACAAGTCGGTAATAAGTTTATGTTTTGGAACAAGACCTTTCATTAATGACCATGCGATCAGATATCCAAGTGCACAGATACAGAACATTATAAGATAAGCAGTCTGAGGTGTGGCGCTGAATACGTCGTTCAGCTTTCCAGAAAGAAGCTGAATCAGAATTCCTCCAATACCTCCAGCCATCGTTCCTATACCAACCATTGAACCGACAGCCTTTTTAGGGAACATATCGGAAACAGTTGTAAACAAGTTAGCAGACCAGGCCTGGTGACCTGCAGCAGCTATGCATATTACAGCCACGGCAAGATACATTGCAGCATTTCCGAACCTTGCAACATTTCCAAAGTATTGTGTGGTTAATACTATAAGAGGGACCACAGCAATCATAAGCATAGCTCTCATCCGGGCTTTATAAACAGGCATTCCCCTGTTGATAAGGAAAAGCGGAATGCTTCCTCCGAAGACACTGCCGATAATTGCAACTCCGTATACGACGAATGTCGGCCATCTTACATCAAGTTTCGACATTCCGAATTGCTTCATGAGGTAATCCGGTAACCAGAACAAGTAAAACCACCACACACCGTCAGTGAGGAATTTACCCCAGAAAAACGACCATGTCTGACGATATTTCAGGAGCTTTGAAAATGGAATCTTTGCTTTGTCCTCTACCTGGGCAAGCTCCTGCGGAGTATCATCCTGGTGAATATAATCTGCTTCAGCCTTTGTTAATTTTTTATATTTTCCCGGAGGATTATAAAGCCAGAGCCAGAAGAAAAGGAAAATAAATCCTGATGCGCCGGTTAACATAAAGGCCCACTTCCAGCCGGGAGTGTCACCCCAGAAAGATATGCACCATGGAACGAATAATGCAGCAATCATTGCCCCAATGTTCGTTCCGCTGTTAAAGATCCCTGTCGCCAGGGCCCTTTCTTTTTTAGGGAACCACTCCGCCACTGTCTTAATTGATACGGGAAAAACTCCTGCCTCACCAACGGCGAAAAGGCTACGAATGAAGATGTTAACAGAAAGAGCTGCACTGGCGAATGCGTTAACCATTCCAAAAATTGACCAGACGACCAGTGAAATAGCAAGCCCGATCTTGGTTCCGATCTTATCGATTATACGTCCGGCGAAAATAGACACAAGGGCATATACACCGAGGAAGAAAGATGTTAGAAAGGAAAATTGCGAGTTAGTCCATCCGAAACCACCATGATCAACAGCAGTGCAGAAGAATGGTTTCAGATAGCTGATAACCTGCCTGTCCATATAATTGATGGTCGTAGAAAAGAGCAGCAAGGTTATAATAACCCACCTGTAATTTCCAATCTGGGTTTTGTTGTTCTCCATAATGTTAAAGTTAGTTATTTAAATAAGGGTAAATTAAACAGTGTAAGTTGTAGAGGCTGTTGTACCACCTCTTCCAGTCCAGTTTGTGTGGAAGAACTCACCTCTTGGTTTATCAGTCCTTTCATAAGTATGTGCTCCAAAATAGTCGCGCTGTGCCTGGAGCAGGTTCGCAGGAAGCCTTTCGCAGCGGTATCCGTCAAAATATCCGAGGGCTGACGATATTGCCGGCATCGGAACTCCCTGGGAAACAGCTGTCGATACTACATTTCTCCATCCTTTCTGCGCTTTCTCAACTTTATCATTGAAGAATGGGTCGAGCAGCAGGTTACTGATCGATGGATTGTTTTCAAATGCTTCCTTGATTTTTCCCAGGAATGCTGACCTGATGATGCAACCACCCCTCCACATAAGTGCAATTCCTCCATAATTTAGTTTCCATCCGAACTCCTTTGCGGCAGCTTCCATAAGTGAATAGCCCTGGGCATACGATACGATCTTCGATGCATAAAGAGCATCCTTGATGTCGTTGATGAATTTGACCTTATCTCCTTTAAATTCTGCTTTCGGACCGTGAAGTATCTTAGATGCTTTTACTCTTTCCTCCTTTACTGCTGAGAGACATCTTGAGAAGACAGCCTCACCTATAAGGGTAAGAGGAATGCCAGCGTCGAGGGCGGCTACTGCTGTCCATTTGCCTGTGCCCTTTTGACCGGCTGTATCCAGGACCTTATCGACAAGCGGCTTTCCGTCAGCATCCTTGAATGCCAGTATATCCCTTGTTATCTCAATAAGATAACTGTCGAGCTCTCCCTTATTCCACTCCTTGAATACCTCATGCATTTCATCAGCGCTCATGTGAAGCAGATCCCTCAATACCTGGTAAGCTTCGCATATAAGCTGCATGTCACCGTACTCTATTCCGTTGTGGACCATTTTAACAAAGTGGCCGGCACCGTTTTCACCTACCCAGTCACAGCAGGGAGAACCATCCTCTACTTTGGCAGCAATTGCCTGGAAGATCGGTTTAACCTCAGGCCATGCGGCTTTTGATCCGCCGGGCATGATTGACGGACCCAGAAGTGCTCCCTCTTCGCCACCCGAAACGCCGGTACCAATGTAAAGCAGTCCCTTGCTCTCAACCATTGCTGTTCTCCTGTTTGTGTCCGGAAAGTGAGTGTTGCCTCCGTCAATGATAATGTCACCTTTTTCAAGATAGGGGATAAGTAAATTGATGGTATCATCAACGGCGCTTCCCGCCTTGACCATTATCATGATCTTCCTGGGCCGCTTCAGTGATTTAACCAGTTCCTCAATTGTATGAGCTCCGGTTATCTTCTTCCCTTTGGCTCTTCCGGCAAGGAAGTCATCTACCTTTTGTACAGTCCGGTTGAATACAGTTACCTGAAACCCCTTGCTCTCCATGTTGAGAACAAGATTCTCACCCATAACTGCCAACCCTATTAATCCGATGTCTGATAGTTTATTCATATTTTTCTGTCTATATTATAGTTTATTGTTGCTAGTTTCTCGTTCCTCGTTTCTCGTTCCTCATTGCTTATTTAATCAGTATGATAACCAGCAACAAGAAACGAGAAACGAGCAACTTACTTCTTATAATATTCCTTTACTACTTCATCCATTACCCAGCTTGTCCTTGCAGCCGTTACACCTGTGCTGACCGCCTTACCCTTTCCGGAAATAGCTTTAACGACCTGGTCGATCAGGTAAATCTGGACATTATCGGGCCTTTCATTAACAAATTCATGCCTTCCTTCGCCATTCTCAAGAAGGATGGGCTCAAAACTGAAACATGAAAATTTTATATATCCGCTTTCCCCGATAATCTCAATCACATCCCTTCCTGCTTCTATTGCTGATGTAAAACTCCATGTACCTGAGCAGCAGATATTGTTTGGAAACAAGAACTGGGCTGAAACGAAATCCTCAGCCTTGTAAAATCCTCCCTGGTTAAGAACCATGGATTTGATGCTCTTCACAGGTCCCAAAAGAAAATCAAGGTAATCCAGCTGGTGTGAAGCCAGATCAAAGAAATGGCCGCCGCCTGAAATCAAAGGATCAACCCGCCATGAAAGTTTTCCATCATACTCATCCTCCGATGGTGATTTTAAAAGCTGAATCTGTACAAATCTGATCTTCCCGATAGCTCCCCTTTCAATGATCTCCTTAACTTTGAGGAAACCAGGGAGCGTCCTTCTGTAATATGCCACGAACACTGGAACCCCCTGTTTTTCACCTGTTTTGATAATCTTCTGACATTCAGAAAAATTGAGAGCCATAGGTTTTTCGATGTATACCGGTTTGCCTGCATTTATAGATTTTATGGCATACCCGGCATGACTTCCGGGAGGAGTTGCAATATATACTGCATTTACGTCAGGGTCATTTATCAGCTGTGATGCATCAGTATAAAACCTGGGTACTTTATGTCTTGTAGCATAATCTTCAGCAAGGACACGATCGCGCCTCATTACTGCAAGAAGCCTAGAATCATTCACCTTGTTAAATGCGGGACCACTTTTAACTTCGGTGACATTTCCGCATCCTATTATGCCCCAGTTTATCATTTTTTAAGCCTGTCTTTTGTGCTCCAGAGTCCTACTGCAGGATTTGAAATGTAGAAGATCTCTTCACCGTCGGCCATCATGTTGAATCCGTCCTTAAGCTTTTCGGGGTTATATTTCTTCATCATTTCATTCAGATCTGAATATCTGAAATTCACTGATTCTATTTCTTCACGGGTGAGATACCCGGGGCAATATGTTACGGTAAACCTACCCTCGGTGCTCCCGTGAATAAGGTGGGCTGCAGCTCCCAGATTATTCTGAAGTTCTTCATTCCCCTTTAGTGAGGCAAGTGTAGCGGGAGTCCCCCGATAGCCATATTTTCTTATCAGCCTGTCAATCTCCTTGTCTTCACCGAACTCTTTCAGTCCCGGAGCGAGAACAATCAGTTCACCGTTGTCTGCCATTGCCATTCTCGTCCTGTAAATACTCTTGTTCCCGAGCCAGGTGCTTTTGAACTCGGAAGGATCAAGATATACTACAACTTTTTTAAGCGGTTTATCTAACAGGGTAAAGTTGACTTTTATTGAAAGCTCTGCAGCAAGCCGGAATACTTCTGCATCATCGCCTATATAAAGTCCGCGGATAACAAGCTTGCCTTTCTCGTCATACCCGATCACAGTTTGAACATATGTAACCGGCAGATTCGAGATAAAATGGTCACTTGCATAATTAAGAAGGCTTCTGACAGGGTTATCAGCCTTGCCAAGGAGGTTCTCCAGCCCATAAACTGCACCGACAAAATGGCTTTTATTTATACCTTCATGGCCTCCGCAGCCCACAAAGAGGTTTTTATTGTAGTTTGCCATACCGATTACTTCATGAGGAACAACCTGTCCGACTGAAATTATCAGATCATGTCCGCCATTAACAATAAGTTTGTTCAGCTGTGCAGGCCAGGAATAATCCAGAGCCCCGTTCGTCAGCCTGGAAACATACTCTCCGGGGACCGTTCCTACTGTAACAATATCATTTCTCCAGTCGTGAACCCTGAAAAGCTTCAAAGGAACTTCTTTAAACATCTCTTTTATATCCTGGTCATTCATGGGTGTATGAGTTCCAAGAGCAGGGAGAATATCCTTCAGGCTTTCTTTATAATATTTATATAGCAATGTTGTTATCTCGCCTGCACGAGAATGGAACCTTGTAAAATCAGGTGGAATCACAAGTACCTTTTTCCTGGGTCCGATTTTAACAAGAGCAGAGTAAAGCCCATACTCCAGGTCATTCGAGTTAATGACCGTATTCTCTGATCCTGACTGATAGTAAACCATAGTTTTTAAATTTTACTTTAACTAAACTAGCTTCAGGCATCTGATCACTGGTAACCGGNNCGAGAGGTCTGATGCCAGGTAAAGAAGTGTGCCGGTAAGGTCCTCGGGAACACAGTAACGTTCCATTGGAGTGCCGTTGATAATTTTCTTTCCGCGGGCAGTCATCTCTCCTGTTTTTTCGTCAGTAAGCAGGAACCTGTTCTGGTTCGTAAGCAAAAATCCGGGAGCTATAGCATTTACCCTTACGCCGGCTTTGGCAAAATGAACGGCTAGCCATTGTGTGAAATTATTAACAGCAGCCTTTGCAGCTGAATAGGCAGGTATCTTTGTCAGAGGCCTGTATGAATTCATCGATGACATATTAATAATTACACCTGATTTTTTGCTGACCATATCTTCGCCGAAGACCATCGAAGGGAGCAGAGTACCCTTGAAATTGAGGTCAAAGACTTTGTCAAAGCCTTCAGTCTGGAGACCGAAAAATGTATCTTCAGGTTTCTCTGTGCCATCCATCTTTTCAACCTTTGTCGTAGCCGCTGGTGAGTTTCCGCCGGCACCATTGACAAGAATATCGACTTTGCCGAATTTATCATGAATTTCTTTTCTTGCAGCTTCAAGCGAAGCTTTATCCAGAACGCTTGCTGATATTCCAATGCATGGAGTCTTGAACTCTTTTTCAATTTGTGCAGCGATATTTACAGATGCTTCTTTGTTAAGGTCGAGGACGACAGTCTTAACACCCTGTGCAGCAAGTGATCTTGCCATCTCTGAACAGATGATGCCGGCACCACCGGTAACTACTGCAACTTTGTTTTTCAGATTTAATTCGTTCATGAAATGTTTTATGTAGTTAGTTTATAAAGAATATATTTTTATTTGCCAAATCCGAAATGTTCTTTTGCATTTCTATAGGAAATGCCCTCGATAAGCGGTTTAAGGAGTTCTTCCTCATCGGGTATGAGTCCTTTTTCAACCTCTTCGCCAACAAAATTACAGACAATACGTCTAAAGTACTCATGGCGCGGATAGGAGAGGAAGCTCCTTGAATCGGTAACCATTCCCACAAACCTTCTCATCAACCCAAGTGAAGCCAGATCTCTTATATGTTTCTCCATACCGTTTTTCTGATCGAGAAACCACCATGCTGCTCCGTACTGAACCTTAACGGGAGATGTGCCATCGTTAAAGTTGCCAGCCATGGTAATCATCATTTCATTATCTGCAGGATTCAGGTTATACAGGATTGTTTTTGCAAGCTGGTCGTTCTCGTCAAGGCTGCTCAGGAATCTTGACATTTTAAGGGCATCCTGCGGCACGCCTATCGAATCCCATCCTGTATCAGGTCCCATTTTCCTGAACATTCTTGCATTATTGTTTCTCATAGCCCCTACGTGGAATTGCTGTACCCATCCTCTCTTGTGGTTCATCTTGCACAGTTCCGTCATTATTGCGCTTCTGTATACTTCTGACTCTTCACATGAGAGAGGCTGGCCTTTGAGAAGCTTTTTAAAATATTTATCTGCATCAGAAGCATTGAAGGGTGCAAAATAGAATCTGTCCATGCCATGGTCCGAAGCCCTTCCGCCCATTTCGTGGAAAAACTTATGCCGTTCGTCAAGCGCTTCAACCAGATCCCTGAAATTATTAATCTCACTGCCGCATGCAATACCCAGCTTCTCTATATAAGCTTTAAATTTTATGATATCTTCAACTTTAATGATATTATCAGGCCTCCATGTCGGGAAGACCAGTGTTGACATTGCCCCCTGCAGTATTTTATGCTGCTCAAGGGTGTCAGCAGGGTCGTCGGTTGTACAAACCACTTCGGCCTTCATTTTCTTCATGATTCCCCTGGTACTGAATTCTTTGGTCTGAAGAATTGCATTTGCCTTTTCATAGATTGCTGAAGCAGTGGAAGGGGAGAGCAGATCGAAAATATTAAAGTACCTGGCAAGCTCAAGATGAGTCCAGTGATATAAAGGATTGCCCACTGTTGCCGGGACTGTCTCTGCCCATTTGCTGAATTTCTCAAAATCCGGAGTGTCTCCTGTGCAGTACTTTTCATCAATCCCATTGGTCCTCATTGCTCGCCATTTGTAATGATCACCTTCAAGCCATGCCTGGGTGAGGTTTGCAAACTGGCGGTCATCGGCTATCATAGATGGTGAAAGGTGGCAATGAAAATCAATGATGGGTTGGTTTTCAGCATATAGATGATATAGCTTAACGGCCGTTTTATTGCCGAGAAGAAAATCCTCATGAATAAATGGTTTCATATAGGTTGATTTTGTTAGCAAATATTTTGACTTTTAAAGTTAAAAAATTATTTTCGTTAACGATCACGAAAAAATGAATAAGTATCGGTGGAATTAAAGAAATTTAACAGAAACGGGTAAAAAACAAGCCTTAAAAAGAGAAAATTAGCCTGTTGAATTAATAGTGTTTCCGGTCAAAGATTGTACTTTTGGTTGAAGTTATTGCTCCGGAATTATTATACAATTTTAGATATGAATTACTTAAAACCCTTTCTGATTTTATCTCTGTCATTATTAATGACTAACGGTTTTTCACAAAACCAGGGCACCGAACCTCTCCCTGCCCAGGCAATTCCTGCTTTTAAAGCTGGGATCAGCACCACTGAGGTAAGAACCGTTCTTAAAGCTGTTGCTGACTGGCAGGTCAGGACGCCACTTACACATGAATTGGCTGACTGGACTAATGGAGCCCTGTACGCTGGTATGGTTGAATGGGCAGGCATTGCGGGAGATGATTCTTATTACAACTGGTTGAAAGGAATAGCCGATAAACTTAACTGGACATATTTTATTCACGATAATCCTCTCCGCAGGTACCATGCCGATGACTATTGTGTTGGCCAGATGTATATAGAACTTTACAAAAAGTANNGCCAGGGGAGACATGAAATTCGTAAATACAAAAGATTACTGGGCAACTCAGAGGTGGTCATGGTGCGATGCTTTGTTCATGGGGCCTACAGTATGGGCTAAAATGGGTAATGTAACTCACAAGAAAAAATATCTCGATTTCATGTACATTGAGTACAAAGCAACAACCGATTATCTGTTCGACAAGGAAGAGTCTCTCTATTTCAGGGACTCCAACTATTTTACACGCAATGAAGCAAACGGAGCAAAAGTTTTCTGGGGAAGAGGCAACGGATGGGTATTTGCAGGTCTTCCTGTAATTATAAGGGAACTTCCGGCAAAATATGAGCATCGCGATTACTTTATAAAGATTTATAAGGATATGGCTGCCAGGTTAGTTTCACTTCAGCAACCTGATGGTTCCTGGCATGCAAGCCTTCTGGATCCTGCCAGTTACCCAAATCCGGAAATGAGCGCGACTGCTTTTTTTGTTTTCGGATTTGCATGGGGAATTGATAATGGATACCTTGATAAGGAAAAATACATGCCTGCTGTTGTTAACGGATGGGAAGCGATGGTAAATGCCGTATGGCCCGATGGTAAGGTTGGCTTTATACAGCCTATCGGAGCTGATCCAAAAGCGGTTACCAGGGAAATGACTGAAGTTTATGGAGTCGGTGGATTCCTCCTTGCCGGAACAGAAATCTGCAGAATGATTGATAAAGGAAATATCATTAACAAGTAACGAGTACTGAGCACCAAGCAACAAGTAATAACCTGCAATATATGATAACACAATTACGCTATTCGGCGCATCCTGAGGATGTAAAGCATTATGACACTGAAAAAACCAGGAAGGAATTTCTTATTGAAAAAGTATTCATTCCGGATGAAATCACATTGGTTTATTCGATGTACGACAGGATTATGGCAGGTGGCGCCATGCCCGTAAAAAAAGCTCTGAAGCTTGAATCTGTTGATCTTGTTAAAGCATCATTTTTCCTAGAAAGGAGAGAGATGGGTATGATTAATGTTGGTGGTGATGCCATTGTTGAAGCCGGAGGTGATTTTTATAAGATTGGTCACAAGGAGGCACTCTACATTGGAAAAGGTACAAAGGATGTGGTCTTTAAATCAGTCAACCCGGCTAATCCGGCAAAACTATATATTAACTCCGCACCGGCTCATCACGAATACCCGTCGAGGAAAATAACTTTAAAGGATGCTGAAGTAGTCGTAATGGGAAGTGCTAATGAATCGAACCACAGGACTATAAATAAACTTATACATACAAGCGTATTGCCGACGTGTCAGCTTCAAATGGGAATGACAGAATTAAAACCGGGAAGCGTCTGGAACACCATGCCTGTTCATACTCATATAAGGCGAATGGAAGTGTATTTCTATTTTGAAGTTCCTGAAAAACAGGCTGTCTGCCATTTCATGGGCGACCCGGATGAAACCCGGCATATCTGGATGAAAAATGAGCAGGCTGTTATTTCGCCTTCATGGAGCATCCACAGCGCTGCAGGCACGTCAAATTATACATTTATCTGGGGAATGTGCGGCGAAAATATGGATTACGGAGATGTTGATACACGTTACCCTGACACACTTAAGTAAAACCGCTCTGTGGAACTCTGTGTCTTCTCCTGATTTCCTCTGAGTAATATTAAAGAACTTACACAGAGTGACACAGAGAAACACAGAGTTACACAGAGATGAAATACAATAAAATATGAAAGAGATTAATGATTTATTTGATTTAACAGGAAAAGTTGCCCTGGTTACAGGCGGAACACACGGAATCGGACTTGCTATCGGACTGGTTCTCGGCAAAGCAGGCACAAAAGTTTGTGTTAATGATCTGCAGGACGAAAAGCTTCAGAGTTGCAAAGAAGAATATACAAAAGAAGGACTTGAAG
Source organism: Bacteroidales bacterium (assembly GCA_003152835.1). Classification (GTDB taxonomy): domain Bacteria; phylum Bacteroidota; class Bacteroidia; order Bacteroidales; family VadinHA17; genus LD21. Next base: position 9,698 of record PMBC01000032.1, on the reverse strand, counting down.
TTTACACTCTTAAATTCAACGTAACTGACGAGAAGGATGTTGACAGAGGCATTTCACAGATCGAAAAGAATGTTGGTCCCATTGATATCCTTGTAAATAACGCCGGAATAATAAAGAGGATACCGATTCTTGAAATGGCGATAGCCGATTATAAACAGGTAATAGATGTCGACCTTGTTGCTCCCCTGATTTTGTCAAAGAGAGTGGCACCCAAAATGATTGAACGAAGAAGCGGCAAGATCATTAACATGTGTTCAATGATGAGTGTATATGGACGCAATACGGTTTCGGCATATGCATCAGCAAAAGGGGGGCTGAAGCTTCTTACTCAGAATATGACATGTGAGTGGGCTAAATATAATATTCAGATAAATGGCATTGGCCCGGGCTATATTGTCACATCCCAGACTGGCCCTATAAGAGAAAACGGTCATCCCTTCAATGATCTTGTAATGACCCGTACACCGGCAGGAAGATGGGGAGAACCTAAAGACGTCGCTTATGCGGCATTATTCCTTGCCTCAAAAGCCAGCGATTTCGTTAACGGACATATCCTGTATGTCGATGGAGGAATACTTGCCAACTTTGGATATGTAAAAGGAGAGAATGATATTTAATTATCTTGTAGTGACGAATATTAATTCATAATCGATTCATTAATGATAAAAAAGGTAGTGACATTCGGGGAAATAATGCTGCGTCTGGCAACCCCTGAACACCAGAGATTTTCACAGGCAGTCTCGTATTGCGCATCCTACGGTGGAGGGGAGGCGAACGTTGCAGTTTCGCTTGCAAATTTCGGATTACCGGCAGATTTTGTGACACGGCTTCCTGAAAATGACATTGGACATGCTGCTCTAATGGAGCTGAAAAAGCATAGCGTCGGAACATCCAACATTATTTTCGGAGGCGACCGGCTGGGAATTTATTTCCTTGAAACAGGATCAGTATCAAGACCCTCCAGGGTGGTATATGACCGGGCTCATTCCTCCATAGCTGAAATATTGCCCGGGATGATTGCATGGGAAAAGGTTTTTTCCGGAGCCTCGTGGTTTCACTGGACGGGGATAACGCCTGCCATATCGAAAGGAGCAGCAGATACCTGTCTTGAAGCTATTAAAGCTGCAAAGAAGCTGGGACTAACGGTATCGTGCGATCTTAATTTCAGAAAAAACCTCTGGAAGTGGGGAAAGACTGCTACAGAGGTTATGCCGGAAATGGTGAGCTATTGTGATGTCATCCTTGGAAATGAAGAAGATGCAGAAAAAGTTTTCGGGATCAGACCAGATAGTGCTGATGTATCTACAGGAATGGTGGGCAGCCCTGAATTCGAATCTGTATGTCTGAAGCTTAAGGAGAAATTTCCGGGAGCAAAGAAGATTATTATAACACTCAGAGGTTCAATAAGCGCTGATCACAATACCTGGTCAGGGATTCTGTTCAACGGGGAAAGGTTCTTTAACGCACCTGTTTACCAGATCACTCATATTGTCGACAGGGTTGGAGGAGGTGATTCATTTATGGGAGGACTTATCTTCGGATTGCTGAATTATGACGGCGATGACCAGAAAGCCCTGAACTTCGCAGTTGCAGCCTCGTGTCTGAAACATACGATACATGGCGATTTTAACCTCGTGTCAGTTGCAGAGGTCGAACATCTTATGAAGGGCGACAGTTCAGGAAGGGTTATCCGTTAAGACTCAGTATGCTTGTTTTCGGGATTATCCGGATGATCATCTGAATATGGCTTTGCATAAAGATCCTCAACCCTTACCCTGTCTGGTTCATTATTAGGAACCGGAGTTGCTAATTCGGTTTCGCGTGATCTTCCGTTGAAATATAATATAGCACTGAAAATAGGCATTACCGGTGTTATCAGTGCACTGAGAATGGCAGAAAGTGCAACAAATAAAGGGTTCGTCATGAAATTCATTGCGCTGGCTGCCTCTTCAGGATGCGAAATTATCTTGAAAAAGCTTCCCGAGAAAGGAATCATTATGAGCCCGGAAACTACAAATGATACTACCATGATTATCAGTATGAGTATGGCAACCCATCCCATGTTTGACCAGAAACCTCTGTGAGATAGTGAGAAAGTCCTTGAAATGGTGTGCCCTATATTATTTCCCTCTGCCATCAATATGGGAAGGATAAACATGAATACCATTGCAAGCCAGAATAATGCAAAGAACATGCCTACAATGAAAAGTATTAAGCCAACTATTAGTGCCGCAGCAGCCATGAACGTGAATAAAACTAAAATTACGATGTAGGCTGGTAGGTATTTTAACGATTTATAAGCAGCTGCAAAGATATTCGGATGCTCTTCAAGAGGATTGTACATTACGTAATACTGAAGAATTACATTAAAGACAAGGCTTATTGCCGCCACCTCAAGAAATGGGACCATCATGCTCTTGTACTTTTCCAGTAGTTGCATCGGGTCGGTATAACTGGTGATTTCACCGAAATTGATCTTTGCCGATATAAATTGCACGCAAAGACAAACAACGAACGAAGAGAGAAACAATACTAAGAAGTTCTTTTTGTAAAACTCCCATAACGTGCTCATTACACTGTCTATAGTGTGTTTCCTGTACAACGGGTGATTGCTGAACTGATCCATATTATATTTTAATTTTAGCAAAACTAATCAATTATTTCATCTGATAATTATAATCCTGACTTTCGTCTTTTGACTTTTCCGCTTCGCGGAATATGCCTTCGGCGAGCTCCACTTCCCGATAGATCGGGGCAGGCTGTTCCGGTTCGTCGTTTCACTCCTCAATCTCCTTTCTACTTGCACTTTTCTCCTTGTTACTTTATTTTCCTTTTCTCCATTGAAACAGGATATTACTGAATGGTAATATTGTACTGGGTTTCCTTGGAGGGAAAATACCTTCGTTCACAGCTCTCACATCCTCTATGGTATAGAAGGCTTTTGGATTGAATTTGTCAATTACTTCAAGCACCTTGTCAAGTTCGTTTCACTGAAGGGGGAGACAAAGAATCCCGCAGGTCCTGTCAGGGATTTACTCCGTTACAGGATGATCTGCGGGATAGGTTTTAGTATAAGGTGCTAGCTGGCTGGGACCAGATCCTTCGTTTTTATTTTGGCCGGAGTAAAGATCCCAATTACTCCTTTCAGCCCAACACTCATAACAATGTTATAGAAGAATGCCAGGAAGCCTATTAACAGAAGTGTTCCTGAAATTGCAGCAAGGATCATATAAAGATTGAATTCACCATTTATATAAAGTGATCTCCTGAGCATTCCTTTAAGTCCTGCCATACCCATAAATGCACCCATTCCGATTCCACCGAGGAGGTGACACCAGAAATGGACATTTACCAGTTTATTACTGTAAAAGGCAGCACCATTGGTTAATATCGGGAAAAGAAGATAGATCGCTGAATAGAGGGTCATAGTCAGGCCGACAAGTACGGCAACATGAACATGCGGGCCAACTACCCACTGGGTGTTATGGAGTATCCTGTTTAACCCGACATCGGCCTGCATAATTCCCGCAGGAACTGCCAGGGCAAAACCGAGCAATCCTCCAAGTAGGAACTTCAGCGGATTGGTCATCTTCAGCGGACGCGCGCTCCATAACGTTGCAAGTGTTATAAAGAATGCAAGGCCTTGCGTTATTAATTCAAATACAGTGACCATCTCACCGGAAAGAACCTTTAGTATGTTTGGCTGTGCCTGGTCGGAAAGGAGGTGATGCGACCAGACGGTCCATGAGACAACAAGCTCGACGAGCAATGCTGCCCTTGCAATATTCTGCATAAAGAGCGGCTTCCCTGTTATCATGGTTGCCAGGAGATACCATGTTCCGGCAACAAATATCAGAACCAGTCCATCGGCGATAAGGTCAAGTCCCCACCAGAACCAGTTTTTATATAGAAGTGCATCAATTGCAGTTGATTTCAGATCAAACCCAAGGATCGCCGCTACCATATAGACCAGGATAAGTACACCGGTGAAAAGAATTATAGTAGTGTTGAATGTCATATCGACGCATCCGCGGGCTATTGCTGCTACAGGAAGAGGAACAAGATGCTCTTTTTTGTTTTTCCTGAAAAGATTATTGAACCCTGTAATCCCAAGTGCTGATGCCATTAGTGCACCTGCAGGTTGTTTCTCCCATCCTTCAGGAGTGTATGTTATGGTCTTGAAAATATTGATGACAAACAAACCGGTTCCGGCCATCACCATTGCTATTCCTGCAATAAAGAATGTTCCTCCCCACACGCTGAATTGTTTAAAGTCGGCAGGGAGAGGCCAGTAAAGAGTATAAAGTGGTGCATAATGGCTTATAAACCCAGCTGACCAGAATACGAATGTTCCTATGGCAATAAAAAGGAAACTCCAATTGCCGAGCTTAATGCTCCATAGAGGTTTTTTCATAAGAAAGGGAACGAGAAACAGAAACGCTCCGCAGACAATTGAATAAGTCGATCCGAAGATTCCTACCAGCGGATGTGCAGTCATAATTGCAAAGAATTGAGGTTCTGTTATGAATGGTAAAGGCTTAACCTCATACATTCGCATCAGCATACCCTCTATTACTACAAATCCGAAATAAACAAGGCCGACAACCACAAAACGGAGAGTAAGTTTCTGCATTGGGGTCAGGGTTTCAGATTTAAAAAGACCCTGCTCACCATCTATAAGTGTTTTTATAAAACTCATAATCAGGTATATTAATTTATTAATAATTAATAGTTAATTCTTTGCAGTGGCAGGAACCACCTCCACGGCATCCTTAAGAATCATAAATACGCCCTTTGGCCCGGAATACTCCGTTGAACGGATAGTGTACACTCCTTCGCGGTCAAATTTCCATAAAAGATCATTTTTGTGACCGGGTACTACCTGCATCTGGAAAAGCATGCTGTTGTCACTTCTGAAGAGACCAAACCCATAAGTCAGGTCTTCAGACCTGACATCAAAAAGAACTTTGTCATTTACATTTACGACAAGCTTCTCTGACGGCATAATGAAATTATGATCCTTTACAGTGATGTTGAAGGTTTTATCGGCCGTTATTTCAGACCTGTTCAGATCCATCTTGGCCCATGGGATCGTGTTATAAGTTATTATATGCAGAGATAATCCCAGTACTGTAAGAAAACCCACAAAAGTGTAAAACAACGCAGGCTTTACAACAGTACTCTTACCTTTCCCTGTTACCTTAAAAGCAAACCAGGCTACAAGGAGAATAATTACCAGGCAATAAAGAGTGTATGCTATTGTTTGCCCGGTCAGAACCATTTTTGAATCAACCATATAACCTCCTTTTTTAAGATGTGACTATTCTGTTTGTAAAACCAAGTCAGCTAAAGATGTTCTATTCAGCATGTCGAGGACATCCTTTCTTATACCCGACCAGAGATTGTGCAATGCACATTTTTTTACCCGGCGGCAATCCGTAATTCCCATCATACACCTGTCAAAGCTATTGGTCCCTTCTATTGCTTCTATAATTTCAATAAGGTATATATCGCCTGAATTCCTGGTTAAGCTGAAACCACCGTTTCTGCCTTTCTCACTTCTTATGAATCCCTTCTCAGCAAGAGTAAATAACAAATGCCGAAGATATGAGTAAGGTATTGCAAGAATCTTGTTAAGATGGCTGGCAGAAATTGTATCCTTCTCATACTCTGCCATAAAGCTCAACACCTTGAGTGAATACGAAGTGGTCTTAGTGAAATTCATAAATTGATACCTCCAGATAGCAATTTACAAAAAAAATATTTAAACAGTTACCTAATTATCAGATTATTTTACAAAAAATTCAATGGTTCCTCTCACGATGCGGCGGTTCCTTATTCTCTTGTACCGTATACCGTGTACTGTGACCTATCTTTCCAAAATGCCGCATTTATATTAATTTAGCAGCCTGTTAATACCTTAACCAATGTCAAGATATAAACTACTTATCGAATATGAAGGCACCCGTTATTCAGGCTGGCAGATGCAAAAGGGAGGGAAAAGCATCCAGGGCGAAATAATTGATGCCTGCAGGGAGCTCTTTGAAAACAAAACACTCGATGTATACGGCGCAGGACGTACCGATGCCGGTGTTCATGCAATAGGTCAGGTGGCTCATCTTGAAGTCGATGCAGACCTTCAGCCTCTGAGAATCAAATATGGGATTAACGACAGGCTCCCGCCTGATATCTGTATTATCGATGTTGAGCAGGCTGCCGATAATTTTCATGCCCGCCATGATGCCGTGGCACGAAGCTATATTTACCAGGTCAGCAGGCGACGGACAGCATTCGGCAAGAAGTTTGTCTGGTGGATTAAAGATCCGCTTTCTGTCGAAAAGATGAATGAAGCTGCAAAAAAATTCATCGGACTTAAGGATTTCCGGAATTTTACCGACAGTGAGCAGGAGCAGAACTCTACCAAAACTGATATAATTCATGCTGAAGTCAAAGAATTCGGTGACATGCTCCTGTTTCATGTTGTCGGCTCCCATTTCCTCTGGAAACAGGTCAGACGGATGACAGGAGTCCTTGTTGAAACCGGCCGGGGAAATCTCTCTCAGGATGACGTTGCTTCATTTTTCAAGGGTAAAACTGATATTCCTGCCAGGCTTACTTCACCTCCAAGTGGTTTATTTCTTGAAAAAGTCTATTATAAAAAGGAAGATATTCAGTTCGAAGCCAGGCCTCTTTTTAATACCAGATAGCTGTCTATTGCAGACTTTCGGATTCATTGCTGAGAAACTCTTTCCCTTTTTTTGACCAGCCGGTATCGATGAGTTTCTGATTCAGATAATATAGATTTTCTTCATCGGGATTTTTACTGTCGATATACCATGGTGTATGATAAGCCATATATGGAAATGCAGTGCGGTACATCTCAATATTGAAGTTGGCATGCCTGCGCTTTGCCCTTGGACGATAAAGCGCAAAAGTCGTGTCGATCGGAGCCCAGTAAAGGAATTCATCATACTTGTATTTATAAAACTGTTTTTCATGCCTAATTACCTCCTCCTTTAAGGCATAGCAGTCTGGCAGATCATCAATTTTAAGGGAGAATCCAACTTTTTGGGCAAATCTGTGCTTTCTGAGTGTCTCCAGAAAAAAACGCAGAAAATCATCAGGACACTCATCTATCGGTATGATATCCGAGTCGGTGTAAACAAAAAAATCATGCTTAAACTTTTTGAAAATACCTGAAATCCACAGAGCGTTCATACCTATATTTTTATCGAGACGGTAAACTGTGTACCTGATGGTTTTATAATACTCAAGCAATGGAGGATATGTCGAAAGATTATCGATGATGTACATGTTAGTATATCCTCTTTTTTCGAGACTTTCGATAAGCTTTCTGGTAGAATCGAGCCTGTTGAAGTTATTTATTATGATCGGAATACTTTTAAAGTCAACGATCTTTGATGGCTTAATCAGTTCAACAATGTAAAAAATAAATGAAACTGAACGGTAATAAATGAATTTAATCGGATTCCCGGGAAATGGCCTGGACTTATAGTTATGTGAAAAAATCATTTGGAATATTTTAACCTGAGGTTCACCTTTTTGTTATAAATAAAATAGCACGGCTCATCACATTGATCCTTGACATATCTTACATGAGGGGTAATCGAATTTACTGCGATATACTGGTTCCCTGACGAGGAAAGATATCTTGCTGCGAGGGTGAAAGTCTTGTTCAGCGGAAGTGTACAATAAGTGCTGTTACTTACGGTGGTGATAGTTTTGTAGAGAATGCTGTCCTCAAGGTTGCCTTCAAATATATTTATCCGGATTTCGCTATAATTATCGCTAAGCTTTATTTCAATTTCCGCATCAGAGGGTTCATCCAACTTACATTCGGAGCAATTTAAAAAATTGTCCTGAAGATTCTCGCACGAGAACAGCAGCACCATGAAGACGAGGATTATTGCCCTTGATGCCGCTCTTATATTTTTTTTTAGTACCATCTGATGTTTTTGCTTTGTATCCTTGCTGTGTCAAAAAAGAATTTATGCGAAATTCCAACCCTTATCCAAACTGGCCATATTCCATGAAAATCGGTTGTCATTAAATCAAAACCAGAATAGTAAATATTATTCTTTTTTTCCAGTTTGAATGTCAATGCCGGAATAATCTTGAATTTGCTCTTGGGAGCCATCGAGGTTCCTTTAAACTTGTTTCCAAAAAAGTATGCCCCTGATAATGATGTTGAAAATAAAATGTTGCTTCTAAAAAGATTGTCGGTAAGCTTAAAATCCTTGAAAACACCTGCGTATGCAAGAGAACTTTTATCCATATATTGATAATAGAGATCAGGGCTTAGTTTCACCTGTACCCTGGTGTACCACAGTTTGGTGTCAAATCCGGTAATAAAACCAATATTTTTAAGGGGCTCTTTAAAAGCAAGGTTGAATCCCGTATAAATATCCCTGAAATTGAATTTTGACGAAATTGATAAATCCATCTGGTTTATATGCACATGGTACTTTGAAGAAAAATTATTTTTTTCAAGAAGCCGGAGGATCTCTTTTCGACCGTAATTTGCTGCAACATTAAAATAATTAATTGCATCTCTTTCAGGATTGCGCCATTTGTCTCCTTTCCTGAGAAGCCATTCAACCGCAACTTTTTGATCTGATTTGATTGAAATGTCAAGTGCATCCCAGTTATAGTTATTTTTTTCATAAATATCGACTCCATTTCTCATTAGCAGATCAAACATAAGCGTGTCACCGTTCTGAGCTGCAATTAGAAATGGAGTGTTCCCGTCATTATCTTTTGATTCAAGTTTTGCGCCATTCTTAATAAGCAAATCTGCAATACCATCATATCCTGCCCAGATCGCTGACATGAGCGGTGTAGTGCCATCATATGATTTTTTATCGATCTCTGCACCGTAGTAAATCAGCATGTCAGCAAAACCTGCATTACCATAAATTGAAGCAATATTCAAAGGAGTAGCACCATACCTGTCCTGGACATTAATATCAGCACCATGCCTGATAAGAGTTTCGATAATCGCCATTCCGACTGAATCGATGAAATGATTCATCTGTGGCATATTATTAAAAGACTGCTGCAAGTTCAGGTTTTTGATGGCGATTATAAACGGTGTCTCAGATTTTGAAGTTATTTTATTAGGATCTGCATTATTGTCAAGTAATATATTCACTGTGTTAAGATGGAAGCCTGTAATTGCAAAAACAAGAGCTGTCGCTCCTTCAGCAGTTTCAGCATTTACTTCTGCTCCCTGATTTATCATCCTGGTAACCTCGCCTGGATAACCCTTCGATGCTGCTTGAATAAGGTTATATTCAAGAGCTCCGCTGTAAAAGAGTGGAAGGTAATCTGATGTGTCAATTTCAACTATCTGTGCAGGAAGTTTTTCCGGCAAACAGAGTAAAGCCCCTGTGAAAAGGATAATTAATAATTTAAGCGAGCTTTGGCTATATTGCATGACACAAAGTTAATTTTTTGATTCTTTTTAGAAAAAGTTATACGGTAATTATTAAACGAATATCATATAAAAAAAATTACTGAATAGTTAAATTTAAGATTCAGATGGAGGGCTGAACAGAATACTTTCTATTTTTGTTCCTTTAAAACACCAAATTTGCCAAGGATAAGAAAAATATTACTTGCTACTCTCCTGATCTTACTGGTAAGTTATAACCCGGGAGCTATTGATAAAAGCAACA
>PMBC01000077.1 GCA_003152835.1 Bacteroidales bacterium | reverse complement strand
ATGAATTGTCAAATACCATAATATTTAAATCGCCGAATGCATTTCTTACCTCCTCAATTGACAAAGAGGGGAGCTTCTTTATAATAGTTGCATGAGGATTAAAATATATAAACGGAAAGGATGCTTTTTCAAGCGTTCCGTGATATTGGGGCAGGAAATTGATATTAAGGCTTGAATAAGTATGCAGTTCGAGGCATGCAATAATATCTCTCCCCGGGTATCTTGCCGCAATTGCTTCTACAGTTGCCTTTACCTTTGAAGGTGAATGGGCGAAATCGAGATAAGCATCGCCGTTCTCATTCCCATAGAGCCTCTGAAGCCTTTTTGATGTGCCTTCAAAAGTCTGGATTGCCCGGTAAAAGTCATCTTCTGAAATTCCTGCGGCGAGGCAGGCCTCTTTTGCTGCGGAGAGATTCTGCATATTGTGCTCACCGAAAATTTTCAATGGCACAACCCTGTTATGTGTGGCTGCATAAAATCCGGTTTTGTTCTGAAAATATCCGTGGACTTTATATGGTTTTTTAATTATATTATTTTTAGTTCCCAGGGCAATTTTCTCCACTTCAGGGTCACCATCAAAATAAATCAGGGTTCCTCCCCCAGAGATTTTCTCAATAAAAATCCTGAACTGTTCAACGTAGTTTTCGAATGTCGGAAATACATTCATATGATCCCACGCAATGCCATTTAGGACCGCTATATCCGGCATATAGAGATGGAATTTTGGCCTGGGATCGAGTGCCGATGTCAGATATTCGTCTCCCTCGAGCACTGCGATTTCCGAACTGTCGGAAAGCCCGACCATTGTTTCGAAGCCATCTATGATTGACCCCACCATGTAGTCAAAGTTTATTCCCAGGAACCTGAATACGTGCATTATCATTGCTGTGGTCGTAGTTTTTCCATGGCTTCCTGCGATAACGATCCTTTTTTTGTTTTTGGTCTGTTCGTAGAGATATTCAGGGAACGACATTATTTTCAATCCAAGTTCACGGGCACGGATCAGTTCGGGGTTATCACCACGGGCATGCATACCGAGTATGACAGTATCAATTTCACCTGTTATATTTTCAGGATACCAGCCTTGTTTTTCAGGCAGAAGGCCATTTTCTGCCAGTCTTGATCTTGACGGCTCGAAGATCTCATCATCAGATCCGGTCACATGATACAACTTTTTATGAAGGGCGATGGCGAGGTTATGCATCACCGCTCCACCGACAGCAATGAAATGTACCCTCATTTACACATCACAGATTTGGATGCATTTTTTCAATGATGCCAGTTTGTCATTCTGAGAAGGAACAAACTCCTGGCCAACAAAACCTTTGTACCCGGTCTTTACGATGGCCTTCATAATTGCAGGATAATATAGCTCCTGGGTCTCATCAAGTTCATGCCTTCCCGGAACACCTCCGGTATGAATATGGCCTATATACCCGGAATATTTTGTAATGGTTTCTATTATATTCCCCTCCATTATCTGCATATGGTAAATATCATATAGAAGCCTGAAGTTCTCTGATCCGACCATCTCGCACAATGCAGCACCCCATGAGGTTCTGTCGCACTGGTAATCTTTATGACCATAACTGTTCAGAAGCTCCATAATAATTGTTACTCCATATTTTTCTGCAGTGGGCATCAGCATCCTGATACCGGCAGCACAGTTTAAAAGCCCATCATTATCGTCCTGCCCCTCCCTGTTTCCTGAAAAACAGATCAGATTAGGAACGCCGGCAGCCGCAGCCTTTGGTATTTTTGCCTCGAAGTCGGCAATAAGTTTTTCGTGATTGGCAATCCGGTTAAATCCTTTAGGGATGCCCCAGTCAGTCGCATAACCGACTGCACATTTCAGTCCGAGGGAATTAACCAGAGCCCAGTCTTTCTCTTCCAGGAGTTCTACCGATTCGATTCCCATATCCCTGCATGCTTTGACAAAATCTTCCAGCGGTATGTCATTATAGCACCACTGACTTACCGAGTGATGAATGTTTCCCTTAAGTTTATTTCCCCTGTCATCAGTTGAGCCGGCAAGCCTGGTGAAAGGAACGCCTGCAGCAATAACCGCAGCGCCTGCCACCTTGCCTATCATGTTTCTTCTGGTCATATTCATATAACGGGATTGTTAAGTTTATTAATCGTCAAAGCTTATTTTGGCCATTCAGAAAGTGTCTTCCCTGATATGACCTTATTTTCAGCTGCTCCATCCGGAAGAAGAATAACGCTAAGCACTGCACTGCTGTTTGCCGGAATTGTCGCCTCAAAGCCTGTCATTATAGTGCCCGGGTTGGCAGCATCATAGGTGTTCGGAGGATCTGTGCTCCACGTCTTCATAGTTACTTTAGCAGGCTCAAGGACCTTCATGACGAGCTTTTTGCCGTTCTTAACAAGTTCGGCACTGTTGCTTCCTGTTATGGTTACTGATGCGGAAGTAACAAGATTCCACCGGATAACTGTTTCAGCTGAAAGGGTCCTGATTTCATCGCGCACTGCTGCATACTTTCCATCCACAATAGCAACCCCCCTCATGGAACAGCTGAGCTGGCCACTGTAGACCGAAGATAGATCCGTTTCAGCATTCATCATCCCCGGTTCACCGGAATATGATATTACCGAAGCCTTTCCTGATACCTTCTGATACTGGTTATTAACAGTAAGGGTGTTATGCGACATGTTATTATACCTGAAAACACTCCACCGTTGAGATGTCTGTGACATATTCCAGAGATCAACGCCAGCCAACTCCAGGGAGTTGTAATCCTGCATTCCAAAATCCATTGCCCAGCGCTCTCCATTAGCATCCATGACAAATGATCCGACATCCATATGAGCATGATTGACTGAAGGAGAACCTGTTTTCAGACCAATAAATATGGCATTCGGATCACTCCATGAAGTGCGGATCAGCGCAACCGGATTTTTGCCTTGTCCCACCCAGATGTTTTTTATGGGTGCTGTTATTTTGCTGAGAGGCATCCCTGCGCCCCAGATCAGCACTGCAGGCAGAAACCTGTCGTTCGGGAGGCTTTTATGAGTCAGAAGGTACTTTTCTGACCAGAGTACGGATGGATCGTTCAGGTTATTGGCAAACCAGAACATTGCAGGGTTCATGCTGGCGCCGGTTCCGCAATCGGTATAATTAAACGGGAGCCCGTCAGGGCCGATCATATTTTCAAGGTAAGAAGCCGTTTTGAAAAATCCATCACCGGTTGACAGATCATAAGTGCTGCCGAATGCTTTCTTCATCGTACTCAGAAACATTACATTGAAGCTTGTTCCGTAACCCCAGTAACCATAACCTTCAGGATATGCCCCATCAGGGTTATAATCATTTTCAGGAAGCTTTATAGACGAAACTGCTCGTTCAATAACCT
>PMBC01000195.1:57778-79034 GCA_003152835.1 Bacteroidales bacterium | reverse complement strand
GCGCTGGCAGGCGTTCTGTATTGTGACGGCAATCCCCCGAAGGAGATACTTAAAATGATGAAGACAAACAGCCGTTTGGATTATATGAGGCCCGTTCTCCCTCGCGACGGAATACTGCAGATTTCCGGCATTATCAAAATACTTGAAACAAATCTCAGGGCAAAAAAATTCGAAGATCTTAAGATCCCCCTGGTAGTCACTGCCACTGATCTTAATCACGGCAAGGCCGTATATTTTTCAAAAGGAGACCTCATAACTACTGTAATAGCATCATCAAGCATTCCCGTTTTGTTTAAGCCGGTGATCATTAACAAAATATATTATGTCGATGGAGGTGTTCTTGATAATCTTCCCATAAAACCAATTGAAAATAAATGCCACGTGATAATCGGCTCTTTCGTGAACCCTGTCGGTTATGAGGCGTCGACCTCCGGTCTTATTAAAATTGCGGTCAGGACCTTCATGCTCGAACAGACAAAGGAGGCAGAAGGAAAATCGGGGAGATTTGATCTTTTTATTGCTCCTGAGGAATTGAAAAATTTTGGTTTTCTCGATATCGACAAGTCTGAAGATCTTTTCAAACTGGGCTATAAGGTTACCTGTGAAAAACTTAACAAAACAGATTTAAGTTTATTTCGCAGCGCCGGTGCCGGCAAATGAATAAAGCAGGGCAATTTCTTTTTCCCAGAGTGATTCTTCAGGAGTTTCCAGAATAAGCGGCATGCCGTCGAAACGGTTGTCTTTCATGATAAACTTAAATGTTGAGTCCCCCAAAAACCCTGTTCCGAGATTCTCATGACGGTCAACTCTGGTTCCGAAATCTTTTTTTGAGTCGTTCAGATGCATCCCTTTCAGATATTTAAAGCCGATGATCTTGTCGAATTCTTTAAAAGTCTCATCAAAGCCGGCTTCTGTTTTTACATCATATCCCGATGTATATGCATGGCAGGTATCTATGCAGACTCCCACCCTCGATTTGTCATCTACAAAATCTATAATATGTCTTAGCTGTTCGAACGCATAACCAAGGTTCGTCCCCTGCCCGGCCGTGTTTTCAATGACTGCTGTTACTCCTTTTGTCTTTTCAAGGACAATATTTATTGATTCCGCCATCCTCTCAAGGCACTTTTCAGCTTCGATTGCATTAAGGTGGCTTCCTGGGTGAAAATTAAGTCTGTCGAGGCCGAGAAGCTCGCATCTTTTCATCTCATCAAGAAATGAGTTTCTTGATTTTTCGAGAGGTTCTTTCTCAGGGTGGCCAAGGTTGATCAGGTAGCTGTCGTGCGGAAGTATCTGAAATGGTTTATAATCAAATTTTTCACAATTGTGCCTGAACTCGTCTATCGCTTTTGCGGTCAGAGGAGCAGAAAACCATTGCCTCTGGTTTTTGGTAAAGAGGGCAAAAGCCCTGGCTCCGATAGCATTTGCATTTAGCGGGGCATTCTGAACTCCTCCTTCTGCACTTACATGGGCTCCAACATATTTCATATAAATAAATATTATTGATTAATATAAATGCGCCGGACACCTGAGCTCTTAGTTCTGAACAATAAAAACCGGGTCAGCCCGTTTCGTTCCGGGATGGGAATGATAATCTGTGCCATAAAACGCATGCCTGATACCTCTTTCTTTGAAATGACCCCATAAATACCACTCATTCTGATAAATATTAATTTAACTAAATAGTTATTTGTAAATTTACTTATAGAAACCGAGATCCTGATATTTGAAAGATATTATTAATTTAGCACACTTTTATTTTACTAAAAATCACACTAATGACAGCAACTGAAAACAATCCGGCAAATATTCCGGCTCCGAAAAAGGGTGCTCCGATAGGAATGATTGCTCTATCAATCATCCTGGCCGGTGCTCTTATTTTTCTGATAGTAAGGTATTTTGACCAGAAAAATAAGATGCAGGAAATGGAAACAGCACTTACCCAGGAAAAAGATTCCCTGGCTAAAGAATTGCGCCTTCTGGTGGTAGGCTACGATACCCTTAAAACTGACAATGACAGTATTAAAGCAGGGCTTGACCGTGAAAAGAATAAAATAATCAAGCTTCTCTCCATCAACGCATCGAATATCCAGCTTATAAAAAGATACAAGGGCGAAATTTCAACGATGAGGGAGATAATGAAAAGCTACATCGTTCAGATTGATTCCCTGAATACCCGGAATAAATACCTTGCTGCGGAAAACTCTGATATTAAACAGCAGATAACCCAGGTTCAGAGCACCAATACCGAACTCACAAAAGTAAAGGAGGAGCTGAATGCAAAAGTTGAGATTGCTTCAGTTATCCAGGCAAAAAACATTTTGGCTGTATCGCTTAATAAAAAAAGGAAGGAAACAACAAAGATCAACCTTCTCGATAAGCTGAGGATCTGCTACACTCTTAGGGAAAACCCACTTGCCAAACCAGGGCAGAAAGAGGTGTACATGAGGGTACTCCGGCCTGATTCGCTGGTGATTGCCACCAGTCCCGATAATATGTTTGACTATAAGGGAAATAAACTGGTTTACTCGGCAACCCGTACTGCTGATTATATGAACCAGGATATTGAGATGTGTATTTTCCTCGATAATACGGGTGATTTTATAGTCGGAAACTACAGCGTGGAGCTTTATCTTGAAGACAATATTATTGGAAGGACGACATTTATGCTTACCAAAAGATAGGCTGTCAGCTGTTGTCTCCTGGCATCATAAATTCAGAAATAATATTATCTGATATCATCATACCCTGGTTCGTAAGGATCAGGGTATTTTTTTCCTGTTTCATCAGACCATAATTAATGAATTTCCCTGCCATATTGATAACATAATCATATCCCTCTTTTTCAAAGGTTCTCTCCGTGTATTCAAGGTCAATCCCCCACATTGTCCGCAGGGATGTCATGATGTACTCATTAAATCTGGTTTTCAGATCGAGTTCTTCTTTTTCAAACAACTGTTTGTCAGTGCCGGCATGTTTGATGTATTTTTTCAGGTCGCGCTGGTTCCACTGTCTCGAGTAGCGGTTGAATGAATGCGCTGAAGGCCCCAGACCCAGGTAGGGAACCTGTTTCCAGTAATTTGTATTATGGATCGAAAAGAATCCGGGTTTTCCGAAATTTGATATTTCATAATGCAAAAATCCTGCTCCGGCAGCTTTCTCGACAAGTATATTGAATTGCGTTGTGCTCTCCTCCTCGTCAACCTCTTCAAGAAGGCCGTTTTTTTTCATTTTCCCAAAGACGGTACCCGGCTCAATTGTCAGATGGTATGCTGAAAGGTGACTGATTCCAAATGAGAAGCTCTTGTCAAGATTTGCGGCCCAGGCGTCAGAACTCATTCCTGGAATTCCATATATAAGGTCAATGGTGATATTTGTGAAACCTTCATTTATTGCCGCATTTATTGCCTCCTCTGCCTGGCGGGCTGTATGTCTTCTGTTCAGCATGTGAAGATCCTCGTCGCGCCATGACTGAACTCCAAGGCTGATCCGGTTTATATTAAGTTTTCTCAGATCTTTCAGATACTCCGGTGTAATATCATCCGGATTTATTTCGATAGTAATCTCACTATCCTTTTCGATATTGAAATTGTTCTCCAGATGACTGAGCAATGACCCTGTCTCTGATACCGAAAGAACTGACGGGGTACCTCCTCCCAGATAAATAGTTGAAACAGGCTCCTGTTTAAGATAATCTTTCCTGAAACCGGCTTCTTTTTTTAGGGCTTTAAGAAAATCCGCCCTGTCATCATTTGCAATTACATGATAGAAATCACAGTAATTACATAGTTTCTTGCAGAACGGAATATGTATATAAATCCCTGCCATTTTTTTTATTGCAATATCTAAATTTATGAATAAAATACCATTCTAATAACTAAATTTGGCGCAAACATTTTGCATGATAAGAAAGAATATTTTATCGATATCCACAGCGCTGGCAATTTTATACCTGAGCCTCGCCAGTTCTGAAGCGCTTAATAGAATACCCGTATTGCATTTCCCTGGCGAGGATAAGATTGTTCATTTTATAATGTACTCCTTTTTTACAGGTGTCCTCCTGTATGAAAACAGAAAAAGAATTGAAACCTGGTATCGTCTGATTATTATTGCTCTTATCCCGTTTTTTTTTGGTGCGCTTCTGGAGTTGTTGCAGTCGTGGCTCACAACAAGCCGGACGGGCAGCATTTTTGACCTGCTTTTTAATTTATCCGGAATTTTATTCTCGGTTATTATTTATCTGTTGGCTAAGAATACCAGCAGAGAGTGAATCAAATAGTAACAGCCTCGTTTTTATTGGCTTTTTTTGCCAGATCATAAATAGTCTTTTTTTCAAAAAGAGCTATCAGTCCGGATCTCAGGACTCCATAATCATCGTGCAGCGGACAGGATAGTTTTTTTTCGTCGACATATGAACAGGCGCCATCATGAATTATGCAATTCCTGAAGAAGTCGTCACCATCAATTATTTCTATTATGTCGAGAAGTGTTACTTTCTTTGGATCCCGGAGCATTGAAAATCCGCCATGAGGACCTTTAGCAGAATGCAGAATTTTGTGTTTTGCAAGTTGCTGAAGTATTTTTGCCAGGTACGGAGTAGGCAGCCTGAGGGCTTCCGATATGGTTTTAATTCCTGTTTTTCCGGAGGCCTTTTCCCGGCTTGCAATATATATTGCCGCCCGGATCCCGTATCTGCATGAATTTGACAGCATACTAATACATTTTTAATGGAATCTTTTCAATCCTTCTCTTATGCCGGCCAACATCAAATGGGGTCTCAAGAAATGTTCTGACAATAAGATATGCCTCCGATTCATTTACAAATCTGCCGGGTATGGCGCAGATGTTTGCATCATTGTGAGCCCGGGCAAGCCTGCTTATCTCTTCGTTCCAGCATAATGCGCCCCTGATTCCAGGATGTTTATTTACTGTCATGTTCATCCCGTTTCCTGTGCCGCAGATTGAGATACCTAAATCATACTCACCACTGGAAATCGAATTTGCCAGAGGGTGTCCATAATCGGGATAATCTACCGGCTCTTCAGAGGAACATCCAAAATCTTTAACTTCGTATTTTTCCCTGATCAGATAATCCAGAATCTTACCCTTGAGAAAAAACCCTGCATGGTCTGCTACTAATGCTATCTTTTTCATTTTCACCTTTTTGCCATTTATTAAAATACCGGCTCAATTTAAGAAAAAAATATTCTTTTATCCGATTTTAATTAAGAATTTGATACAGACCAGCCAGCCATTGTTTCTAATTCTATTATATAACAAATCACATTGCTTTTTGTTTTATATTCACTGATATCAAAAGGCTGTTTGCAACATCTGTTGATAAGATGTAGATAACCCGGGGAGATGTTTTATCTGTTTGCTCATAAAAACCAGAAAACTGGATTTTATTATCTTTTTAACACTTATCCGGGAAATTGACGAGAAATTATACCATGTAATTAACCAAAACTGAACAGTAAAAAATATACATTTGTTGTATTGCCGTTATTAACATCCGGTTGCTGACAGTTGTTAATTTTTATGCTAACGCTCTGATTATCAAAAAAGGCATATTTTTTGTGCTGTTGAAAAGGTGTTTACTCAATGATAACTATGAAATAAACAACATAAATCGATTTTTATTTTTAACACAATTAACAGGATATCATAATCATTATAAATATTAATATAATATATCTAAATAATAATTATGCTGTTAATAAAGCAAATAAGCTGAATGAAGGAGAAACCTGATTATATTTCTGAGATAAGAAGGATGAAGGCAGAAAAGAACGCCATTATCCTGGCTCATTATTACCAGACCGGGGATATACAGGATATTGCCGATTTTGTCGGCGACTCTCTTGCTCTGTCTCAAAAAGCAGCTTCAAACAATGCAGACATTATTCTTTTTGCCGGAGTGCGTTTTATGGCTGAAACAGCCAAAATACTTGCTCCCGAAAAAAAAATACTACTTCCTGATATTAACGCCGGATGTTCACTGGCAGATTCATGCAAGGCAAAAGATTTTAAAAAATTCATTAAGGATAATCCCGGACGGACAATTGTTTCATATGTGAATACAACTGCTGAAATAAAAGCATTATCTGACATTATCTGCACTTCATCAAATGCAATAAGCATTGTGAATTCTCTTCCTTTTGAAGAAAAAATAATCTTTGCTCCAGACAGAAATCTTGGAAATTACGTTTTAAATAAAACAGGACGCGACATAATTGTATGGAATGGAACCTGTCACGTTCATGAAGAGTTTTCACTGGAAGCTATTCTGAAACTGAAAGAGCAAAATACAGATGCAAAAATTATTGTTCATCCGGAATGTGAGCTTCCGGTAAGAATGGTAGCTGATTATATAGGTTCAACAGCTGCATTGCTTAAATTTACTAAAGAGGATAATGGAAATTGTTACATAATAGCTACAGAACCAGGGATAATACATCAGATGAAAAAGGAGAATCCTTATAAAACATATATTCCCGCTCCTCCAAGGGATTCAACATGCGGATGCAGTGAATGCAACTTTATGAAACTAATTACTATTGAAAAAATATATAATTGTCTGAAAAACGAAAAACCTGAAATAAAGTTAAACGAAAAGCTTATTACTGCAGCACAGAAGCCCATTAAGAGAATGCTGGAAATATCCGGAAAAACAGGTAACTGATAAATGAAGAGACTATTTTTAAATATTGTTTTAATATTCTGCATTTCAGGGTTATTTGCCCAGAGTAATGAAACTGTCAGGGATGGTTTTCAGCAGTTCAAATACCCTAACGGCGTAATTTCGAGTGAAGGAATGATCAAAGATGGCAAACCAGAAGGTTACTGGAAAAGCTATTATGTTACCGGAGTAAAAAAATCTGAGGGAAAACGAACAAGCTTCCTGCTCGACAGCATCTGGCTCTTTTATGATCAGGCCGGCGATACGACTGAGAAAATAAGCTATCTGCTTGGAAAGAAAAACGGGTATTACCTGAAATACAGGAAAGATCCTTCAGCAGGACTTTATGTGTGGTCAAGGGAACTTTTTGCCGGCGACAGAAAAGAGGGCACTGGCTTTATATATTTTACTGACGGTAAAGTGCTGCAGACGACTTCTTATAATTCCGGAAAGAAAGAAGGATTATCAAAAGAATTCGACAAGAATAGCAATGTCATAACGCTTTTAGAGTATAATAACGACTTCCTTATAAGCAGGGAAAAAATAAACAGGAACGACAGCAAAGGATTAAAACAGGGACTATGGATTGACTTTTACCCGGGAGGCGGGAAAAAATGCGAAAAGACTTATAAGGACGACCTGCTATATGGTTATTATAAAGAATATGATACCCGTGGAAACCCTGTGCTGACAATGCTTTATGAAAACGGAGCCATTGTAAAATCGAGGGTTGAAGATGAACCTGATGTTGAGATAGTAAACAAATATGATGACAAAAATAAACTGATCTACAGCGGACCGTATCGCAGTAAAATCCCGGTTGGCGTCCACCGCGAATTCGGTCAGGATGGGAAAGTTACAAATGCCTTTATCTATAACGATAATGGATTGCTGATGTCGGAAGGAATTGTAGATGAAGCCGGGAACCGGAACGGTAAATGGAAGGATCTTTATCCCGATAAAATAACAGAAGCTGAAGGAACATATACCGATAACAGGCGAACGGGTGTCTGGAAATTCTTTAACGCCTCCGGCAAGATGGAGCAAACAGGGTCGTACAATAACGGAAGGCCTGACGGCTTATGGAAATGGTACTATGATAACGGGGCTATTCTCAGGGAAGAAGAATATTTTCAGGGGCAGCGCGACGGAGCATTTACCGAGTATTCTGCAACGGGAGACATTATTGGTCAGGGCCAGTACTCTGACGGGGAAAAAAACGGCGAATGGAAATTCAAATCAGGCGATCTGACTGAAGAAGGAAAGTACATCATAGGGCTGAAAGACGGCCAGTGGAAATCATACTATCCCGATGGTAAATTACGATATAAAGGTAGTTTTGTTCAGGGGAACCCCGACGGTCAGAGTCTTTGGTATTTTGAAGACGGAAGAGTAAAGGAAGAACAGTTTTACCGAATGGGGCTGAGGCAGAAAACATGGAAAAAATTCAATGAGGAAGGAGTAGCCATTATGACAATTACCTATAAGGACGATGTTGAAATTAATATAAACGGCGTTAAAATAAATCTTCCTGAAAGCAGTACAAAACTTATTAAATAGTTACTTTGCTCCATGGAAGAGAACCTGAATATCAGGAATGAGGAAATTTCTGCTGCTGAAAAAGAATTTGAAAAACAGCTCCGGCCGTTTACCCTCAGTGATTTTAAAGGACAGCAGCAGGTAATTGATAATCTTACTGTTTTCGTTACTGCAGCAAAGCAAAGAAGTGAATCGCTCGACCATGTGCTGCTTCACGGACCTCCCGGACTGGGAAAAACCACCCTGGCAGCAATAATTGCAAATGAACTTGGCGTTAACTTGAGAGTTACCTCGGGCCCCGTACTTGATAAGCCCGGCGACCTGGCCGGTCTTCTTACCAACCTTGAGGAGGGAGATGTGCTCTTCATCGACGAGATACACCGCCTCAGCCCGGTGGTTGAAGAGTATCTTTACTCGGCCATGGAAGATTACCAGATAGATATTATGATTGATAAGGGACCGAGCGCAAGAAGTGTACAGCTTACACTTAATAAATTTACATTGATCGGCGCTACAACCCGATCAGGTCTTCTTACCAGTCCCCTCAGAGCTCGCTTTGGAATAAAATTCCATCTTGAATATTATGATCGCGAAGTACTTACAGGTATTGTAAAACGTTCCGCTGGCATACTCAATATTAAAATAGATGAAAAAGCTGCAGGGGAGATTGCTAAGAGAAGCAGGGGAACTCCCAGGGTGGCAAATCTTCTCCTCCGGAGGATCCGCGATTTTGCGCAGGTAAAAGGATCGGGAAAGATCGATCTTGAAATTACAAGATACGGGCTTACGGCTCTCAACATAGATCAGTACGGCCTGGATGAAATGGACAACAGGATTCTATCGGCAATCATTGATAAGTTCAACGGAGGACCGGTAGGAATCACAACAATAGCAACTGCAGTTGGAGAAGAGAGCGGGACAATTGAAGAGGTTTATGAGCCATTTCTTATCAAAGAGGGCTTCCTGAAAAGAACACCAAGAGGCCGGGAGGCCACCGAACATGCATATAAGCATCTTGGAAAACTTTTTGGGCGCGAATCAAACGGCACCCTCTTTTAACTCCGGAAATCAATTAAAGACATTACTGATCTTCTCAAGCCCTTTTTTGTTCAGGATCTTGATCTTTCGGCCGTTAAGCTCGATCAGCCTGTCGGTTTTAAATTCAGATAAAAGGCGGATAACCGATTCCGTCGCAGTTCCGACAATATTTGCGAGTTCCTCGCGGGTAAGGGATATCTGCAGATAATTCTGCTCATCAAGGCCAAAATCATTAAGGAGCAGGAGCAATATCTCAGCAAGACGCTCCCTGACTGTCTTTTGTGCAATGTCGGTAATGAATGAATTTGCTTCTCCAAGCTCATGACAGGCCAGCTTCAGAATCTCAAGAGCGTATGAAGAGTTGCTTTTTATAAGCGAAATAAGGATTTCAGAAGGGATGAAGCAAACCTGGCAATCTTCAATGACCTTTGCAGAAGTACAAGCCACCTCGTTGCTCAGGACACTCCTGTAGGCAATAATATCTCCGGGTTTAGCAAAGCGTATTATCTGTTCTTTTCCATCCAGGCCTGTCTTGAAAACCTTTATGATTCCGGTGTGGATACAATAAAAACCACTTATTCTGCTGCCTTCTTTATATAGTATATCACCTCTCCTGAACTGGCGGAACTCTTTCTCAAAATTGATCATGTCAACCTCTTCCCTGGTGAGATATTTGAAAAGAGATCCGGTTTCAAGTGCGCATTTATCACAGAAAGGAACCGATATATCACTCTGCTTCATTATTTATAATAATTATTGTGCAAATATTAACAATTGCTATGACAACAATGTTCAAAATGCTAAAAAGCACTCCTGAATTGCTCCAGGAAACGGACATCATTTTCAAAATAGAGACGGAGATCATTTACCTGGTACTTGAGCATGGCCGGTCTTTCAATTCCCATTCCGAAGGCGAATCCGGTATATTTTCTGCTGTCGATATTACATGCCTCAAGAACAGCAGGATGAACCATTCCGCATCCAAGAACCTCCAGCCAGCCTGTGTATTTGCAGACGTTACAACCCTTGCCCCCGCAGATTGTGCAGCTGACATCCATCTCAGCCGATGGTTCCGTGAAGGGAAAATATGAAGGCCGGAGACGGATCTCGGTTTTTTTGCCGTACATCTCTCTTGCAAAAAAGAGCAGCGTCTGTTTAAGGTCGGCAAAAGAGACATTTTCATCAATATAAAGACCTTCGACCTGGTGAAAAATGCAATGCGCCCTTGCAGATATTGCCTCATTTCGGAAAACCCGCCCCGGAGAAATGGTCCTTATAGGGGGTTTCTGGCTCTGCATAACCCGCACCTGGACAGACGACGTGTGCGTGCGGAGGAGAATATCGTCAGGACTAGAATCTTCAGCCGATAAACGCGAAATGTAAAAGGTATCCTGCATATCCCTTGCAGGATGTTCAGGCGCAAAATTCAACCTGGTGAAAACATGATCATCATCCTCAATTTCAGGTCCCTCAGAAACAGTAAATCCTATTCGCTCAAAAATACTTATGATCTCATTTCTCATTATTGAAATTGGGTGCCGGGAACCGGTATTATATGGGAAAGAAGGGCAGGTAAGATCATTGACAAGAGATTTATCATCCTCGGGCTGAAGCTGCAACTTAAGGAAATTGTATTTTTCTGCAGCAAGCTGCTTTAATAGGTTTAGCTTCTGCCCTATCTCCTTCTTTTCAGAAGGGAGAACATTTTTGAATTCCTCAAACAGATCAGAGATAAGCCCTTTTTTACTGAGAAATTTCAGACGGAAAGACTCCAGCTCTTCGTGGCCCTTTACTGACAAATCATTAATTTCAGCAAGCAGGTTGTTTATTTTATCAAGCATCTTTGAAAAGTAAGGAATTATTTTTTAATAATTTTAATTTTAAGGATCCTGACATCAGATAGCGGCTTATCTGCAGCATCAGTACTGACAGCAGCTATCTTATCGATCACATCCAGTCCTTCAGTCACTTCACCAAAAACAGTATATGTCTGATCAAGACGCGGAACT
Organism: Bacteroidales bacterium; assembly: GCA_003152835.1. Classification (GTDB taxonomy): domain Bacteria; phylum Bacteroidota; class Bacteroidia; order Bacteroidales; family VadinHA17; genus LD21. The sequence continues at coordinate 67,766 of PMBC01000195.1, read as the reverse complement.
CCGCCAATGCTTTTATAGACAGCACGCTGGTCGTCCGGAATTGTATATCCGGGATTCGAGGCGAAGTAGTCGAACATTTTTACGGAAGCTTTTTCCTGTATCTCGCCGTCTGTAATAGGAACACCGGCCTTACGGGCGCTGTCGCCAACCTCCCGGGTAAACATATTGAACATCGCCTGTTTAAGATTGCTGTTTATTTTTTGTTCAGCCTGGAGAAGCTCATCATCGTTGAGAACAGTACCCTGAACAATATAAAAATGAGTGCCTGAGGATCTCATCTCCGGGTTTACATCATTACCTTCCCTTGCAGCTGCCAGGGCCCCTTTCCTGTGAAAGTATTCCTTCCGGAATTCTGCAGGAATTGTATAGGTATTCAAAGAATCCGCTGTTTTTGCAATTGGTACGGTGCGTGTAACCGGATCGCCTGCCTGTATCATAAATTTATTGATGACACGATGGAAAGAAATTCCCTCGTAGAAGCCCGAATTAACGAGTTTAAGAAAGTTATCGCGGTGAAGTGGAGTGTTGTCATATAACCTGAGCTTGATGTCTCCAAGGCTTGTTTTCATAAGAACAACACTATTTTCATTCCCGCCGGGAGTGCTGCAGGAGAGTGTTATACAAAAAAAGAAAAGGGTAAATATTCTCACCAGTAGTTTGTTCATGAATATTTTCTTTTGGTTAATAATGTTCTGCAAATCTGTATGCAAAGATATTTAACTTTGGCCGATCATAAAATAGTGATTTTTAATTCTCATCGTTTTATTGAACCTTCAGTCTTTTATCAGGCAATATCATAACCTGGTAACAGAACTAATGATCAATACTGTTTTTATCATCGTCTTTATATTATTTTCGCAATATAAAGACAGGACTCTTTCTGTATTTTTAAGAAAATAGAAAAATGAATAGAGTTATAAATATTATCTTGGTATTAACCCTTATGGGTTTGTCATTATCATCTTGCGGGAAAAAATTGACTCCGGCTCATTTTTCGGGTCAGAAAGAAAGTTCTTACGACTCTGCTGCGATCGATTATGTGTATATTGAAGCAATTAAGCAAAAGCTACTGGGGAATGCAGGTGATGCTATAAAATTGCTGGAACAATGTATTAAGGCTCAACCATCAAATGATGCGGCATATTTCCAGATAGCGCAGATGCTTATGAGTATGGGAGATATCAACAATGGAAAGAAATACGGATTAAAAGCATATGCAATTAACCCACAGAACTTCTGGTATTCGATTATGCTGGCAGGTACATATTACCAGGAAAAGAATCTGGACAGTGCAATTATTTTTTATGAGAAAGCGGTAAAGGGATTTCCTGAGAAGGAAGATCTCCAGATGAACCTTGGAAACCTTTATGCGGAGAATAAGAAGTATGATAAAGCTATTCTGTTATTTGATAACCTCGACAAAAAATATGGAATTAATGAATCTTCAACAGTTTCATCGATCAAGGTATTAATGGCAGACGGAAAGTATGGAGAAGCTGAAGAAAAAACCAAGCAGCTTATGGAGAAATATCCTGATGTAATTCTTTATGACGGACTTCTGGCTGAGATATACAGCAGCAATGGAGAAAGCGGCAAGGCTGAGGAAGTATATAAAAGGCTGATGGAGAAAAACCCGGATAACCCGGATACGCAACTCTCGCTATGCAACTTCCTTATTAATCAGAAAGATTATGAAGAACTGTTACAGCTTCTTAACAAGGTTATACTGAATAATGATATATCAAGGGAAGAGAAATTAGCATTGTTTTCTAAAATAATAGAAACGCCGGATCTTATCGAGAAAAAGGGAAATGAACTGCAGTTGTCAGGCATGGTAATGGAAGCAGTGTATAAAGATGATGATATAGTTTTAATGCTGAGGCCAGAAATCCTGATAGCCGGGAAAATGCTTAAGAATGCAGCCGAGAGACTTGAAGAGATAATAATTAGCAGACCTGATAATTATTTTGCATGGGAGAAGCTGCTCTTTGTTTACCTTGAGGAAAAGGATTTTAAAAATCTGCAGGAAAAAGGTGAAATATGTGCTACGAAATTTAACAGGTCATTCCCGGCTAAAATACTTTATGCAAGTGCTGCAACCGAAAACAAACAATATGATATAGCTCTTGAAGAATTGAGAAAAGCAAATATTCTTGCGGGAGAGAATACCGATATGCTCTTACAGGTACTCTCTTTGAAGGCTGATGTTTATTACAGGAAAAAGGAATATGATAATGCTTTCAGTACATTTGACGAAGCACTTAAAAACAATTCCGGCGACCTGACTATCCTGAATAATTATGCATATTACCTTGCTGAACAAAACATGCGGCTCAAAGATGCCGAGATTATGGCAAAAAAAGTGATTGAAACAGAGAAGGACAATACAACATTTCTTGACACTTATGGCTGGGTATTATACAAAAGAGGAAAAATAAATGAGGCAGCAAGAATCATGCAATCGGTGATTAATAGTGGTAAAGAGCCCGATGCTGAATGGTACGAACATTATGGCTATATCCTGAAAAAGAAAAAAGATTGTAGTGATGCTGTTACTAACTGGAACATAGCGTTGAAACTAGATTCTTCAAAAACCAAATTAATAAAGGAAATTGAGAATTGTCAAACAGGTCATTGATATTAATTTTATTAATTGTATTGTCCGGGTGTTCTGTTGTGAATACGGGAAAAACCAGGTTGACATATACATCATTAGTGTCGGTAGCTGATATTGGAGAGATGAGAAAACATAATTTGTCAAATAATGACTTTAGTGTTAAACGGGCAGATGTAGTATTAAAGGTTAACGGGGACGAACAAAAATTCATTACATCTTTTAAATATAAGATTCCGGGAATATGGTTGATAAGCATGAAAAGCAATACAGGAATTGAAGCCGCAAGAGCATTTATAACTGCTGACACTGTGCTGATAAATGACAGGCTGCATAAAAAGATATATTATGGAAAAAGCAACACTTTTGAAGAAAAATACGGGATAGCAGTGAAGACAATTCCGGTTCTGATGGGTGATTTTATAGAAGCAGACAGAAAGATTGACAATTCGATTAACTGCATTGAAGGGGTAGATAAGGAAGTGGCACAATTTGAAAACTTTAGAGTGGAATACTTAATCAGCTGCAGGGAAAATAAGATATTAAGGTCAAAAATAATTCATCTAGACAAAGACACGATACGAGTTAATTATTATAAAACAAAGAAGGATGGTAATAATAAATACCCAACTAAAATTATATTCACGGATTCTGAAGCGAATAATATTATGGAAATAAAGATCAGGGATATGGACTTTAATAATATTGACAAAATAGATTTTATTCCGGGAAAAGGGTATGAGAAAGTATTGCTGAAGTGAGATTAAGAATATTATTTATTATTATTCTATTAAGCTGGTTCGCCACTGTTACTGGACAGACAAGAAGTGAATTAGAAGACCAACGAAGAAAAACATTGGAAGAAATTACCTATGTCGACAATCTGCTTAAAAATACAGAACAAGAAAAAAGTGCAAGCATAAATTCCCTGAGAATTCTTGGGAACAAAGTTAACCTGAGAGAATCAATTATTTCAGGGATGGGACAGGAAATAGGACTTTTGAATGAAAGAATTGATATTAATCTTCTCGCTATTGATATGATGGAAAGCGATTTGCAGGTATTAAAGGAAGATTATTCGAGGACGATTATTAATTCATATAAATCAAAAAAGATTAATCCGGAAATAGTTTACATTTTATCAGCAAGAGACTTCAACCAGGGATATAAAAGGTTGAAATACTTGCAGCAGGTATCAAAATTCAGAAGAAATGAATCTGAGATTATTTCAGAACTTAAACTTGAGATTGAAGGAACTAAAGAGAGGCTGGAAAACGACTTGGGAAAGATTTCAGATTTGCGTCATAAGGAAGTACAGCAAAAGGAGCTCCTGCAAGGTGAACAGCAGAGGAAGCAAAAGCTTGTGAAGAAGCTGGGGAATAAAGAAAAGCAGCTAAAGAAGGAACTGGATCAGAAAAAATTAATTGCAGACAGAATTGAAAAAGAGATAGCAAGAATAATAGAAGAGGAAAGAAAGAAAACGAGTAAAAATGAACTAACTCCTGAACAAAAATTAATTGGAGATGATTTTTCTGTAAATAAGGGAAGATTACCCTGGCCGGTGGAAAAGGGGATAATTACAAGCCATTTCGGAGTGCACCAACACCCGGTATTAAAATATGTTACTGAAAACAATTTTGGGATAGAAATTACAAGCTCAGGAAAGACTTCAGCAAGAAGTATCTTTAAAGGAGAAGTAACTGCAATAACGGCAATTTCAGGAGCAAATATGACAATTATAATAAGACATGGAAATTATCTTTCAGTATATACAAATCTTATAAACATTAAAGTTAAAAAAGGAGACAAAGTAGATACGAAGCAGGTCATTGGAGAAGTATTTCAGGACCCTTCTGCCAATTACAATGCTACGATAAAATTCATGATCTTTGAGTCAAAATACGTTGATCCTGAAATTTGGATAGCAAAAAACTGACCAGGACTGAAACAAATTTCAAATTATTAAGTATAAAGAATCTAATTTGAAGATATGCTGAGACAGCTTATAATCGAATCTGATATAGCCAATCTTACCAAGGTTGAAAATGCGATTGATTCACTGACGAATGAAATAGGAATAAGTAAGGATAGTTACGGAAAAATAATGGTGGCCGTTATGGAAGCAGTGAATAATGCAATTGTCCATGGAAACAAGGCCGATCTGAAAAAAAGGGTTGAAATTGAATTCAGGAGTGAAAGAAGAAATTTAAATGTATCTGTAACAGACGAAGGAAAAGGGTTCAAGCCGGGAGAGGTACCAGACCCGACCAGGCCTGAAAATATTGAAGAAATAAGCGGAAGAGGAATATTTTTAATGTCAAAGCTAGCAGATGAAATTGAGTTTAACAGGAAGGGAAACAATGTAATATTGAAATTTAAAAATATAGTACCTTGAAGAAAAGGATATTTTATGATGGAATAAAATACAGACTAAGGAATAGCAGGAAGATTCTGAAATTTATTGAGAAGGTTATCGGGGAATACAGAAAACCCAACGGTAACCTTTCTTTTATTTTTATGAGCGATATTGAACTCATTAAAATCAACAGGGAATTCCTGAAACATAATTTTCTTACTGATGTTATAGCTTTTGATTATGAAAGTGGAGATTTACTGGATGGGGAAATTTATCTAAGCATAGAAACAATTAAAAGAAATGCTAATAACTATAAAGTTAGTTTAAATGATGAGGTTCTGAGAGTAATGATCCACGGGACGCTTCACATTTGTGGATTTAAAGACTCAACGACAGAAGAGAAAGAAAGAATGGGAGAATTGGAAAATAAATGGCTTATGGAATTGGGAGATTAGATATATGGATTTCAGATACGATTTAATTGTTGTGGGAGGAGGACATGCAGGTTGCGAAGCAGCCCATGCAGCTGCAAAAATGGGTGCAAACACACTGCTGGTAACAATGGATATGACAAAACTGGCTCAAATGTCATGCAATCCTGCCATGGGAGGTATTGCAAAAGGTCAGATAGTAAGGGAAATAGATGCTCTTGGAGGACTTAGCGGAGTTGTAACTGACAAAAGTATGATCCAGTTCAGGATGCTGAACAAATCAAAGGGACCAGCAATGTGGAGTCCCAGGGCACAATGCGACAGGCAAAAGTTTACAAGCGAATGGAGGAAAGAACTGGAGAAGACTGATAATCTTCATATATGGCAGGAACAGGCACAGCAGTTATTGATCGAAAACGGAACAGTGTTAGGAATAGAGACATCTTTCGGCACAAGGTTATACGGAAAGGCAGTAATACTGACAAACGGGACTTTTCTTAACGGATTAATGCATGTAGGGCTTAAAAAGATTAAAGGAGGAAGATCAGGAGATCCTGCATCGTCAGGACTAAGTGAGCAATTAGCAGGAATGGGTTTTTTAGTCGAAAGAATGAAAACAGGGACCAGTGCCAGGATTGATGGAAGAACAATAGATTTCAGTTCAATGACTGAGCAAAAGGGCGATGAGGAGGGGAAATCATTTTCGTATTTGTTCAAAGACTTCAGGATTGATGATCAGAAGAGCTGCTTTATAACTCATACAAATAAGGAAGTGCATGAAGAGCTGAAAAAGGGAATGGAATTCAGCCCGCTTTATACTGGCAGAATTAAAGGAATTGGACCAAGGTATTGTCCAAGCATAGAGACTAAGATTATAACATTTAAGGATAAAGAGTCGCATCAGCTCTTCATTGAACCTGAAGGAAGGGATACTATTGAATATTATGTAAATGGTTTTTCAAGCAGCCTGCCGCTGGAGACCCAGATAAATGCATTAAGAAAAGTAAAGGGACTGGAAAATGTTGAGATATTCAGACCTGGTTATGCGATAGAGTATGATTTTTTTCAGCCGACTCAACTGAAGAACACACTTGAAACAAAGAAAATAAGAAATCTTTACTTCGCCGGTCAGATAAACGGAACTACAGGATATGAAGAAGCAGCAGCGCAAGGGTTAATGGCTGGAATTAATGCTATAATGAAAATCAGAGGAGAGAAAAAATTTATTTTGGGAAGGGACGAATCATATATTGGAGTTTTAATTGATGATTTGGTAAACAAAGGAGTCGATGAACCTTATAGAATGTTCACCTCAAGGGCAGAGTACAGAATTTTACTGAGACAGGATAATGCAGATGAAAGGCTTACAAAAAAGGGGTTTGAGATTGGGCTTGCAGATAAAGAAAGAGTGACAATACTGGAGGAAAAGGAAAGAATGGTGAATGAAGTAATAGATTTCCTTAAAAGAGAAAGCCTGGATCCAAAGAAAATTAATGGATTGCTTATAGAGAGAGGGACAGATGAGGTTAAACAGAAAACTAAAGCTGTAAATTTAGCTGCCAGACCTCAGATTGATTTAAAAGAATTAATTGAAAAGATTGAAGGATATAAAAAGCTTTCAGCCATTAGATCTGATAGATTTAATGAAATCGCAGAATCTGCAGAAATAAAAATTAAGTATGAAGGATATATTTCGAGAGAAAAATCAATGGCAGAAAAGATAAAAAGATTGGAGAATTTAAAGATTCCAGAGGAAACAGATTATAGTGAACTGGTTTCAATTTCTACAGAAGGACGACAGAAGCTTAAAAAAATAAAACCAGAAAATATTGGACAAGCTGGAAGAATAAGCGGTGTATCGCCGTCTGATTTATCAATATTGCTGATGTACCTCGGCAGATAGAGTGTTCCACGTGGAACATTTNNCATAAAAGAGAAATATATGCTGCAATCATTACAGTTAGTAATGGAAAGATTGAAAGGATTGAAAAGAGCAATAAATAGTCAAGATCATTTATAATGCCAGGACTAATAGATTCAAATATTCATATAGAAAGTTCTATGGTTACACCGGGTTCGTTTGCTTTAAAGGGTGTTTCACGTGGAACAAAAGGTGTTGTTCATGAACCACAATAGGTGATGATATAACTTATTATATAGAATTTACAAGTTTTTAATATGGAAAACCTATTTGTTTATTATCAACTAAATTTGATTATTATTCTTGAGAAGTAAGGAAAATTCTTATAACACAACATACATGACAACAAGTAAAATTGATTTTTTAAAAGGTTTTATAAGGACAATAGATGATTATCCAATTAAGGGAGTTTTTTTTAAGGATATTTCTCCATTGTTGGCCAATGTAAAGGCTATGAAAATAGCTTCTGAATGTTTAGCTCAAACATTACCAGCTAAAATTATTTCTTCAGTAATGGCCATTGAATCAAGAGGTTTTATTTTTGGTTCAGTCCTTTCTATAGTTAATAATGCTTCATTTATTATGATTAGAAAAGCTGCAAAGCTTCCACCTGTGATTTCTAATGTGTTTTTTGATTCAAAATCGGAATATTCAAAAGAGAAATTAGGTTTTAATTCATCTTATTTGAATAAGGGAATAATTTTAATTCATGATGATGTTTTGGCTACAGGAGGAACAGTTAAATCAGTTGTCGAAGCTTTAATAAATCAATGTGGGATTAATTCTTCAAATATTTATTTGTCATTTTTAGTAGAATTGTCTTTTTTGAAAGGAAAGCATAGCTTATTAGAGGAAGATATTATTCCAGAAACACATATAAAATCTTTAATAGTATATTAATTTATAGCTTTAAAAAAGCTTTCTGTACACCCGTGATTGACTCTCTCATTTATAGCCTTACTGGAAATCCCTGAGCTGAAGCTCAGGGATAAAGGCCTCTTCGACGGACGGCAGTTCAGACATGTCACATTATTTGTTGATCAAACCTAATATAAAACCCCGTTAATTTATTAGCAGATAGATAATTAATAACAAGGTCATTGCGAGCGGAGCGGAGCAATCCGCTTATATATTTACTACCTTTGATTCATGCCAGTAAACCATAAAGAAATATTACTATTAATTCCCGACAAGCCCGGCATTTACCAGTTCATAGACTCTTATGGAAATATTATTTATGTAGGGAAGGCTAAAAATCTGAAAAAGCGCGTCTCTTCATATTTCACAAAAAACCAGTCAGGGAAGACGACGGTCATGCTTAAAAAAGCAGCTGAAATCAGGCATATGGTAGTCGACAATGAATCAGATGCACTCTTACTTGAGAACAACCTGATTAAGAAACACCAACCCAGGTATAACATACTGCTGAAAGACGATAAGACATACCCCTGGATCTGCATAAAAAACGAACCGTTCCCGAGAGTTTTCAGCACCAGGAATACCATCAGGGACGGCTCTTTGTATTTCGGTCCATATACTTCAGGCCTGATGGTTAAAACCCTGGTAGACCTTGTACGGCATCTTTATAAGCCGAGGACTTGCATGCTGAATCTTACGCAGGGAAACATATCAGCCGGAAAATTCAAACCTTGTCTCGAATACCACATAGGCAACTGTCTGGCGCCATGCATTGGCCTTCAGACAGAGCAGGAGTATGCTGAAAACATACAGCAGCTTAAACATATCTTGAAAGGAAATATTTCGACCGTTTCTGAACACCTTAAGCAGGCAATGATGAATTATTCTGCAGGGCTTCAGTTCGAAAAAGCGCAATTGGTCAAGGATAAAATCGATCTGCTGTCGAAGTACAGGAGCCACTCGACCATTGTCAGTACGACTATTAACAATATCGACGTTTTTGCAATGAGTCAGGATATCGACAACTCATATATTAACTACCTCAAAGTGGTCAATGGAGCTGTTATACAGGCATTTACGCTTGATATTAAGAGCCGTCTTGATGAAGAAAAGGAATCTCTGCTGAGCTTTGCAATTACAGAGATAAGACAAAGATTATCAAGCGATTCACCAGAAATTATTGTACCATTTAAACCAGATATTCTTCTTGAAAAAATTAAATATACAGTTCCTGTAATAGGCGACAAGATGAAGCTGCTTGAGCTCGCTGCCCGGAATGCTGCTTATTATAAACTCGAGCAGCGCAAAAAGCATGAGGTTGTCAGGCCCAAAGACCGCACCGGCAAAAACCTGGAACGGCTGAAATCAGATCTTCACATGGCGGAGCTGCCTATGCACATTGAGTGTTTTGACAATTCAAACATAATGGGCAGTAACCCTGTGGCAGCATGCGTGGTTTTCAGAAATGCAAAACCCAGCAAAAAGGATTATCGTCATTTCAACATAAAAACAGTTACCGGACCCGATGATTATTTATCAATGGAGGAGGTAATTTTCAGACGGTATAGAAGAATGATTGAAGAGAATCAGAAACTGCCTCAGCTGGTTATTATAGATGGGGGAAAAGGGCAGCTGTCCTCGGCAGTGAAAAGTCTCGAAAAGCTTGGTTTAAAAGATAAGCTGACAATTATCGGAATTGCAAAAAAACTCGAGGAGATATATTTCCCTGGAGACTCTGTTCCGCTTTA
>PMBC01000195.1:48366-57747 GCA_003152835.1 Bacteroidales bacterium | reverse complement strand
AGCTCCTTCGGGGAGCTCGAAAAACTCATCGGAACCAAAAAAGCAGAGATCATTACCCGATACCTCGAAAATTAGCGCTGGTTTCCACGTGGAACAATACCAGTATTAAGTCAGCTTAAATGTCATAAATACAATTAAATAACCACGATTACCTTTGGTTTTAACTCAGTGAGAATTGAATATTTTAAGAGCGATGGGTCTTGGGACGTGAATTTTTGATCAGGGAGCGCCTTTTATTCGAACAAATGAAGGCTTTGTTCTAAAATTCATTTAACCATAAACCTGCCTGCCGGCAGGCAGGGAGCACAAAGAAAATTTAATTATGATTTAGTCTTTGATGGAGTTCTTTAGAAACATCCGTTGAACCGGCTGTAAAAAATCCTTTCATACCAAACGATACGGCAGCAATAACATTTTCTTCAATGTCGTCGATATAAAAACATTCGTCGGCCCTGAGATTATACTTTTCAAAAAAGACATTAAAAATTCCCGGGTCAGGTTTTGAAAAACGGACATCTGCTGATATTATTCCGCCATCGAAATATTTAAAGAAAGGGTAGCTTCTTTTAACTTCATCAAAAATATCAGCCGGGAAGTTGGAAAGATAATACAGCATGTAACCCTCTTCCTTTAATCCAGGAAGGATTTTGATAGTATCATCAAGGGAGAACATGATATCTGTGCGTTTATTAAAAATAAGGGCTATTTCCTGCTTTGTGAGCGAAGATTTTTCTGCAATGCTGTCAATTGCTTCCCCGGGAGTCAGATCACCGTTATCAAGAAGCAGCCACTCTTTACTCCAAAAAACATCGGAAAGGATTATTTGCCTTTTTACAAGGGGATAATTATTCTTTTCAAGATACTCCGAAGGGCGGAAGCTGATAAGAACATTTCCGAGATCGAAAACAATGTTCCTGATCATATCAGGGGTTCTTCATGCTTATGGGTTGTCCGGTTGCCTCGAGAACGTTCCACCACAATTCGCCTTCAACATCGATCTTTTTGCGTTTTGCAACCGCCATCGGGATTGGAATGAGAGTAAATTCATAATTCCAGTAGCCGACAACAAAATCAGTTTTCCCTGCTACTGCTGCGTGAACTGCGTTTTGTGCAAGCAGGTTGCAGAACTTGCTGTCGTTTGCATTCGCCGGGGCACTTCTGATAATATAGCTTGGATCGATATATTTAATAGAATATGGAAAACCTTTTGAATCGAATTCTTCCTTTATCTTTTCCTTAAGATATATTCCGATATCCTTATGTTTTATATTCCCCGATGCGTCCTTCTGCAAATCCTTTGATTCGAACAGATCCTGTCCGGCGCCTTCTGCAACCACTATTACTGCATGGTGCCTTTCTTCGAGCCTCTTCCTGAGAACTTTAAGGAATCCGCGGATCCCGTAGAGTTCAAAAGAAATCTCCGGGACCAGAACGAAATTCACCTCCTGGATAGCAAGTGCAGCGCTGGCTGCAATGAATCCCGAATCGCGGCCCATAAGCTTCACGAGGGCAATGCCGTTATATGCTCCCTGTGCTTCATTGTGTGCATTCCCGATTATATCATTTGCTATTGAAAAAGCAGTCTCAAAGCCAAATGATTTCTGGATAAGGTCAATGTCGTTGTCAATTGTTTTAGGAATACCGGCAACGCCTATTTTCAGTTTTCTTTTTACAATTTCTTCATGAATAGAATGCGCGCCACGCAAAGTTCCATCGCCTCCGATGCAGAAGAGAATATTGACATTCAGAATCTCGAGAGTATCGACTATCTCTTTTACATCCTGGTCCCCGCGAGACATTCCCAGGAAGGATCCCCCGGAAAGATGTATATCGTTAACCATCGGTGCCGTAAGTTCCACAACAGGGTGATTGTATTTTGAGATGAAGCCCTCAAAGCCATATTTGATCCCCAGGATCCTGTTCACGCCATACCTGTAATAGAGCTGATTGACAAGAGCACGTATGACATTGTTGAGTCCCGGGCACAAGCCGCCGCATGTAACAATAGCCACCTTTGTCTTGGCGGGCTCGAAGAAAATTGTCTCTTTAGGCCCTGCTTTCTCAAAGGAAACCGGCATCACACCTTTTTCTTTGCACTTTTCAAATGACTCAAGAGTTACTTCGTAAAGGATCCTCTCGTCGTCGTTGACAAATTTATAGACAGGACTATCGGTCCGCTGACTCTGCTTTAAGGGAGTAAGCACATTCCCTTTTCCGAGTGTGGTAATCAGAAAATCCTCATATTCCATTTTTCAAAAAGTTGAATTAGTAAACAGAAACCATGAATACAACAGGTTCAACAGAATTCAAAATTAGTTAATTTTTTGAATGATTGAAAACTATGATTACCTGCAGAATTCAGATAATCTGTTTGATTCTTCCTACAAGTCCGCTCTCGAGCATCACTTTTATTCCATGAGGATGAATGGGAGAGGAGGTAAGCACTTCCTTGACCCTGCCCCCGGTAAGCCTGCCTGTCCGCTTATCTTCCGTAAGTTCAACCATCACTGATATTCCCGGCATGATATCCGCCCTTCGTGTTCCGTCCATCTCTAAAGAATCTTAAATGAAAATAATTTTTGTTACAAAACCAAGGTCACAATTATAGAGAATTTTCCACAAGGAAACCACTCGATTGTACTAAAATTGATGAACAGTTGAAAAAAAGTGATCAGGGGTAGAAAGCAGGGGATTGATAAATTGTAAAAATCGCAGAATTGTTGAAATAAACTCAGAATAAGGAAACTGGAAGTACTATCAGCCCCGGGTTCCCCTCACTTTAAGCTTTATCCTGTAGAGACCTTTGCTGGCAGTGATGTATAGGCTTTTAAAGTCCTTATCGCCAAAACAGACATTTGCCGTCCAGCTTTCCGGAATATGAATATTGCCGACTCTCTTTCCGCTTCTGTCAAAAACGGTAACTCCTGTACCCGTAAGGTAAAGATTTCCTTCGGAATCGATCGTCATTCCGTCAGATCCCATTTCGCAAAAGAGTCTTTTCCCCGAAAGTGAACCGTCAGGGTTTATTGAATATAACCACGTTTTGTTTCCCTGGATATCTGCAACAAACAATGTCTTGCCATCTGGAGTTCCAACAATTCCATTAGGCTGAGCAAGGTCGTCGGCAACCCTTATAACCGTTTTGTTCCCCGGCTCAAGGTAATAGACACATTGCTTATCCTGCGGCATTTTATCATGATCCCACCAGGTACGCTTATAAAAAGGATCAGTGAAATAAATTCCGCCGTTAGGACTTATCCACAGATCATTAGGACCATTAAGCAGGTTCCCGTTGTAATTTGTCACAACCACCTCAACCTTCTTCCCCGGCATGATCTTCCAGAGTTCATCCTTTTCATCAGCACACGACCAAAGATTACCCTGGCTATCAAAGGCCATTCCGTTGGATCGACCTGCGGGCTGCATGAAAACCGATAAACCGGTTTTTGTATTCCAGACCATTATTCTGTCGTTCGGCTGGTCAGTGAAATAAACATTGCCTTTTGCATCGGCCGATGGCCCCTCTGTGAAAAGAAATCCATCAGCAAGTTTTTCTAGCTTCGCTCCCTCCAAGATTAGTTTGCTAATACCCGCATCCTGGGCTGAGATGAACTGCAGGTTCATTATTAATATGATTAAGAAAAACAGTGATCTTTTCATTATCGTATCCTTAAAACATTTCGGTTATTTCTTGCGTTCTTTGAGAGTTATTAAAGCCGATTCAACTCTTGATATGTAATTATCAATCTGTTCAGGCTTTTCGAATCCGGCGATAATCATATCAATGGTTCCCAGTCCAAGAACATATCTCAGCGACTGGTCAATTTTATCAGAATCATTGCGAAAATTCCCATTACCGATGAGCTTCATGCCAATAACCCCCTTACCGGAGGCATGAAGTTTCTTGATTACCGGGATAATTTTTTCCGGATCTTTGGAGTCCATTGCCACACCGAACGGATTGATCCTGACATGGATTACATCAACCCAGGGACTTGCAGCAGCGGCTTCCATTGCTTCAAGGGAATGAACCGAGACACCATGCGCCCGGATAATTCCTTTGGCTTTAAGATTCTCAAGCAGATCCATTTGTTTTTTGTACTCATCTGTCCATCCTGCATTGGTCATACAGTGCAACTGGATAACATCAAGATAATCTGTTCCAAGTTCTTTCCTGAAGCGGTCAACGACAATATCAGCGCCTGGCCTTTCAGGCTCTGGTATACCTCCCTGGCCGACCCATATCTTTGAACTTATTGTGTAATTATCACGAGGGAATCCCTTCAGTGACTTTGATACAAACTGATGAGTTCCATAGGTGTCGGCACAATCGAAAAAACGGATGCCGGAATCATATGCATACCGGATCATGGCTTCTGCAGTTCCGGCCCTGGTTATTGCTGCAGACCGATTATAGCCATTGAACCCTGTTCCCATTCCCAGAAGTGTCGTTTTGATACTGCTCTTTCCAAGAGATACCTTTTGCAGAGGATCAGCATTTACTTCCGGCCTCAATATATCATGAGTTGGGAAGGCTTTTCCAAGGGCAACTGTTCCAGCGGCCATGACAACTGATGAAACGAACACTCTTCGTGTGATCTTTTTCCTGGACATTGCGGTAATGAAAGATTTTATAAGATGTAATAATTTATCTTTTCCGGAATTTAATGATATTTATTGAGCAGGGTTGCCTGCAGGATCTTCTATTCATTCAATCCAAGTCTTGTTATAAGGTCTCCAGGAGCAACGGGCTTCCCTTTTTTTGTTGCGACGGCGGTAACACATGCCTTCACGATGAGTTTTTCATCTGGCAGCCTGAATATAATCTGGTCAAAGATCACCCTGATATTTCCTTCCCTCCGGACATTAAGCCTGATAACAAATTTATCGCGGCTTCTGAGCGGATATTTATAATCGATCTCCACTCTTGTAACTATAAGATCAAGTCCCTCTTCATGAAGATCGGCAAAACTTATTCCCCTGGAAATCAGAAATTCATGACGCGAATGTTCGAGATAATGCAGGTAATTGGCATTATTTACAACACCCTGTATATCGCATTCATAATCGCGTACGGCGAGTTCAATGGAATAGATGAAAGTATTTTCTTCAGTTATATGTGTCATGTTTTATTTAGGGAACCGGCCGAAAAACAGCTTAATCCTTCTGTGGAATTTATGAAAACTGTGGGGCTTATAATGCATAAGGATGCATTGGCCGGTAATATAGTTAATATCTGTTCCCTGCAATTCAGCCACTGCCTCTTTGGTGTCAGAGTTCTGCTGTATCCAGATCTGCTTGTACCCGGCTTCTTTTGCTTCCTTTACCACGGCGGCAGTCACAGCTTTTGGCGTCACAATTATGATGCCTTTCACTCCAGAAGGCAATGATTTAAGATCGTGATAAACTCTTATGCCGTTTATCTCTTCGGTGTATGGGTTGACCGGAATGATATTCATCCCCTTCTCTTTCAACTCACGGAAGGCAGTAAAACCAAATTTTTTCGGATCTCTTGAAACGCCAACCATTGCTATTGGTTCCGAAGCAATGAATTCCTCAATTTGTCTCAGTGTTACCATTTTTAGAGGTTAAAATATTTCTGAATTTTGAAAGTATTTTCCGCGTAAATGTTCCGGTAAGTATAAAGACTTAAAAATACAACTTTAATCTCAACTTACATTTTTTTTATCTTACTTGGTAATAGGGTAATAAGAAAATCATTATGAAAAATACTGAAAATCCACAAGGATACCTTTTCTCCAGGGGGTATTCAAACTATGTTTTCATGCTTCTCTTCCTGCTCTATATGTTCGATTATATCGACAGGATGGTTGTCACGTCTATGTTTACTCACATTGAACATGACTGGGGCATAACACATACCCAAAGCGGGCTTCTTGTCTCTTCGGTCTACTGGGCAATTGTCATACTGTCATTTCCGGTCTCCCTTCTTGTTGACAGGTGGAGCAGGGCAAGGACAATAGGCGTAATGGCAGTTCTGTGGAGCCTTGCAACGGCTCTTTGTGCATTGACAGGCAATTTTGTCCAGCTCTTATTGGCCCGGATGTTAATTGGAATTGGTGAAGCAGGATATGCCCCTGGCGGTACCGCAATGATTTCAGGATTATATCCTGTTGACAGGAGGGCAAGAATGATGGGAATTTGGAATGCCTCAATTCCTCTGGGGAGCGCAATCGGAGTTCTGCTCGGAGGGATAATTGCTGCTAAATTAGGTTGGAAACACGCTTTCGGACTGGTTGCTTTACCCGGATTTATAGTTGCGGTGCTCTTCTATTTTGTAAAAGATTATAAGACTGTCGATCTCTCCTTTTTTGATAAGGACAGCAATAAGATCAAAATGGAGAGAAAAGATCTGGTTAAAGAGTTTATAACCAAACCGTCGGTCATTTTCACTTACTTTGGGATGGCTGCTGTTGTATTTGTGACTACAGCGATGATAACCTGGTTGCCAACCTATTTTGAAAAAGTAAGAGGAATTAGTGCTGAAACAGCAGGAAAAATGGCAAGCTCTGTAATGGTTCTTGCCCTGATTGGCGCACCATTGGGAGGATTTCTTACCGATTTCTGGAGAAGAACAAGGCCAAATGCAAGAATGCTCTTTCCTGCGATAACTACAGTTATTTCTGCTGTAATCCTGTTTATCGCCCTTACTGTGTTTAAAGGGACAATACAATATGTAGGCTTATTGGTCTTTGGGATCTTTATAACGGCATTCCTTGCAGGAGCTATTGCCGTTACACAAGATGTCATTCATCCCGGATTGCGCGCAACATCCTATGCAATTGCCGTAGTTGTCCAGAATCTTCTTGGTTCTTCAATGGCCCCTATAGTACTGGGTAAAATATATGACCTTTCAAACATTCAGACCGCACTTTCAATATTGCCATTTGTCCTTTTGATCGGATCGGCACTATTCTTTATAGGATCGGGGTATTATGTCAAAGACTTGGATAAGGTCGCCAGGATTAAGCTTGAAGCACAGACCGCGTAACACTGTCTGACATGAGGGTTATTTGTTACGGGAAGTCGTGTAATTGACAAACTGCTGCAGCGATTCCCTGACATCTGAAGCAGAGTATGAATCAAGAATGGCCAGCGCCTTGTCGCGGTATTGATTCATTTTGGTTTCTGCATATTCAAGACCGCCTGTTGATGAGACGAACTGTATTACCTCACTGATCTCTTCTCTGGTCTTCTTCTTGTTTTTGACAATGGAGATTATCTTTCTTTTCTGAGACGCAGAGGCAAGCTCAAGGGAATGGATAAGCGGAAGGGTTATTTTTCTCTCCTTAATGTCGTTGCCAACAATTTTGCCGGTAAAGCCGTTTGATTCATAATCGAGAATATCATCCCTTATCTGGAATGCAATTCCGATATTCTCCCCGAAATCCTTCATCAGCTGTATGATATCGGGGTCCTCAGTTACTGAACGTGCTCCGGTGGCAGTGCAGGCAGCAATAAGGGCCGCAGTCTTGCTGACGATAATCTTATAATAATCTTCTTCTTTGATATTCAGTTTTCTGGCTTTCTGAAGCTGCAGAAGCTCCCCCTCCGCCATCGATTTAACAGCCTCAGAGACTATCTCCAGCATATCGTAACGCGATTTCTCAACACTGATAAGCAGGCCCATTGAAAGCATATAATCACCAACAAGGACGGCTATTTTCGAGTTCCACAGCGCGTTAACCGATAATGCACCGCGCCGCTCGTGAGCATCATCCACAACATCATCATGAACGAGAGATGCGGTATGAAGCAGTTCTACCAGTGTCGCTGCCACGAATGTCGGTTCAGATATATTCCCGTTGAGCTTTGCGGTAAGGAACACCAGAAGTGGTCTCATCTGCTTACCTTTCCTACGCAGAATATAATTTAAAATGATTTTCAGAAGCGGTATATCGCTTTTCATGGTCCTGTTGAAGTAGGATTCAAATTCATCCATCTCTTTTTCAACGGGCTTTCTGATTTCGGCAAGAAGTGACATCCGGATATATTTCACTCAAATATAACAATTGCCGGGGATTTCAACGGGGACATATTAACATATTTATATATATTTGTATAGCAATTTAATGCAGATGGAGATAAAAAAGCTCGAACCGGAAGTAATTGAAAAGGCTGCAAATATGCTGAAAGCAGTTGCTCATCCCGTCAGGATTGCAATTGTACAGTATCTTGAAGACGGTGAAAAGCGGACAGTAACAGAGATACATAAGAAACTCGGCATTGAGCAATCGACTGCTTCACATCACCTGGTAATTCTGAAAGACAGGGGAGTGCTTTCATCAAAGAGGGAAGGCAAGAATACCTGGTATTTTCTCAGGCATCCAAATCTCAGGGATATCCTGAACAGTATAGGGGATTGCTGTAAGGAATAAAAAGGTTGCTGGGTCCTCGTTGCTTATTGCTTGTTGCTGGGTGCCTGATGTTAGCAGTCCAAAGCCTTCCGCCTAATTAATTCAGATTCTTGAACATTTTTTTCTGGAATATCAGTATCGCGAATACTCCGCAGGTAATAGCTGAATCGGAAACATTAAAGACTGGCCTGAAGAAAATAAAGGATTCTCCCGGCCTGATTGGCGACCATGCCGGCCAATGAGTATTTATTACAGGGAAATAGAACATGTCGACCACTCTTCCATGAAGGAATGAAGAATAACCTCCACCGGGGGGAAAAAGAATTGCTGGCTGGCTGAAGCTTTCACTGAATATCATGCCATAAAACGCACTGTCGATAAGGTTGCCAATAGCTCCTGCAAGGATGGCACTGACAGCAAGGATAAGTCCGGTATTGGCCTTCTTCTTCAAAAGTGAAACCAGAAACCAGCCGATTCCGCTAATGGCTATAATACGGAAAAGGCTTAAAATGACCTTCCCCTTATTCCCACCCATTTCCATGCCAAAAGCCATCCCGTTATTCTCAATAAAATGAAGCATCCCGTACTTCCCGAAAAGGTGAATCTCATCACCAATCTCCATGTGGGTCTTGACCCATATTTTAAGTATCTGGTCAAGTATCAGGATTGTGAGAATTAGTAAAATTGATTTGTTCTTTGCCGACATGTTGCTTCAGTTTCCGGGGTGCAAAATAGTAAAAAAATCAATGGTACCCCATTATATAAAAGAGAAAAGAATTTTACGGCAATGAAAGGCTTTTAGTAACTTTCCCCCTTTAAATGATAAATACATGGAACAGCGAACAGCTATTGTTTTCGGAGCTACCGGCCTGGTAGGCAACTTGCTCCTTGAGGAATTGGAGAAGACCGGTAACTATTCAGCCATCAGGATATTTGTAAGGCAATCTGCAGGAATATCTTCTTCGGGTGTTGAGGAAATAATTACTGATTTCAGCAATATCCC
>PMBC01000195.1:46626-48280 GCA_003152835.1 Bacteroidales bacterium | reverse complement strand
ATTCTAAATGCCGGTTTTGAGAAAACAGTAATTGTCAGGCCATCAATGCTCATGGGGGAGAGAAAGGAAAGGCGTCCGGGGGAAATAGCAGGCAAGGTGGTGATGAAGGTTATCCAGCCCGTGCTTGCCGGGAAGCTGCTTAAATACAGAGCAATTCATGGAAGGGATGTTGCCAGGGCAATGATCGTGCTTCTGGATAAAGAAACCGGGAAAAATATTTTCGAATCAGATGAACTGCAGAAAGCAGTAAAATAATAAACAAAAAGAGGCGTTGCTTGCAACGCCTCTCAGGTTATTTTATTTTGTCACACAGGTCGCATCCACATGCGTTGCATCCCAGCAATGCCAAACGCTGTCGCCAAAAAATTTAGCGCATTTTACCCTGCCGATTATTCCTGTAGTGCTCCACTCAACGTTGGCATCATAGAACTCTGTCAGATAATAGAAATGGATATTGTAGTAGCGATTATATGTTCCCGTACTTGATCCGAACTCAATATAACTGTTTTTAAAAGGATCTGCTGTACGGGCATCGTTTAGTGCCCTTACATAGGTATATTTCACGTATTCAACGTCGGTACCGGAGCCAGTCCAGTCAATCTGGAGCAAAGGTTCGTTGAAGGAGGGGCTGTAATTAAGAACCCACTGTCCTCCTTTGCCGTCAAGTTTTGAAGTTCCGGTAAACCATAGAAAGTCAGTAAAGCTTCCGGTCCCTGTTTTCGATATGTACATGTTCCACAACACATCTGAGGACCTTGTCTGACCGGTAAGCCTGGCTGTATACGAACCTGTGAGTCCTGAAACAGTATAACTCCACTGCCATGTTTTGTCAGAAAGGTATGTAGGTGTCTGATTAACAGCCAGTTTGAATGCGGCAACCGGAATGGCAAGAGTACTTGCGATTACTGTTTTCCAGTAGCTTGCCATAAGCGCTGCATAGTCCCAGTTGATTTCATTTACGCCTTTAGGCAGATCTGCAACTCCCGATTTTGTGCCGGTTAAGAAATTACTGAAATCTATTTCCATAGATTCTGCTGGAGGCAGTGCAGGGGGATTCCCTTTATCTTTTTTGCAGCTCGTTAATAAAGTTGCAGCAAAGACCATGATGAGTAATAATGTGAAAATCCGTTTCATAAAAGCTTTTTTGGTTAGATATATATAACGACAAAAATAACTTAAAAGTTGCATTTAAAATAATAAAAGTAAATACCGCAGGTAAAAGAGAATATTTCTGAACAAAACATATTCCGGATTGTTTAACAGCATAATTTACAACCATGGAACGAAGAAATTTCATTAAAAATCTGGGACTCGGGGTTGCTGCTACATATATAACAGGAAAATCCCTTGGGCAAAATGTAACTAATTTAAATAATATAAACATGGAAAATAATCAGACACTGGAATTCCCGGCTCTGCCATACGCTTATGACGCGCTGGAGCCCTATATCGATGCGAGGACTATGGAGATTCATTATGACAGGCATCACAGGACATATTTTAATAATTATGTTAACGCTGTAAAGGGAACGCCTCTTGAGAACATGCCTCTTGAAAAGGTATTTGCATCTGTCTCAACGGCAGGCGATGCAGTAAGAAACAATGGCGGCGGATTTTATAATCACATTCTTTTCTGGAATAACCTTGGAAAAGG
>PMBC01000195.1:0-46574 GCA_003152835.1 Bacteroidales bacterium | reverse complement strand
AAATACCAGAATAAGAGAGCCGATTATATCGATGCATTCTGGAATGTTGTCAACTGGGATGAGGTGAACAGGAGATATAAGGCAGCGTTATAATTATATTAACTCTATCATTATCTAAACCCCTTCTTTGTTTATTCGGAGAAGGGGTTATATATTATCTCCATAAAAATAATTTCCCCCTCTTTACGAAGTAGAGAGGGGGAAACAAAAAGGGGGTAAGTACAGGCATTTGATCATGTGTACAGAAACCTCTTTATCTTCATCGTGGCTGTCTTCTGGAATGGAAGCGGCTGAAGGACAACTTTGTTAATCTGGCAGAATTTGCTGACCTGCGAGTTGACATACTCCTTAAGTTCCTCCATCCATTCATTCTTTTTCTCCTCATACTTTTCCGACATATCCTGTTTCAGGGTCATGTATTTCTTTTCGAGTTCATCCATATTGAGGTGGACGTAAGCAACCAGTTTGCCTTTTTGCTGGATAACCAGTGATTCAACGACGAATCGGAAATTATTGATCACTGATTCGATTTCTTCAGGATATATATTTTCTCCGCTTGCGCCTACAATCATATTTTTAAGACGACCTTTAATGTAGAGGTTATTCCCGGAATCAAGTGCACCAAGATCTCCGGTTTTAAACCATCCGTCCCCGGTAATGACTTCAGCGGTCATGTCAGGCTCTTTATAATAACCTTTCATGACAGTAGCTCCTCTTGCCCAGATTTCTCCCTCTCCTGTCTTATTATCGGGGTTGTGGATTTTTAGTTCAATGCCTTCAATTGCAGGGCCTGTAGATTCAAAAACTGTGTTTACAGGATTGGCGCCTGCAAGAAGAGGGGATGTCTCAGTAAGGCCATAGCCAATGGCATAAGGGAATTTTGCTTCACGAAGGAACTTTTCGACGCTCTTGTTGAGCTTGGCACCCCCGATGCCGAAAAATTTTAACTTACCCCCGAAAGTTTTGAAAAGCTTCTTGCCTGCAATCAGATTCAATTTTTTTCTCATGAATGGGAGCTTATACAGAACCCGCATAATCCATTTCTCAGTAAATGCAGGAAGAATCTTGCTGAAGTAAACTTTTTCAATAATAAGCGGAACAGTAAGCATAATTGTTGGCTTCACAATTTCCAGTGCCGGCAATAATACTGACGGGGTTGGCGGCTTCCTGAGATAATGGACGCACGCTCCGCACAGCATGGGTAAAATAAGGCCAAGAGTATTCTCGTATGTATGCGATAATGGAAGAACGGAAAGGAAGCGATCATTTTCATCCATTGACTGAATTTTTCTTCCTTTTAATGCGTTGAAAGAGATGTTCCTGTGGGTAAGCATCACCCCTTTTGAACGGCCGGTTGTACCCGATGTATAAATTATTGATGCAAGATCATCCTCTTTCACATCATATTGTTTAGCCGGCACGGCATCAGGATCAAATTTAAATGAACTCTTTTCTGAAAAAACCAGAGAAAAATCCTCAATAAGAATTCCGGTTTTAAGGTTTTCTGATTTGAATCCTTCGATTCGGGGTAAAAGTCCTGATGAAATAAAAATTGCTTTTGCCTCTGAATGCTCAAGAACATTTGCAACTTCGGTAAAGGAAAAATCAGGAAGAATCGGGACCACAACCCCGCCCATACAGGTGATCGAAAAATAGGCAATTGCCCAGTTTGGCATGTTAGTGCTTAATATCGCAACCCTGTCCCCGGGAAGTATCCCGTTTTTTTCAAGAAATGCCGATAAGGACTCTATCTGCCTGTGCGCGTTTTCCCAGGTAATAGGTTCTTCTCCCGCAAAGGCATAAGCCCCATGGCTTCCGAATCTGCTTACTGTCTCACTAAACATTGCAGGAAAAGTCAACTTAATATTTTCTTGTTCCATTATAACCTTTTCTTTTTGAGAATAAGCACAAAGGTATTGAAATAAAGGACTTAAGGGATTATTTTATGTTTTTTAACACTTTTTTGCTTACAAAACAGGATAGTACAATTCATCTTAAATCAATGGGAATAGTTAATTTTGAATGTTATTAATTAATCCGGGAGAGATGGCTTCAATTATAAGGGTTACTCGGGAATTCACTTTTGAAATGGCTCATGTCCTGAGGAATTACGATGGTCCGTGCAGGAATGTACATGGTCATTCATACAGGCTCTTTGTTACAATCTCAGGGGTTCCTGTTGCTGATAATAGTAATCCAAAAAACGGGATGGTGATTGATTTCAGTGAACTGAAAAGTATTGTTCTCGGAAACATTGTTAATCAGTTTGACCATTCAGTGGTTGTTTCTGCCGATTTCGACAAGGAGAAGATGGGTATGATGACTAGAACATTCGGGAACACGGTAGTTGTCGGTTACCAGCCAACCTGCGAAAACCTTGTTGCNNAAAGGAGTACTTAAAGTGAGCTAAAGTTTGAAGTGACTAAAGTTGAAAGGAATAACTCTAAGTACTCCAGGCACTCCAAACTCAAAATATTGATTTAAAAACAGGATTAATAAATGAATGATAATAACCCTAAAAAACTATTCTTACTTGATGCCTACGCCCTTATTTTCAGGGCCTATTATGCATTTATAAAGAACCCAAGAATAACCTCAAAAGGTTTAAATACCTCCGCCATATTCGGATTTCTACTTACCCTTGAAGAGGTGCTTCAAAAACAGAAGCCATCACATATTGCCGTTGTATTTGATACTCCCACACCTACATTCCGTCATGAAATGTACAAGGAGTATAAGGCAAACAGGGACGCAACACCGGAAGACATCATAAAGTCTGTCCCATACATAAAAAGGCTTATCGAAGCATATAAGATTCCGGTCATTGACTGCCCTGGCTATGAGGCCGACGATGTCATTGGAACCCTCGCCAAAAAGGCATCTGTTAATGGTTTCACAACCTATATGATGACACCCGATAAGGATTATGCACAGCTCGTCTCAGATAATGTTTTCATGTTTAAGCCGTCGAGAAGTGGCAATGAGTCCGTTAAATGGGGCGTTGAGGATATTAAAAGGGAATTCTCCGTTAAGCGGCCAGAACAGGTAATTGACATACTTGCCCTCATGGGCGACAGCTCCGACAATATCCCGGGAGCTCCTGGTGTAGGGCCCAAGACAGCAATGAAGCTTATCTCTGAATACGATTCTGTTGAGGAGCTTTTCAAACACACATCGGAACTGAAGGGAAAGCTGAAAGAGATAATCGAAAACAACAGGGATAAAATAGAACTCTCAAAGAAGCTTGCAACAATAGAACTCAATGTTCCTGTCGAACTTGATGAAAAGAAACTGATTACTGAAGTCCCGGATGCAGCAAAGCTTAAGGTTCTTTTCGATGAGCTTGAATTCAAGAATGTTGCTGCAAGAATACTTTCGGAGGTGGAAGGAAAGGCAAAATCGCAGGAAGTGAGGCCAGAACCGGCTCCGGAACAATCAATTCAGGGGGATCTTTTTTCCGGCCCTGATGTTCCGCCCTGGGAAGAGGCTGCTCCAAAATCGGATATCAGCAACATCAGTCATAATTATGTGCTGATAGCTGACACCAATCAGCTCACGGAGGTGATCAGGGAAGCTCAAAAGCAGAAGGAGATATGCTTTGATACCGAGACCACCAGCATTGATCCCCTCAACTCTGAGATAGTTGCTATTTCATTGTCGTGGGAAAAGGGGAAGGGCTACCTTTTCCGCTTTTCTGAATCGCAAAAAGAGACAATGAAGTTTCTTGAAATTATCAGGCCGCCGCTTGAAAATCCGGCCATACTCAAGATTGGGCAGAACATTAAATTTGATATCCAGGTCCTTGCAAACTACGGCATTGAAGTAAGGGGAAATCTCTTCGACACTATGATCGCCCACTATCTTCTTGAGCCGGACATGCGCCACAATATGAACCTTTTATCGGAAGTTTACCTCTCCTATTCACCGGTTCATATCGAGTCTCTTATTGGTGAAAAAGGGCAATCTCAGAAGAACATGCGGTCGGTTCCTGATGAAAAATTGAAAGAATATGCAGTTGAGGATGCCGACGTCACTCTGCAGCTCAAAGAGATATTTGAACCAAAGATCAGGGCTGCAGGTCTTGCGCCGCTGGCCAGTGAAATCGAGATGCCGCTCATTCCTGTTCTTGCCCTGATGGAGAGAAACGGAGTGATACTCGACACCGAAGAATTGAAGAAAATTACATCCGGGCTCAGGGAGGATATTATCGCCCTTGAGAAGGAGATATATGTTCTTGCCGGTACGGAATTCAATATATCATCACCAAAGCAGCTTGGCGATATTCTCTTCGTGCGGCTAAAGCTTGACGATAAGGCGAGATTGACAAAAACACAACAGTTCATTACCAGCGAAGAAATACTGCAGCGGCTTGCCCACAAGCATCCGATTGTCGACAAGGTTCTGGAATACAGGGGACTGAAAAAGCTTTTATCAACTTATGTTGAAGCGCTTCCGCTGCTGGTAGATGCCAGGACAGGAAGAATACACACATCATTCAATCAGGCTGTTGCTGCTACCGGACGCCTAAGCTCAAATAATCCCAATCTTCAGAACATCCCGGTAAGGGATGAGAGAGGAAGGGAAATCCGTAAAGCATTTATTCCTGCATCCGGATGCATATTCCTGTCCGCAGACTATTCTCAGATAGAACTCAGGCTGATGGCTCACCTTAGCAAAGATAAAAGCATGATTGCTGATTTCCTTTCAGGTAACGATATCCACGCTGCCACAGCATCAAAAATCTTCGGTGTCGATATCAAAGATGTTACCCGGAAGATGAGAGGGAGGGCTAAGACTGCAAATTTCGGAATCATTTATGGGATCTCCTCATTCGGTTTATCGGAGAGGCTTAATATCGGGAGGAAAGAGGCCAAAGATCTGATCGATGGATATTTCAACTCATATCCAGGTGTAAAAACATACATGGATGAGAGCATAATGAAAGCCAGGGACAAAGGGTATGTAACCACAATGTTCGGACGGAGAAGATACCTCCGCGATATACATTCGCGAAATCAGGTGGTGCGGGGAAACGCAGAAAGGAATGCTATAAACGCCCCTATACAGGGTTCCGCCGCCGATATTATTAAGATAGCGATGATCAGGATAAATGATAAGCTGAAATCGGGGAGTTTCAAATCAAAAATGATACTTCAGGTTCACGACGAACTTATTTTTGAAACCGTTAAATCTGAACTTGACAGTCTCAGGGAAATGGTAATAGCTGAAATGTCAGGAGCCGCCAGTCTTGATGTGCCACTTAAGGTTGACTGGGGCACAGGAAAGAACTGGTTCGAAGCGCATTGAGCGGCTACCGGTGACCGGCTACCGGGAAAAGTGATTTAAAATTTAAACAGATGGAAATTCAGGTACTCTTTTTCGGGGTTTTGGCTGAGGTGACACAAACCGCCTTTAAGCATTACAAAGGCGTCACATCATTTGCTGATCTTAAAATGAGGATTGGGGACGATTTTCCTGAGATTGCTCATTATAACTTCCGGATAGCAGTGAATAATGAACTTATAAATGAAGATCCTGTACTTAAAAATGGTGACGAAATAGCATACATGCCGCCTTTTGCCGGCGGATAAAGAAAAATAAAATGTCACAAAAAACACTAATAAACGGCCCTATAACTCAGGAGATGATCTCCTCCTGTCTTGCTGCGCTGGCTGGAAATACCGACAGTGGCGGCCATTCGGTTTTCATTGGTCAGGTAAGGGCAGATGTTAAAGGTGCAAAGCGGGTTAAGGCCATTGAATATTCTGCATATGAGAATATGGTTGAGGCGGAAGCAGGCAAAATCAAAGGCTTAATATTATCTGAATACAATGATGTACAATCAATGGATATTTTACATTCCAGGGGCGTGGTAATGGCTGGCGAAGCCTCTCTTTTTGTGCTTGTTTCAGCGGGGCACAGGCGTCATGCAATAGATGCGTGCTCCAAAGCTATTGAAATGATCAAAGCAAGCCTTCCGGTGTGGAAAAAAGAGATATTTGAAGACAGCAGCACCGGGTGGAAGGAAAACAGCCTGGCTTAAACAGGTGCTGAAAATACACCTTTATTCTGAATCTTCTTCTGGCTGGCAGCAGGAGTATCCTTTTGTGTGATTAACTGTGATCCTGTTTTTCCGCTCAGTATTGAACTGTATTTGTCCTTATTGTTCAAAACCTCAATGGCCTTGTTTACCTGATCATCATTTTTAATTGTCCAGGCAATGGCACCTTCATCATAAAAATAACGTCCAACTATCTCCTCTTCGAGGAGTTCTTTTATTTCAGGCTTGAATATCGACAGATCCTGATCAAGTGAGTGGGTAATATCTTTTTCGATCTCGTTGAAAAGATCCTTGTGAAGGTCGTAGTATTTCTCTTTTTTGGCATTGTTTATAAGCTCATTCAGAGACTGTTCCGTCCCAGTCTTATAGTCGAATTTCCTGCCCAGAAGGAAATTGCGGAAATCGGTATAATCCTGGTCGGTGAAAATAAACTGAGACGGGCTTTTGATATCCGGATGAGCCCAGTAATACTGCGTTGCAAAATCAAATATCAGGTTCCTGATGAAGAGTTCAGATGAGACCTGGCTCAATGTCTCGGGCAATATTACCACATCGGGAGTGATGCCCCCGCCATCCCTGACGATCCTTCCGTTCCTTGTCCTGAATTCCGAGATAAGGGAATCCGGAATAATTCCCACGCTGCCGTCTGCGTTAGGATGCGAGAAATCGAGCGCCTGAATACATCTTCCGCTGGGGATATAATATTTAGCAGTTGTCACTTTCAGCTGGGTATTATAACTTAATGGCCGGGTAACCTGCACAAGTCCTTTCCCATAGGAACGCTGCCCCACGATGACACCCCTGTCAAGGTCCTGGATGGCACCTGCAACTATTTCAGCCGCTGAAGCCGTGCCGCTGTTGATAAGTATGGCGACCGGGATCTTGTCATCTAATGCTGCCCTGGTCGTTTTGAAAACCTCATTGGACTGCTTCACTTTCCCTTTAGTTGACACTACCTCATTGTCTGATCCCACAAACAGGTTTACTATCTCGACAGATTCTGTGAGCAGTCCACCAGGATTGCCGCGGAGGTCAAGAATTATCTGTTTAGGGTTGTCAGCCTTCAATGCAACAAGAGCATTTTTTACATCCTGACTGCAACCCTGAGTGAATGAGGTGAACCTTATATAACCTGTATTTGAATCGATCATTCCATAGTAGGGAACCGGGGGAATGACAATTTTTTCCCTCTTCATTTTGTAATCTAACTCCTTGCCGTTCCTCTCAATGGTAACAGAAATGTCGGTCCCCGGGTTTCCTTTAAGCTTGTCGCTTACCTTATCATTTGAGACTCCTTTTAAAGAGACTCCGTCAACTTTCTTAAGCAGGTCTCCGGGTTTAATGCCTGCGAGGTCGGCCGGAAAACCCTTGTATACTTCACTTATTGTCACATAGTCACCTCCGCCCCTTATGAGGGATCCTATTCCACCGTATTTCCCGGTGGTCATGAATGTAAAATCATCAGCTTCCGATTCGGGGTAATAGACAGTATACGGGTCAAGACTTTTAAGCATATTGTCAATGCTTGTTTTAATCACTTTATCGGGATTGATTTCATCTACATAAAAAGTATTCAGTTCCCTGAAGAGTGAATAGAAGATGTCGAGATTTTTTGCAATCCTGAAATCGCGGGTCTCCTGTGTGGCAAAGAATCCGGCACAAACTCCTCCGAAAATCAACAGGCTCAAAACAATTGCTAACCTGCCTGATCGTATCTTTTTCATATCTGGTACTAGCTTAAAATTGAACGACGAAAATATATATAATAATTGGCAAAGCGCCTGCTAAGGGTTTAATTAAGACAACTTTAACATTAATTAGCGCTCCTGGTGGCAATGGAAGCCAGCCTTTCTATTGTTTCGACCATTGCTTTTTCAATTTCCGGGTAACTGGCAACCGAATTCTGCCTGTAAACGATAATAAAAGCAATGCAGGCACCGGCCAGTTGAAGCCGGTTATAAAGCAGGTATTTATTCTTTCTGTAAGCCTCTCTCATTCTGCGCTTTAAAAGGTTTCTGGTGACAGCTTTTTTAAATCCTTTTTTAGATACGCTGAATGCAACCTGGGCAGGGAAAGGGAGCTGGGCAGGATTTTTCAGAAATATTACTTTAAACAGAGGCAGGAAAAAGGAATCCCCTTCATCTATCAGTGAAGAGATTATCTTTTTGCTGCAAAGCTTTTCTGATTTTTTGAACCTCCCGATACCTGTATCCATGAATAAAAAATTGAAACGGACAGAAGCGCAAAATTATTCCGCGGAGTGCCGGGCGGATTAATATATTGAAGAAATTACTTCAGGATTTTATTGTACTCCTTCAGGTAAAAGTCAAGAGCCATGGTCATGGATGGCGCCTTTGGATTGGGAGCATTTATGTCGAGCCTCAGTCCCTCCTGTTCAACTGCGCAGGCAGTTGTGGGGCCGAAAGCTGCAATCTTAATGTCGCCCTGAACAAAATCAGGGAAATTTTCCTTTAGCGATTTGATACCCGAAGGGCTGTAGAAGACAAGGATATCATAATCAAATTCGGCCTCATTTGTAAAACGGCTGCTGATGGTCCTGTACATGGTCCCGACGGTATACTTAATGCCATTTTTACCCAGCAGTTCAGGGATTTCAGCATTATGCGGCTCTGAGAGGGGGACAAAGAAATTATCCTCTTTATGCTTTATGATAATATCAATAAGATCCTGGAATTTAGCTTTGCCATGGAAGATCTTTCGCTTCCTGTAAACAATATATTTCTGGAGATAGAAGGCAACATTCTCGGTGATACAGAAATATTTCATTGTATCAGGCACTATGACGCGCAGTTCGTTGCATATCCTGAAGAAATGATCTATCCCGGTCTTGCTTGTAAAAATAATAGCAGTAAAATCGAGAATGTTGATTTTCTGGTGCCTGAAGTCCTTTGATGCGACCCCCTCGACCTGGTTGAACGGTTTGAAATCTATTTTAAGATTGTATTTTTTTGCCAGGTCGAAATATGGAGATTTCGGATTCATCGGTTCTGGCTGCGATACTAAAATCTTCCTTATTTTCAACTTCTTACAGTTTAATTATTACTTCTCAGGTAATACTTCACCACTTAAAACAAGCCTGTCAAATATTTCACTGTGACAAGGGCAGGCAGAAATTCCAGCGCACAAAGGTACAAAATCAAATATAAAACAGAAACACTCCTTTTTATAAAAATTAAAAGAAGCCTAATTATGCGCATCAGGTACAGTGCTGAGAGAGCAATTAAACCAATGATGAAAATTGTTTGGGCTGAAAAGATTTCAGTATATGAGAGAAGGATGATAAGGACGAACAGGATAAGCGCAGTATACCGGAAAGACTGGTAAACAGTGACCATATATTCATTGAAAATCTGCTTTTGGCCGCTTATGCCTCCCGTGACGAAGCAGATCAGGTGCCTTATGGTAATCAGGAAAGCCACTATTGCGAATGCAATAGCCCAGAAGAGGATCCCGGATATGCTTTCAGGGATGAAGTTATAATATGATGCTGCGCAATATGCGAACAGCGCTAAATTGAAGAATGAAATCAGGTTGACGATCGTCGACTGCCAGTGAAATACCTCGCCAATGTCCCCTGATACCGGGTCTCCGACTCCCCTGAAGGAGAAAAACCGGATAACCTCGGGAGAGAAATTTTTTGAGAAAGTCCGGATTGAGGAGTAAAGAAATGCTGCAACAAGAACGATTAAAATAATCCAATCTTCATGAAACAGCCTTACAGGGAGATCTTTACCATCCTTAAGATGTTTTGTAAGCACCATCCTTGCAGCGTTTTCCCGATTCCTGTTTTTTTCTCTGAAAAGAAATGGGACACGGTTCTGTTCCGCTTCATTAATCCGGGTAATTATATTTAAGGAATCGTAAAAAGTTACATCATAAATGACATTCCTGGCACACACGGAAGTAGTATCTGCCGGGAATGATATTTGTTTTACGGAAAGAATATGGATTTTTTTTCGGGGAATTGTATCAGCAACCCTGGCAGTCTCAGTTGTTGATATAAGAGCATGAACAGAAGTGTCTGCCTTATGCTTTGCTGTATCACGTAACTGAATATCCTGTTCCTGATCAGAAGTGTTCATTCTTTTCACCGGCGATCCCGGATAAAATATTATTTGCAAGCCGGCTTGCCCCGATCCTGAAATATGCGTTGTTAAGCCATTCATCACCAAGGCAATGACTAACGATTTTGTAATAAGTAAGTGCTTCCTGAATTGATGCAATTCCTCCTGCAGCCTTGAACCCTACCCTGATGCCCGTTTCGGAATAAAAATTTGAAATTGCATGGCACATAACATATGCAGCTTCAGGTGTTGCAGAGACAGGTACTTTCCCTGTGGATGTCTTAATAAAATCGGCCCCGGCATCCATAGCTATCATCGATGCTTTGAATATAGATTCATAGCTGCCAAGGAGTCCCGACTCAACAATCACCTTTAATTGTTTATTCCCAATAGCTCCCTTAATCTCCCGGATCTCGTCAGCAACCATAGCGTAATCATTCCCGAGAAATGCGCCTACCGGGATAACAATATCAATTTCATCAGCTCCCGCATCAACCGCCATTTTGCATTCAGCCACTTTAATGCTCCTGAAAGTCTGTGAAGTTGGGAATGCTCCTGCGACAGAAGCTATTTTTACGTTTTTGGCACTAAGTTTTTCTTTTACAACTGAAACGAAATTCGGATAAACGCAGATTGCAGCAACGTTTGGGATATTGGTAAACCTGCTCTGGAAACTATTTACCCTTCCGGTAAGGTTAATAATATTGCTCTTGTTGTCTGTGGTATTCAGACTGGTAAGGTCGATCATGTTCAGAATGCCCATCAGCAAATGCTTATCAGGCTCTCCCGGACCCGAAGATGCAGCTTTTTTAAGCTCTTTCTTTATTTCAGATTCTGAGGGACAAGCTTTAATGAGTTTCTGATATAGTTTTGTCATATAGCACTGTTTAAAATAAAAAGCCAGATCATAACGAGGAAAAAGAACGGGTTCAATATAATGCTTTTTGTTTTCATAATTATTTTATTTATGAATTTAAGTTGTTATTACAAGAAGTGGAAATAACCCTGAAGAAACTAAATTTTATTTTCCAGCTTATTATTCCTTGCTAGTGATGCGAAGACCCCAAACAGTGACAGGAAAGAGAAAATAACAAACCCGGTTTTCATGGCTGCCAGGAATCCGGTATGTGTTTCGGGATTAATAGTCTGTTTCCCGATATAAAGCGAGATGAGCATCATGGCAATGCCCATGCTTGTCATCTGTCCGATCATCCTCATAGTTCCCACTACTCCTGAAGCAATTCCGAGGTATCGATTTTCGACAGAGCTCATGATGGCATTTGTATTTGGTGAAGAAAAAAGGGCGAAACCGATACCCATCAGAATAAGAAGGCAAATGATAAGGTAAAAAGGTGTTGTGGCATTAATAAAGCAGAGAAGGACCAACCCTGCTCCGGTAATTCCCATGCCCACCGATGCAATCACCCCCGGATTCTTCCGGTCGGAAAGCTTGCCTGCCATGGGCGAAAGAAGTGCCATTGCCAGGGGCTGAGATATCATTATCAGACCGGCACTGCGCGGATCAAGCCCCTTCACATACTGAAGGTACAGACTCATGAAAAAGCCAATCGCGCTTGTGGCTGAATAATTTATCAGGGCCGCAAGGCCTGATAATGCCAGCACCCTGTTCGTAAGAAAAAGCTTTGCATCAAATACCGGGTGTTCAATTCTCCTTTCGAAAAGCAGAAAAATTATCCCGGCTGATATCCCCGATGCCAGAAATATCCATCCTGTGACAGAAGGAAGCTTTGAAAAACCGTACATGACACCAAACAGTGAAACTCCGTAAATTGCCGATCCTTTCCAGTCAAACGTTTCACCCCGTGCATCCGCCCATTCAGATTTCATTTTAGTGAAAACAAGATAGATGCTGATAAGGCCGATAAGGAAGAGAAAAACGAAAATACTTCTCCAACCAAGGGAATGAGTTAATATTCCGCCAATTACCGGACCCGTGGAAAGGCCTAGATAGGTGGCTGTCACTTGTATTCCCATAGCCCTGCCTCTCTCACCTGCAGGGAAAACGGAAGTGAGAATAGCAAGGCTGGTTCCGAAGATCATTGCGCTTGAAAAGCCCTGGATTGTCCTCAGCACGATTAGCGAAGCAAGACTGTTCGTGAATACGATTAGCAGAGTTGCGATAGTAAAAAGAATTATTCCGAGAGTAAAGATCTTCTTCCTTCCGATAATGTCACTAAGTTTTCCAAAAGGGAGAAGAAAGATAGCTGTTGCCAGCAGGGAACTGCTTACGACCCACGAGAGGCTTATTGCATTGACATGAAGATCATTCCCTATTGCCGGGAGGGCAAGATTTATTGCCGATGTCAGAAAAGGCACCAGGAAAGCCGCAAAAGCAGAAACCAGCAAAACGGCCTGTTTCTGACTCTTTATTGCTTTTTCGTCCGGAAGGTTGGCAGCCAGGGATGTCATAATCTATTCCTTCTCTTTTGAATCGATTATTATGGTAACGGGGCCATCATTAATCAGACTGATATCCATCATTGCACCGAATTCACCAGTTGCAACTTTTTTACCCGTAAGTTCTGACAGCTTTTTGATTAAGTTTTCATAAAGCGGGATTGCAATCTCGTGCCTGGCTGCTTTTATGTATGAAGGCCTGTTTCCTTTTTTTGTTTTTGCATGAAGGGTGAACTGGCTGATGACCATTATACTTCCGCCAGTATCCATGACCGAAAGGTTCATTACTCCTGCTTCATCATTGAATATGCGGAGTTGTACGATCTTGCTGCTGAGCCAATTGACATCGGACATATCATCTGTTTCTTCAATCCCGGCAAGAACAAGAATTCCGGATCCGATTTCATCAGTGATCTTGTTTCCGATTGTGACGGAAGCCCTTTTTACGCGTTGTATTACAACCCTCATATGAACATTTTCAGGATTTCAAATATATGCAATCAAAATCAAAAAGCTGAAAATGATGTTTTATATTATATTTGCCCGTGTTATAGAATGCCAATGGATTATTTCACAATTTTTGCCATAGCTGCCGGACTCTGTTTCGACACATTTGCGGTATCGCTTTCAATGGGTGTGGTAAGATACAAGATACTCTTCCGCCAGGCGATGCGCGTGGCTATAATACTCGCCATTTTCCAGGGAGGGCTTACCGTGGCAGGCTTTTTTCTTGGTTCATTCTTTTCGGAGGCACTCAAGGCTGTCGACCACTGGGTAGCTCTTGGATTGCTTTCAGCGCTGGGCATTAAGATGATAATCGAGGGCCTGAAAAAGGAAGACGAAAAGGAACCGTTAGACTATACTAAAATGATGGTCCTCGTGACACTGGCCCTTGGAACCAGCATTGACGCCTTTGCTGTGGGAATAAGCTTTGCTCTTCTTGATGTACAGATATGGATCGCAGGCATCATTATTGGTACAGTCACTTTTCTTGCTTCAATGATAGCGATCAGGATTGGCAAGTCGGCAGGTGAAAGGCTTGGTCAAAAAGTTGAGATAATTGGCGGGTTGATTCTTATAGCCATCGGGATAAAGATATTCCTCGAGCATGTTCTGGCTTAGGCAGAAGCAAGAATTATTCCAATCAAAACAGTCTGCCGAAACTTACTCCGATCCATGGCATTACTGAAGGGAAAAACTCATTTCTCCCGATATAGGCAAAATATACCGGCACCCTGAAAACATAATGCTCTCCCTTATATTCATACCCAACTGAGATAAACGGGGTCACATCTGAAAGGCTCAAAAAGTTATACGGAGTTGTATTTCCCAATATTGACATGCCAATTTCAGAAATAATACGATGTCTTTTTAGTCCGAAAGAGTATGCTCCGTACAAAGGAATCGAAAAATTCAGACGGTTAAACGTTCCGCCATTAAAATCTAAATGATCTATCCCGGAAGTTCCGATGCCACCTCCAATATGGATTCTTTCCGTCAGGTTTCTTTCATAGGAAATGTCAAAATAGTAGCAAGATTTCCCAAGCAATTCAATTACTACCGCATTCTTTTTATACTGCGGGTAACTATTCAGGCAAATTAAAGGCAGAAGAAAAAACATGATGGTCAACTTCCTTTTTCTCATGTTTTATCTTATTTACTTATTATTTTTTAATCGTTCTTATCCCGAAAACGGGCCCTGCCATATTACCGGGATGAGCCTGGAATTTCACAGTCACCCTTGATTTCCCTTTAGTTATTTCCCGGGGGATATCGTATTGAACCATAATGAACTGCCCGTCTTTTTTATTTGTGATATTTTCAGCAGCAATAAGCTTGTCATTAACAAGAATATCGAATGTTTTTGCCCCGGGAAATCCTCCCCAGTATTCAACAGCCAGTGCATTTGGGATATTTCCGTTCACTTTCAAAACGAATGAAAACCATCCTCCCCGCGATTCCCTGTTTGCACGTTCCTTAAAACTTCCGGGCGTGGTTTTTTCACCCCTGAAGCTATGATCGCGCTCTGGTTGCATCTCCCCGGGCCTTACAAAATCTATTGTAGCTTCTTTTATTTGTTTCATCTGCTCTTGCGCAGCTTTGTAATCAGCCTGCCTTGCAGCCCATCCTTCTTCGGTAAACATATCCCAGAAAACCGAATAACGCCTGTCATAAAAAGTATATAATGGTCTCATTTCAACATCGCGTGGCCTTCCGGCATTAACAGTCACAAACGTGTTTAGCTTTCCATCGACAGGCTTCATCCATGATGCGGGATCCCTCTTTTCTGTCATCAGGACCGGTACATACATGGCATCGTTTGAGGCGGAATCTTTCAAAGGACCCAGGTCTCCGGCCATAACAAGCGGGCCATACATAACTGCCACCCGGCTGCTGTCGTCAGGCATTGACTCGAGACGCAACGTAAATGGCAGTTTTACTTCGACTTTATCTCCGGTTTTCCAGGTTCTCTCAACAGGGATAAAGCTTCCGGGATCTCCTTTGATATGTATTTCTTTCCCGTTCACACTTATCCTGATCCCTGTGGTTGCCCAGTAAGGATAGCGGACCTGCAGCGTAAGCTTCAGGGGCTTATCGCATTTGAATTCCAGGGTGGTCCCCTGCTCTTCGGGATAAGTTGTATTCTGTGTTACTACAATTCCCTTTTCTTTCCAGCTTAGCTCTGAGGCGATAAACTGAAAGAGGAATAGTTCATTGTCGTTATGGTAAAAAATGTTTCTTCCGTATTTAGAGTGATTTTCCATTCCCGTGCCAATGCAGCAGGTGAAGTCGAGCGGATCCTGGAAATACTTAAACCCGCCCATATCGAGCGACAAGTTGTACACGACATGTCCGTCGACAGGGTTTTGAGTCGAAAGTATATGATTAAAGAGCGCTCTCTCGTAAAAGTCAGCGACATTGGCCGAGGCTTCCCATTCAAAGAGGTGTTCGGTGAGCTTAAGCATATTGTACACATTGCATGATTCTGTGGTATTCTCTCCCAGCTGATCCTTTAGTTTGTCTGCAGGGCCGAAGTATTCATTATTGCCATTTCCCCCGGTAACATAAGAATGATGATATACTACCGTATTCCAGAAAAATTCTGCAGCTTTTCTGTCCGACGTATCGCCAGTCAGTTCATAAAGGCGCGACAAAGCAATAAGCTTGGGGATATTTGTATTACAATGTCTCCCGGGCAGAATGTCTTTTCCCTCCTTGAGCGGGTCGAGTACGGCTTTCTGATAGAATATTTTTGAGAGTCTCATGTACTTTTCGTCCTTTGTGTCTGCATAGAGGTCGGCAAGCGTTTCACTTATTCCACCATGTTCACATCGCAGCATGTTTTGCACCTGATCATCAGTGAGCGGAAACACAATACCGTCAAGCCAGTCGGCAAAACGCCTCTCAACTTCAAGCGCAGTGTTGTTTCCGCAAAGATGATAAGCGTCCCTCAGCCCGGCCATCATTTTGTGTTCAGTATAAAACGGAACCCAAATACCATTAAGGTCAAATCCCTGCGACCGGATGTTCCCTTTTGCGACCTCTTCTTCAAGGATTTTTTTGCCATGCGGGAATGCCCCCAGATAGCCATCCCCGTCAGTATCCTGAAGTTTTTTCATCTCGTCAACGATATAATTGACTCTCTCGAGGAACCTCTTGTCGCCGGTGGTCTGGTACATCATCGAACATGCGCTGAGGTAATGACCAAGACTATGCCCTGCAATTGTCTCATCTTCCCATCCCATATAGTGTTCGGCTTTGGGCTTGAGTCCGGCTTCGGAATAAAACTTTGAAAGGAGCCTGTCGGGTTCATAGCTTAACAGGGTATTCATATCCAATTCAGTTGCATGCAGAAATGGCCCGCTGAGAAGCTTAACGTCAGAAAGAGAGAAGGGAAGAGCTCTGAATGACACGATTTCAGGACCGCCTGTTTTGACAGTGGTTTCATAATGTGTTGTGCAACCGGAAAGCGAATTGAAAATAATAATTCCTGGTAATAAAACCTTCCCAATTTTCAGCATGACAGATGGGTTTTTAGGATTAAGTGTAAGATTGACACTAATTACTATTTCAAAGATATCATTAGTTTCTGCAATGGAAAATGTAAATTTGCAGAAAATCTTCACCCGGGAACGAAATGAATTCAAATTGTATATGTGAGAACTGCGAATTCAGAGACATCGTATTTGCTTATCTTGACGAAGCAACTGTACGGGAATTATGCAATAATAAGGAGGAACAGGCTTTCAGGAAAGGCGAAATAATAAATCACGAGGGAGAGAAGATCACAAGCTTCAAGTATCTCAAGAGCGGCCTGGTTAAGCTTTACAGACGAACTCCTTCGGGCGACGAACAGGTAATTACAATTACCA
The DNA here is from genome assembly GCA_003152835.1 of Bacteroidales bacterium. Classification (GTDB taxonomy): domain Bacteria; phylum Bacteroidota; class Bacteroidia; order Bacteroidales; family VadinHA17; genus LD21. Next base: position 29,637 of record PMBC01000195.1, on the reverse strand, counting down.
AGCCTTTCGAGTTCGTAAGCAATATGAATATCTTTTCTGAAGATCGTTACCGGTATTCTGTCTCTGCCGTTGAAGATTCTGTTGTGTGCACAGTTGACCTGGATTTTATCAAGGCTCTCTTCCTGAAAAACGGGGGATTTGCAATGGGGCTTTTAACAAAAATATCAAAAATCAACGATAAGATAATTAGTCAGACTCTTGATATAAGGCAGAAAAACCTTATTGGCAGAGTCGCCTTCATCCTGCTTTATTTCACGAAGGATATTTATAACTCAAGGGTCTTCGACCTTCCAGTCTCAAGGAAAGAGATCGCCGATTATATCGGCATGAGCACAGCCAATGTCATCCGGACTCTATCCGATTTCAAACGTGACGGAATCATCAGGGTGTTCGGAAAGACAATTGAAATAGTTGACATAGAGAAGCTTGAAAGCATTTCAAAAAGGGGCTGAAATAAACAAATTTTCAAGCCATTAATCATTTATCAGTCTTTTGCATAGATTATAAAGAAATCCCATTAAGGCAGGTAAAATTTGCTTCTGAATCCATGTATTAAATTTTAAAAGTTATACTTTAGGGGTCTCAAAAAACAATATTGTATCAAATAAAAAGCAAAAAATCATGATAATACCAAAGACAAAGGGTGTAATTGCAATTTTGACAGGAGGTGGCGATGTGCCGGGTCTAAATCCAGCAATACGCGCGGTGACAATCCGTGCCAACCGCGAAGGATACAAGGTAATCGGCTTGCGCAGGGGATGGGCAGGAATATCGGAGATAATCCGCGATAACAAGGCAAACAATAGTAACTGCTTCCAGATCCTTACCGACGATATAGTAAACAAAGCCGGACGTACCGGTGGAACTTTCCTTCATACTTCAAGAACTCGTCCCAGCCATATGTCTAAGGATAGTGTGCCTGATCACCTGAAGGGGACCTATAATGCGGAAGTGAATGACATAACTCCCGAAATTATCAAGAACCTCGAATGGCTTGGTGTGGATTATCTTATCCCGATAGGCGGCGATGACACACTCAGCTATGGTGTTCATCTGTACAAGATGGGAGTGAAGGTTGTTGCCATCCCTAAAACGATGGACAACGATGTTCCCGGAACAGACTATTGCATCGGATTCAGCACATGCGTAACAAGAACAATTCAGATGACTAACAGTCTGAGGACATCAGCAGGATCACACGAAAGGTTTCTTGTATTAGAGGTGTTCGGAAGATATGCCGGCTTTACTGCCATGCTCCCGACAATGGCCGGATCGGCGAACAGATGTGTCATTCCTGAATATAAATTTGATATAGACCTTCTTGCAAAACTTCTTGTTGAGGACAGGAATCTTAACCCCAGTAAATATTCAGTAGTTCTTGTTTCAGAGGGAGCTATGTTCAAAGGTGGAGAAATGATTTTCTCCGACAGCGAAAGAGATGCTTATGGCCACGCCAAACTTGGAGGTATAGGAGATGTTGTTTCCCAGAAACTGAAAGAGATATCAGCGAAATACAATGGCGGAAAAACAATCAATGTCATCAACCAGAAGCTTGGCTACATGGTTCGCGGCGGTGATCCTGATTTCCTTGATTCAATTGTTCCAATGGCATACGGCAATCTGGCGCTTGACCTGATACTGAAAGGGATGTACGGAAGAATTGTCGTCCTGAAGAACGGACGCTATGACAATGTTCCGATTGATGTTATCACGTCATCGAAGAAAATAGTAAAGGTCTCTGAACACTACAATATCGAGAGGCTGAGGCCATATTACCATAGCTTCGAAATGAAGCCGTTCCTTCTAATGGCATCCGACACCTAGGATGTAATTATTATATTGATAATTTTGTAGAGACGCGCAAAAAACGCGTCTCTACACATTTTTACAAAATTTAGTTTTGGAACAGGGAATTGTCATAAAGTCAACCGGTTCCCGCTACAGGGTTTTGCATGGTGACGGTAAAATTACCGTATGCGTTATCAGGGGAAAATTCAGAGAGAAAAATCTGCGTACCACTAATCCTGTTGCGGTAGGAGATAACGTGATGTTTGAGTTTGAGGCAAACAGAAATACAGGGATTATTAAAGAGATCCTCGACCGCAGGAACTATATTCTCAGGAAAGCAACAAACCTCTCAAGGGAGTCCCAGATAATTGCAGCCAATATCGATCGCCTCTTTCTGATGATAACAATAATGCTTCCCGAAACGCCGGTGGAATTTATCGACAGATTCCTTATAACGGCTGAGGCATACAGGATACCGGCGACAATAATAATCAACAAGACAGATCTTTATGGAGAAACTGAAATTAACAGGATGGAATATCTTGAGTCGATTTACACCAGAATAGGATATGAATGCCTTCGCCTTTCGATCAACAAAAACCAGGGCATTGACCTTCTGAAAACAAAGATGAAGGATAAGATTAATCTTCTTGCCGGCAATTCCGGAGTAGGGAAGACAACACTGATAAATGAATTAAGCCCCGGGCTTGATCTGAAAACCGAAGCAATCTCAGATTATCATAAACAGGGAAAACATATCACAACCTTCCCTGAAATGCACCCTATGCCTTTCGGCGGATTTGTCATTGATTCTCCCGGGATAAGGGGTTTTGGAGTGCTTGATATGGCCAGGAATGAAATATACCATTTCTTCCCTGAGATTTTTAAAAGCTCAAAAGAGTGCCGTTTTTATAATTGCCTTCATCTCGACGAACCCGGTTGTGCAGTCAGGGCTGCTGTCGAAAGCGGTACAATAAACCACCTGAGGTACAGGAGCTATGTCAATATCCTCGAAGACAATAACCGTAAATATCGATAGTACATTAGAATTTATTTCTATTTAACATATCTTTACCAGCCATTTGCCGGCAAACGAGAAACCTGATGAAAAAACTCCTGATCTTTGTCTATACAGCCTTCGTCATAATAATGCTGGCAAACTTTTTCTATTATAGAAGCCTCTATAATAAACAGATAAATTACATTACCGCCCTTCTCGACCGGCAGGTCCAGATAGTGGGGCTTTCCGTTGACGGTACAAATAACTATTTTACAAGCGACCTTAATCAGGTAATGCTTCCGGGAGATATGGTTTCTTTTTTCATTGATAAAGACCAGCGATACCAGGTTACTGAAAGGATGAAATTATTCTATTCAAAATATAAGGATTTTGTGACCGGCATCAAAATCTTCGACCACAACCGGAATGAATTTACATTAAAAAAAGATGAACAGGGGGACTGGCTGGAGCAGCCGCCGTACGTGCTTCATGTGCAGGGTGAAATTGCCGAGCGGGAGAAGCTGGTTGAAGAAAACAAAAAATTCAATTATTATCTTCCTATCTATGAAAACAATGTTGCAATCGGCGATATTGTCGTTACGGTTGATTACCAGAACTACTTCAAGGAGATTTTCTCGGAGTTCAATCTTAAGGATTACCAATGGCAATGGGTGGTAAGCGATTCGGGGGATATAATTTTCAACAACAGCGGCAGCAAAATAACCTACTCAAAGATATTGACCATTGCTGCAGCTATTGATAACGGGACAATTAGCAACCTTATTCACACGGCTGAAATCAATGGCGTATCAAAAGAAGTAATATCATCCTTTTATCCTACGCAGCTTCTTCAGAGAAACCTTTGCCTTGTTTTCACCGCGCCTACCGAACTATTCCAAAAATATATTATCCGGAATTCCATATTAATTGTGACCGGAACGCTTCTTCTGATACAGTTACTTATCTCTATTTTCATGAGGTATCTCAGTAAACAAAAATCGGAGACGAAGCGGCTGAGCGAATCCGAAAAGATGCTTTTCATGCTTATTGAGGAGATGCCTGTGGGTGTTATAATTCACAACAGGAACAGGGAAATAATAAAGGCCAACAAGGTAGCTGCAAATCAGTACTCATATCCCGGAGAAGCGGAAATGAGAGGAAAGATCTTCCCTGAAACAACGCATCCGGAAGGAAATGATTATTTCTCGAAGAACCTTGGAGGGGCATTCAACCCCGACCAGTTCGTCATTATCAAAAAAGAAATTGGTGAAATTGTGCTTTACAGGAACAGCATACCTGTCGTGTTCATGGGTGAAGAGGCAACGATGGAGATCCTTATAGATGTTACGATGCTTGAATCTGCGCGCAAGCAGGAAGCAAAGGCAAATGAGGCAAAATCGGAGTTCCTTGCGCGAATGAGTTACGAGATCCGGACACCGCTAAACGGGATCATCGGCATGACGGACATCCTTAACAGGAAGGATACACCGGATGATGTGAAAGAGATAATAAAACTGCTGCGCCGGTCCACAGAGGTTCTTCTTAACATTATAAACGACATCCTTGATTTTTCAAAGATTGAAACCGGGAAAATGATCCTTGATGAGGTTCCGTTCAGCCTGAGTGAAGAAATAAATTACTGCTCCGATCTCGCCAAGACATATATTGCCGATAATGATGTTGTTTTTAAATATAATATCGACGAGAATATTCCCGGCAGCATAATTGCTGACCCCTTCAGGTTACGGCAGGTTCTTACTAACCTGATAAACCATTCTGCCTCCAATACCCAGAAGGGGGAGATACTTTTGAACTGCATAATGAAAAACAACAGGAACGGGATAATAACGCTCGGCTTTGAGCTGCTCGATACCGGTACAGGCTTTGATAAGGCTAGCTTTAAAAAGATCTTCGGGGATTATATTAATGTTGAATCCAAGGCATCGTGGGGAAGTGATGAATCGGGATTCGGGACAATCCTTGCAAGACAGCTTGTTGAAATGATGGGTGGAGAACTTACAGCCGAAAGTCCTTCCGGTCTTCCGGGAAACAAGGGGACAAAGATATCTTTCACCATAACCGCATATTCAAACGACAAGCTGGTAAAGAACCTTGACCAGGGGAAAATCACCTCATTTGACAAGATAAAAGCCCTTATCATTTCCGGCTCGCATAACCGCGATGAGGATATACTGAGCTCTCTGCACAGGCTGGGGCTAAGCGTATCGGTCACAACTTACCAGAAATCGACTACCGGACAGATAAAGACTAACCTGAGCCAGGACCACGACAGATACAACCTTGTTGTAATTACTGATGATGAGGATTTTAACGGGTTTGATGCTGCTCATGCCATATGGGAAAACAATCTGTCGGGCAACTTTGTAATGTTCATGATCAGCTCAAACGACCAGAAGGGGAATTACATGAAATGCATTACAATGGGAGTTGATCATTATCTTGTCAAGCCTTTTGACGATAATGAACTTATTAATGCTGTCCGTGACGGTTTCCCTTATATAGAAACGCTCTCTCTGCTGGCAGATGCAGGTAATATTAAAAGCGATCTTCAGATACTGGTTGTCGAAGACAATAAAATGAACCAGAAGGTTATCGGCACAATGCTTAAGTCGCTGGGGTACTCATACGATATTGCTGATGACGGTCATGAAGGCTTCTTACTGGCGAAAAATAAAAAATATGACCTCATTTTCATGGATCTTATAATGCCCGAAATGAATGGTTATGATTCAGCGAGGAAAATACTCGCTGGTGACAAATCAGTGCTCATCGTGGCATTTACCGCAGATAATATGCCCGACGCAAGAAGAAAGGCAGAATTATCCGGCATCAGGGAGTTTATCCCTAAGCCAGTCAGGATAGATGATCTGAAAAATCTCTTTGCGAAACATTTCAGCAAGAGCTGACAAAAACAGGATCGTTTCACAAGGCATTTAATCTTCCGGGCAGATGGCATTACAGGTTTTGAAAAAAACTTCAGCGGCAGAGTTTCTGAAAATGGCTGAGACAATTCCGATTGCCGATGTAAGATCTCCTTCAGAATTTGCTGCGGGACATATCCCCGGCGCTTTCAATATCCCGCTTTTTAATGATAAGGAACGCGAAGCCGTTGGGATAAAATATAGGAAAGAGGGCAGAAGCAGCGCAATTATATCCGGACTGGAACTGACGGGTCCCTTAATGCATGAAAAGCTCAGGGAGGCCCTTAAAATTGCCAGGGAGGGCAGAATACTTGTTCATTGCTGGCGCGGAGGGATGCGATCAGAGGCTATGGCATGGCTGTTTTCACTGGGCGATCTGAACACTGAAGTGCTTGACGGCGGCTATAAATCCTACAGGCATCATATTCTCGCATCTCTTTCCCAAAGACGAAAAACGGTAGTCCTGGGAGGGATGACAGGGAGCAGCAAGACGCAGATTCTTCACCAGATTAAAAAACTCGGGCACAAGACTATAGATCTTGAAGGTATCGCTAACCATAAAGGTTCTGCTTTCGGAGCCCTTGGACAGCTTCCCCAGCCATCGACTGAACACTTCGCAAACCTCCTCTTTGATCAATGGAAAAAAGTTGATGATAATTTCCCGGTCTGGCTTGAGGATGAAAGCAGAAACATCGGAACCGTATTTATGCCGGATGAGTTTTATTCCAACATGCAGGCATCTCCCACAATTGTTCTTTTGATGGATATCGGGATAAGATTGCCGAGACTTATTGCGGAATATTCGACATATCCGCCGGAACACCTTATAGAATCAATCAAAAGAATCAGCAAACGGCTCGGGGGAGACAATACCAGGGGTGCGATCAGCGCAGTTGAGGCAGGCGATTTTGCAAAAGCAATTGAGATAACCCTGAAGTATTACGATAAAGCTTACATGTTTGGGATCGGACAAAAACCGAAGAAGAATATCATCTGCATAAAAACCGAAACTGATGATATTGAAAACAATACCTTGAAAGTGCTTGAAGCAGCAGGTAAAATAAGCTGGTGAACTGGCTTATTCACTGGTTTTTAAGATCATCGGAATCGACCCATTTATATACCTTGTCGGACCTTCTCAGGTAATTATCAATTTTGATGGAACAGAGTTCTCCCTTTTTAGCTGTATCTGTCTGCTGAAGGTCAACACGTATTTCTCCTGCACTGTACTCTATTACCCCTGTTGTCGGGCCCATTATCAATATAGTGTCTCCCTTGCAGAGATCCCCGTTTTCGACCTTTATCTCGGCGACATTCAGCTTAGTGAAATAATTAGTGATCTTTCCAAGGTAAACTTTCTTTTTTGTGGCGCTTGAACCATACCTGGTATTCCATTCCCCGAGCTTCTGTCCAAGGTAATAGCCATCCCAGAAGCCCCTGTTGAATACCGATGATAATCTGTTACGCCATCCTGCAATTTTCTCTTCCGAATAGGTGCCGTCAAAAACCGCCGTTACAGCCTCATCATAGCACGATGTGACAACCCTGACATATTCAGCCGATCTGGCCCTACCTTCAATCTTAAATATTCTTACGCCGGCATCGATCATCTTATCGATAAACCCTATAGTGCAAAGGTCTTTTGGCGACATTATGAATTCATTGTCAATTTCGAGCTGGTAGCCTGATTCCTTTTCAGTGACCAGGTATGGCTTCCGGCAAGTCAGGTAACAGCTGCCCCGGTTTGCCGAAGCATTGTTTTCGTGAAGGCTGAGGTAACATTTACCGGAGATGGCCATGCAGAGAGCCCCGTGAACAAACATCTCGATCCTGACAAGCTCTCCTTTCGGCCCCAGGATATCCTGGCTCCTGATTGATTCGTAGATATATTTTACCTGGTCAAGGTTAAGCTCCCTTGCGAGAACGGCGACATCAGCCCACTTTGAGTAGAATTTCAGTGCCCCGGAATTTGAAATATTGAGCTGTGTGGAGAGATGTACCTCTACTCCTTTTCTGAAAGCATATTCTATGGCTGAAAGGTCAGAGGCAATTATTGCAGTTATACCGCTTTCGGAAGCAGTATCAATGATATTCTGCATTTGGCCGATCTCGCTGTCGTAAACAACTACATTCACGGTAAGATAGCTTTTCAGGCCATTTTCCCTGCAGATGCCGGTAATTTTACGGAGGTCGTCGGGCGAAAAACTGTCTGCTGATCCAGCTCTCATATTGAGCTGCCCGACACCAAAGTAAACTGAATCAGCACCACCCTGGATCGCTGCCGAAAGCGAATCATACGACCCTGCCGGGGCCATTACCTCAATATCCTTCCTGTTCATTGACTAAAACTTGCGGGCTGCAAATATAAGGATTAAATTATTCCCTGTTCATAACGATCCTGATGCAGGTACCTATGCCAACCTCAGAGTTTCTCACATATATCTTTCCGTTATGGAACTCCTCAATGATCCTTTTTGCAAGAGAAAGACCAAGTCCCCAGCCTCTCTGTTTCGTTGTATAGCCGGGGTTGAATATCTTCTTGAAAGCATTCCTTGGTATTCCCTTTCCCGTATCAGTTATATCAACCAGAATGGTTTTATCTGTCTCAGAAATATTGAATCTGATCTCGCCGCTTCCCTCCATTGCGTCAATAGCGTTCTTTGAGACATTCTCAATAACCCATTCAAAAAGAGAGGCATTGACAGGAACAGAGATGACTTTTTTATCATCAAACAGAGGCAGAAACCTCACCTTGGAAGACGATCTTGTCTTCAGGTAATCAATTGTGCGGGAGATGATACCGACAATATCCTCTTTTGCAAGCGGAGGTTTTGCGCCGATCCTGGAAAATCGTTCCGTTATCTTTTCGAGCCTTGCAACATCCTGCGCAATTTCATTTGTAAGCGTCACTTCGGGATATTTATTGTGCAGTATCTCAACCCATCCGGCAAGAGATGATGTCGGAGTGCCAAGCTGGTGAGCGGTCTCTTTCGACATGCTGACCCACACCTGGTTCTCTTCTGCTTTGCGCGAAGAGTTGAAGGCCAGATAGGCAACAAGAATGAAGAGGAGAATGATCGCAAGCTGAACGTATGGATAATAATTCAGCTGTGTGAGAATTATGCTATCCTTGTAATAGATCATGGATCTGTGGCCGTTCCCGATATCAATGATAATGGGCTTATTTTTATTCTTGATCTTTTCAAGCTGCGAATGGAGATAACCGGGATCGCGCATCCTGAGTTCATCAAAATTCTTTGATCCGATAATTGTATCGGCCTCGTCGGTAAGAATTACGGGGACACTAAGGTTGTTTTCAATTATCGATGAAAGGAATTCAGTATGGCTTGAATCGGGCAATGCAATGAGCCTTGTGGCTTCTGCCCACTGTTCGACCTTGATTCTTTCTTCAGCCTTCAGGATATTTACAAGAAAGCGGGTATATATCAGGGATCCAAGTCCGGTCAATATTGCGAACAGGAAAATGAAAAGCATCCAGTTGGTATTGTACCGGTATTTGTTCACACAAGGATATTTAATCTTATGAAGTTAACTATTTTTTCCTGAAGAGATTTTTAATCGGAGAATCTTTGCTCTCCGTGGGCTTCTCCTTCTCCTCAACCTTTGTGGTATCTGAATCTCCCCAGGCAACTTTAAACCGTGGAGCAGATGTTGTTTGCCTGGGTGTTGCGGCAGTGTCTTTTTTAAACCACCCGTACTCCTGGTTAAGAATTGTTTTAAGTGTCTTCCGTTCCGTTTTGATATCATTCTTTATCTGACTCCCTGCAGCCTTGATATCGTAGCTTACCTTTGCATTTTCGCCTTTATTGACGATTTTCAATAACATAGAAGTGCGACCCAGCCCGTCATCAGTGACAGCACCAAATTCAGTGGTATTAGGCCTGGGTTTCCTGATTTTTTTACTGAGCATTTCCGACAGCAGGATCCTGACATGATATTCGTAATCGTCGTTGAAGCTGTGCTTGCCGCTAACCGCAAGATCGGCAGCCGATGATTTCACATCCATCTGAGGAATATAAACAAAATTATTCCTGATAAAAAAATCATTCTCAAGCTTTTGAAAATGTATGTCTTTCAGTTCAGATATTTCTATAAATGAAGAGAGTTCCTGTATTGGCTCAAAGTTGACTAGAGCCCCGTTTTCCATTGTGAATTTCCCTTCGGCGGATATTGATTTGATGGCTGGCTTGAGCAACGAATCAGCCGGGATCAGAACCGATGTATTGCCTGAAATCTTCCCGGCGAGATTTTCAGCTTTAATGAAATCCTGACCGAAATTATGGAACACATTAAATGCTTTGTTTATATCAACCGATTCAATATTAAAACTGCCCCTCCCGAGAAACGATTTATCTTTGTTCTGAAGTATAAAACCATTACCTGAGACAGCCCCTTCCATTGTATTTAATTTCAAAGCTTTAAAGTTGAAGATCCCAGGCTTGTAACTCATTGAACCCTTAATTTTTTCAGCGCTGAAAGTCTTATATTCAAAATTGTCAAAGGCGAAATCAAGATCAAGAATAATATCCCTTGGGAGGAGATAGGCTGTTTTTGCCGAAGAAGTGTCAGAAAGTGAAGGAAAAAGAAGTTCGGGCCTGATAGTTTTGGCAGTCAGGGCAGCCTCTGCAGCAAGTATAACAGGTTTCCCGGTCAGCCATCCGGTAAGATTAATAAAAGTGCCGTTAAGCTTAAAATCCTGCTTGCGGTAGCTGAATTTAAGATCTTTTGCTGTAACGGTATCTGACACAAAAAGGTTTCCGCTTACATTGTCAACCATGATTTTGTCGTTGTGCACACCGATTCCGAATGAATTGAAACGCAGATCAGCTATGGGATCAAGGGCAAGAAAATCCGAAAATGAAAATTTCTCCACGGCAGGCACTTTCCCCATTATCGAAAGTACAAAATCGACGCTCCCCTTTGAAGTGGAGATATCACGGAGATCAAAGAACTCCTTTAGTTCTGAAGGAATAAGTTTTCCCTTAAGCTGCAGGCTGCCGTTGGGTGAATGGAAATCCGCCAGTGACAGCGACCCTGAGTATTGAGCAGATCCAAGTGTCCCGGTCATATCATTCAAAGTGACGGCGCTGGTTTTCAGGTCCATTTTCGCACCATTGGTGAAGCAGCCCTTGAAAGAGAGGGCGTTTATGTTAAGTGCTGAATTCAGATAAGAAACATGACCCTTTGAAAGGTCAAAATTTATTTTTATCAGGGGATTTAAAGTTCTTGTTATCGGCCCTTTTATTGTGCTGCTGAGATTGAGTATTCCCGAAGGATTATAAGCCGCAATCTTTTCATTGTACTTTTCAGGCAGATACTTTTTAATGCCCGAGATATCGATATTCTTACCATTAAGTGCAAGGTCAAGGATATCATCTTTTGAGATGAATCCACTCACTCCGAAATCAATATTATCAATTACCAGGCTCCCCTTACTGAAAAGGATACCCTTCGGCGAACTATATAATGCAACATCAATTGAAGCTTCTATGCTTCTGCTGATGGTGAAACCATAAAGAGTGAAATTATCAATCCGCATATCACCCACGGCAGTGAAATCAATATCATCACCGGATATTTTGCTTTTCATCCTGCCGTCATCAACCAATCCTTTGATAACCAGTTTTTTGGCCAGATCACAATATTTTACGAATATATCAGAAGCATTTATCCTGTCGAGATTTATTGTTAAAATATCTCTGGAACCCTGGCCGGTATCTGCACTTATTTCATAGTTGACGTGGCCTGCAGTATCGGTGAAGATATTCAGCCTTCCCTGCTTAACACCTATACGGTCAATGTTGTAAATGCCATGGATGATGTCAGTTATGCTGAATTCTGCGATAACCGACTTTGCAAATAAAAGAGTGTCGGTATTCGTTTTGCCAAAAGACGCGGCATCAAAGCCGGGAGATGAGTGAACAAGCACATCTTTAAGGTCCAGCGATGCTTTTGGAAATTTTCGGAGGAAAGAGAGGTGTGACGACTCAAATTCAAATTTTGTCTGGATATCCTTATTGAGGGATTTCAGGATCATTCCCGTAACCTGGTCCTGCAATAAAAATGAAGCGGTGAAGAGAGCAACCGTGACTGTAATTATAATCACGGCAAATATTTTAAGGAATCGAAATAACAATTTCATAAACCAACACCTAACTGTTCGCAGGGCAGATAACGGTGCCAAAGTTAATTTATTTGAATAAGATTGTAATTACCCTGCCGGCTGATTAGCCGTCATGCCTGTAATATTATGATTTCCAGGGATGTTATTTACATGAATCAGGCGGAAGGAATTCTCCGCGATATTGAACAGCAGCATTTTCCCTGATAATACTTTTCCTGAACCAGTAATTATTTTGATCACTTCATTTGCCATAAAGGTTCCTGTAATGCCCGGAAGAACACCTGTTACACCAACTTCAGCAGGAGACGGATTCAGAAATTCCTTATTATTAACTGCCGGGTTGCAGCACCTGAATGTCGGCCCCCCTTCAAAATTAAAAACGGAAACCTGTCCCTCGAATTTATAAATTGCCCCGTGAACCATTGGTTTATTGAGAATAACGCATGCATCATTGATGATATACCTTGACCCGGGATTGTCGGTTGCATCGACAACGATATCAAAATCTTTAATTATGCGCAGGGCATTGGAGGCATCAAGCCGGAGGTTGAATATCTCAGTCTCAACAAGAGAGTTGAGATGATCAAGCCGATTTTTTGCGATTATGGATTTGAGCTTGCCAACGTCGTCAGAGCCATATAGGATCTGTCTTTGCAGGTTTGTCTCGCTGACCATGTCGTATTCGGCTATGGCAACTTTTCCGACACCGGCTGCAACAAGGTATTGGAGAACCGGGCATCCCAAACCGCCGGCACCGACGACCAGGACCTTTGACTTTTTAAGCTTTTCCTGACCGGCGGTGCCGATTTCCGGGATCATTATCTGTTTGCTGTATCTTCTTAATTCCCTTTGTGTAAGAATTTCACCTGCCATTCTCCAAGTTGAGGTTGATCATTGCAAAGATACTCTGTAAATGGCAGGAATCAAATACTCTGATAGCAATATGCAATGCTTTAGTTAATTGAGAATGCAAGTCCGATCTCAAACGGAAAGAGATCAACTCCTCCCGGACCTTTTCCATGTTTGAAAAGAGGAGTCATATAGTAGGTGCCATAGATCTCAAAATTCTCGTACCCTATACGTGCAGTTGCCCCGTACCGAAGCATATTGAGGCTGAAATCGCCGTCAGATTTTACCTTGTCGCCGTTTTCAAATACCATTTTGGAATGAGAGCTTATCTTGATAGCGCCTATAGGTCCTGCAGCAATGTTAATACGCTGGTGATCGGTCGGGATCTGGACCTCGAACAGAACCGGGAGGTCAAGATAGAGGGTAGCCAGCTTTGATTTTTTAAGCGTTTCGCTATAAGGATCATTAATAATATTACCACTGGCATCTTTCAGAATGTTATTATTCCCGTCGAACCTGTAGTTGTTCCAGTTAAGGCCGAGGCCGGTCACAAAACCAATATGCCTTCCAAGTCCTATGCTCAGCTGCGAAAAATTTAGGTTGAAGTTCATCGCTTTCCCGGAATTAAGCGACATATATTCAATCCCGGCCGGCAGCGAAAAGTTGTAATTGTCGGTCACATAATTGTTAAATCCGATTTCGCATCCTGCCCAGTGACCCCTGAAATGGGTTCTTCTGTGTCCCTTTGAATCCTTATTATCATCCTGATCTTTATAAAATGATGAATTGTCATTATATTTTTCAACCTCAATTTTTGGGAGTTTCCCTTCGAGCGATTCAAGGATAGTCAATCCCCTGTTGCCAACCCTGACATTAATTTTATTGCCATTATCTGCAATTGCAAGCCTGTCCTGGCCGACTACCACCTTTGTTATGCTGTTTGAATCTGCGGCAGTTGCTGCTTTCCCGTCTCCTTTTTTCTCAGCCGAAGACACCTGGCTGAAGCCCTGAATAAGTATAATCGTAAGCAGCGCTGTTATTACAATTTTTTTCATGATTATCAATTTAAATGTTTCTTATGCTGTGACGGTGGAGGGCGGGAAAAAGTTACTGCGATGCAGTAGTTTTTCTGACAGGTGCATTGAATTTGAGTGCTTTCGAACTGAAATAAACAGATTTCAGTTCCCCTGCTTCATCATTTGTTTTTACGAGAGCCATCTGCCAGCCAAGCAGCTTGTTAAGCCCGTCGATACCTGCCTCAGCAACCTCATACGTTTTCAAGGGCTCATCGCTGATCTTCTTTTCTTTGAGGATCTTTTCGCGGAAAGTTCTGGCAATGAACCTGCTTAGCCGGCTTCTTTCATCATCGTAAACAGGTTCCGCATAATTTATTGTTGAAGCAATCAGGGACGGGTCAGTATCTTCTGAGCGCATACTGGTTACCGGCATGCTGGTGAAGGCTATAGACTCCGGTCCCTCTGCTCTTTTCATAGTTGCCATTGAATCCTGTAAATTTTGCAGAGCAGCAGTTTGGATGGCTGCAGGAGAAAGAATATCCGTGCCGGCTTTCACACCTATCTTTTCAGCCCTTGACGGGGTTTGAATTTTATTCCTGTCACTGAAGATAACGGGCTGATGCACGTAAATCGTTACCGGTGTCGTGGCAGCAACCACAGCGCTGTTTTCTGCAGCAGGCCGCGGGAGTAACATATGGTAAAATATCAGAAATAATATAACTGCTGCGGCACTTAGTCCGATCACTGAGAACCTTGCAATTTTTGCAGCTAGTGTAATTCTCTTAAGGCTGCTTTTGTTCATGTAATGAACCACGGGTGGCGCAAGCTTTGTTCTCTGGATTTTGTCGAAGATGATCCTGTTCTTCGGGTTCATTTCTATATTTTGTCTCAGGTCAGCTTCCTGCTCCGCTGAGAGATCACCTTCAAGGTATGCAGCAGATAGATATTCTACCTGTGAGGTTATTATATCTGCAGAAGATCTCTGCAGTTTTTCCTTCCCGGGAAAAGAATCTCTGGCAGGAGAGATCCTGGCAAGCATGAGTGAATCTGCTTCTTCCCTGATATCAGGGTTCTCATCTAGAAAAGCCATGAGCTCGTCCGTCTGATGAGCGGTGAGAGTTCCGTCGAGCCAGTCGATTAACCATGTTTCGTAGTTTGATCTGTCGGGCTTCATGACTATATTACAGTTTCAATCTTTCCAATGTAACTCTTAAGGGCAATTCTGCCCCTGTAAATATTAATTTTAACCTGTGCTTCAGTAAGGCCGGTTATTTCTCCAATTTCTTCATAGCTGTATCCTTCATAGTCACGAAGGAGGACAACCGATTTCTGCTGTTCAGGAAGCCGCGACAGCGCAGCATGAAGGATTTCATTCAGGTCGGAGTACTGTGAATTAATTAACAGATCTGCTTCATGCGACTCCGTGAGCTGGGTAACTCTTTTTTCCTTTCTGATTAAGTCGATCATAGCATGATAGGCTGTCGAAAAAAGCCATGATTTTACGACTCTGTATTCTATTTCAGCAACATGACGCCAGAGCTTTTCATAGCTGTCCTGCACGATATCATTTGCCCGGTCATCATCCTTCAGGTCAGCACGGATAAAACGATACACGGCATCGGCAAATTTCTCCACAGCTATGTTGTATTCCCTGACTGTCATAAAACATATTACAATGCAAAGACGGTTGAAAACCTGAAAAGTTACAGAAAGCTGACCCCCCAGACGCTAAGCGTCTTCCCCCCTAAAGGGGGGTTAAATCCTAAACATAAGATAATTAATTAGATATCTGAGTATTAGGCCCCCTTCAGGGGGCAGTCCGTCGGCTGACGGACGGGGGTCATTTCTTCGGCTGATATACTCTCACCCAGTCGATCTCCATTGCGATCATGCTGTTAACAGGTTTGTCCAGACCCCCGGAAAACAGGATATACATCGGCTCCTGCGGAACATCTGATGTCTGTGTAAGGAGGACGGTATCGTTGATTTTCCATACCAGCTTATCGGCGCTCCACTCGAGGGTGAAAATGTAGAAATCATTTGCGAATTTTGCCGCGACGGATCCCTTTACCTTTTTATTGACAGATGCAAAATAGTTTGCTGCCACCTTGCCGTTTGCTGTCCGGCATACATCAATATGCGGGGTTATCTTATTGGCAAGCATCCAGAATGCTGATTTGGCTGAAGGATCGCCAAGCTTGATCTTTGCACTGAATGTTCCGTATTTCTGCCTAAAGCTTTTCCCGGTATTAATAAGCCCGGAAGTGAAAGCGAATTCCTTTGATTTGAAACCGTCGGTACTGGTCCATACTTTACCCTGGACTTTCTGAGGTTTTGTAATGATCTTGAGGAGGCTGTTCCTTATCTCGAAATTATCTTTTTCGGTATAAGCCTGAAGGTCATTCTCAACGGAATAATTATCGTGCAGCATCTTATCACCCCAGTAATAGTTTGTAAGCCATATTTTTGCATCAAGCTTATCTCCGTCAAATTCATCACTGAAAGTAAGCTCCCGGTTCTTGAGAATATCAAATTTATTTGAATCCTTCACTTTGAAGTACCATAGAATATCCTCATCCTTCTTCAGCTTGTCGAACTCCTGAAGCTTCTTGAACATATCGTTCTTTTCAAATCTTTTTTTATCGAGGAGATAGTTTTTCTTTTCCTTGAATTCCGGAGTAGCGACATATTCCTTAAGTTCATTATACCTGGCAAGGCGGGTTGATCCATCGGTATTCAGGAAGTTCGAATACTCCTTCGATTTTTTAAAGGCGTAATATTCCTTAATCTCTGAACTTGTTTTAAGCCTGTTGAATTCCTGGAGCTTCTTGTCGTCATCTGACCCCCTGAAATCTTTTGCTTTTGCTTTTTGCCTGAACTCCAGGGACTGGACAAGCTTTTCAAGGGATTCATATCCTTTAATTTTTTCAGATCCGTCAAGTTCCTGGAATTTCTTCAGGGACGATCCGCCGATAGTTCCGAAATAGAGTACTATATCCTTTGCTTTCTGGAGAGAAAGAAACTCTTTCTCCCTGGCATACTCCTCAGAACCCTTGAAGCTTAAGGATTCAATCTCTTTCTTTTTCTGATTGAATGAGGATGATGTGACTAATTCCTTTAGTTCCGTGAATTTTTTCAGGGTATCTGACCCGGCGAAAGCACTGAGCTTGTCAAATTCAGTTGTCAGAGCCTTCTCGGCCTGTTCGATTTTAGCAGTTGACGGGATCAAACCCAATAGAAACTTGAGACTTGCCATTGCATAAATGTTTTAAGTACAACTGATAAAGATAGAAATACTTTCTAAAATAAACGTTCAAACCAGTTCAAATATTTGTTTTTTGAAAAATTTGAGGTTAATCCGAAAATTCATAAGTGCCTGAAAAGTGACATTGAGTAAAAGTCATGGTCTCATTTATTCACATAAAACTGAGTTTCTGGAAATTTTCTACTTTTGCCGCAGCAATATTAGTATTTATGGCACTCGTGCACGAATTTGAAAACAGCGGGAACTGGCTCTTTAAAAGAAGAGGCTGGCTGCCGGTAATTTTAATAGCCGCAGGCCTGGTGATGATGTACCTGGGCAACAGGCAGGCAATCCTTTTTGATCTGAGGGATGAGATGATCTTCCTTGGGATCAGCCTGCTGGGAGAGGTAATGCGAATTATTACTGTCGGCTTTGCTCCGAAGAATACATCAGGACGCAACACTGAAGCTGGCCAGATTGCTGACGAGCTGAACGTTACAGGAGTCTATTCCATAGTAAGGCATCCTCTCTATGTCGGCAATTTTTTCATGTGGCTGGGCCCTGTTCTTTTTCTGCGGTCAGCCTGGTTCATCGTGGTTTTCTGTCTTGTTTACTGGCTCTATTATGAGCGGATAATGTTTGCCGAGGAGCAGTTCCTGAGAAGAAAATTCGGAGATGCTTACGATAAATGGTCTGAGAAAGTCGGGTCATTTATTCCCTTTTCAATAAAATATATTCCGTCAAAGCTTCCATACTCAGTACGCAACGTGCTCAAAAGGGAATACAACAGTTTTGTGAACATCTTCGTGATCTTTTTCGTGCTCGATGTTTTCAGGAACTTCTATCTTTCAGAACGGATATACTTTACCCGGACCTGGTTAATACTCTTCATTGCCGCAGTAATTATCTGGGCAATTATCAGGTCAATTCACAAGTACACCAGGTGGCTTGAAGTGGAAGGAAGATAACAAAAACTCCGTTTTTGCTATCTTTGAGGGGTGGCAAAAGAAATAAAAAAGATATTATCCTTTCTTCTTGCGCTGCCTGTGCATTTTTACAGG
Source organism: Bacteroidales bacterium (assembly GCA_003152835.1). Classification (GTDB taxonomy): domain Bacteria; phylum Bacteroidota; class Bacteroidia; order Bacteroidales; family VadinHA17; genus LD21. The sequence goes on along the minus strand of PMBC01000195.1, from coordinate 11,592 downwards.
TACTCAATCTCTCCATTTTTAAGACCTTCATGCCGTCATGTCCCCTCATGCTCTCATTATATGATTGATGCTCTTAAGATCCACGGACCTTTTGCGGGTTTTGCCATGGGACTCAATAGGATACTGAGGTGCCGTCCGGGAGGAACGCATGGCTACGATCCGGTACCGCTAATCAGAGTTAAGCGATACAGGCCATTTTCAATATCGGTTTTGAAGAGCAAAAAAGAAAATAGACTGAAAAGATGAAAACTAGAGATATTTTAAAGATCTGGTTGCCACGAATGATTTAAAAGTTCAACTCTTCCTTCAGGTGCTTATATCCGGCTCTGCTGACCGGCAGCTTGTCGCCTGACTTAAGAATTGCGATATGATTGTCTTTTCCGTACGGTTCGATACGGTTGATCTCCTGTATCCGGACGATATATGAACGGTGCACCCTAACAAAATCAGTGCCCGGAAGGTTATCTTCATAAAACTTCATTGTCTGCTGCTTAAGAGCCTTTCCGGTTGAATGGTAAACCATCACATAATCGTCCTCGGCTGCAATATAGCGCACCTGGTCTATAGGAATAAGATTTATTGCATTTCCCTTTCTGACTACAATCCGGTTTATCAGACCGGCTTGTTCAGGCATTTTTTCGAGAAGTCTGGAGGGGGCAATTCTTTCTGATTTTTCCGGACCGGACCTTGCAATCACTTTATCAATGGCTTCATAAAGGCGTTCCTTCGGGAAGGGTTTTAAGAGATAATCCACAGCATTCATTTCAAATGCCTTGATTGCGAACTGATCATACGCCGTGGTAAAGATTATTGACGGCTTCTCAGTCATGACCTCAATTAATTCGAAACCGGTAAGCCGGGGCATCTGGATATCGAGAAATACCAGATCCGGCTTTAATTCGGAGATAGTCTTTAAACCCGAAAACCCGTCAGCGCATTCTGCAATAATGTCAATCACGGGAGCATCTTTAAGATAATATTTCAGTAGTTCCCTCGCCGGAGCTTCATCATCGATTATAACTGTTTTTAATTTTTTCATTTTATGATTGAGAAGATTTATTTATGCAAATTCTGCCGGCATGTAAAGGTTCACAGTAAACACTCCATCCTTTTTTTCAGTCCTGACGGAAGCCCTGTTGCCATAAGTGAGTTCGAGCCTTCTTGATACATTCAGCAACCCGGTGCCGGTTCCCTTTGCCGGTGAGACCCCGTTCTCGTAGCTATTGCTGATAGTGATTGCAAGTATACCTTCGGACACTCCGGCAGTTGTTACAATACTGACACTGCCTGTGCTTTCGTATACCCCGTGTTTAACAGCATTCTCATAAAGCGGCTGAAGAAGCATCATGGGGATTTTTGCCTCCAGTGTTACGCCTTCGATATGTTCTTCAGTAGAAAGTCTGTCGCCAAATCTGACTTTTTCTATATCCAGATAGACCCTCAGGTTATCAAGTTCGCTCCTGAAAGAAACAGGCTGTTCATCCTTCCTTGAGAGGGCATACCTCATGAAATCAGAAAGTTTTATCACCATGCTTCTGGCCTTTTCAGGATCGGTAACGGTAAGGGAGCTTATTGAATTAAGGCTGTTGAAAAGGAAATGGGGATTGATCTGTGACCTCAGCATTTTAAGCTCGGTCTCCTTTACCAGGCTTTCGAGCTTAGCCTCGCGGGCACTCTTCTCTGACAGGTTTGTAAGGCTTGCAAAGAGGAAGTATGTAAGGATTATTATTGCATAGATGACAACCCCGGTTCCCACCCTGTAAGGGAAAGTGGCATCCCAGTACCGCTGGTAATTATTTTCCTGCGGAAGAACCAGGATCATCACCAGCTTTGTGATTATTATCCAGAGAGTCACAGAGATGGCCCCGGTGAGGACAAGGTTCATAATGAGAGAGGATGGTTTTGCTTCGCTTTTGTTGAAGAAGGTGAAGGGGTACCAGAGCGACAATGCAATTCCCGAAAAAAGAAGCAATGACGTTATGGAGTCGATGATGCTGATATTTACAAAACTGCCATAGGCATAGTAAAATAAAAGTGCCTGGCCCAGCGAAAGAAAAAGCCAGACCAGCCACCATACTATCAGACGTACCCTGTTGCCAAGGACAGGATGTTTCATCTATTAAGGATTAATAACTTTTTACTTCACCTCCGCCAAATACCACTGCGCCTTTGATCACAAGCTGACTTGCCGAGTCAACTTGGCGTCCCGGGGCAATTTTGCGGGTGTCGCTGAATCCTCCAAGGACAGGTGTAACTTCAATAGTAACATACCAGTTGTCGGGGACAATAATAGTGGCACCACCGAAAACGCACGCGATCTCGAGTTCATTTCTGCCGGGGGCCAGCTTCGCTTTGGTAAGATCAAGCTCAATACCGCCGAACACTGACGAAATCTTGCCTCCCCTGAAATTTTCGGAAAGGATCTGGCGCTCGCCGCCGCTGAATACATTAACATAATCTATATAATCATCGCCCGACGTCCCGGAAATGCTCACCGAATGCCAGCCCTTTCGTTTGGTGACAATAAAGATTATACCGACGATAATGAAAATTGATGGCCAGAACATGTCGTACATGTGAAATGTTTCCTCAAAGAGCCGGGGAATCATGAAGAACCCGCCGACGGCCATTACAATGATGCCTCCTGTTTTTTCAGAAGCTCCCAGGGTCATAATAAGACCGATAGTGATAAGAAGCATTGGCCAGCTGAAGATCACATGATCAATGAATTCCGGGAAAAACCCGGTATTTCTGATAACCAGGAACATGCCTGCAAGGACCAGGACCACTCCTATAAGTACCCTGTTGTTTGTAAGATGATGACGTTCATGCCTGGGATAGCGATGCTCACCTCTGTAGTCGTTATTTGTTTCCATAGCTGTAAATTTATTTGATTTTTAATTAATTTTCTGACGGTTTCGTTTAAAGAAGGAAGAAATTATAAATGATAACCCTAGCAAAACGATTACGCCCGGCCAGTAAAAGGTTTTCATTACATCGGGAATTCCGCCGTAATAATGGTCCATCAGGAACCAGGCACCTCCTGCAACGAGCAGCAATCCTCCTGTAAAATGGAGGTTAAGAAGAAGCAAAACGCCGATGAATACCATAGCTGTCTCCCAAGTAAAGTAGTCTTTTACGCTTCCGAGGTGAAGCATGTCATTCGTCGCAACCAGGAGAGCAACTCCGAGCAGTATGAAAAATAGCCCTATACTAACCCCGGGATGATGCTCCTTCCGAATTCCCAAATATTTATCTTTGTGTGTCATAATCAAAATTTTATATCCGAATCAAAAATAATTCACCCTGCAGGGATCAGTTATTATAAATCGGTGAATGACGGATTTTTAACGGTATTTGGCTGTTTAGAGCGGAAAGTGTTACTTTTTTGTTGATAATTTTTTTAATTAAAGAAGCTTTCATATTTTTGCAGACCAAAATTTGCAGTGATGTCCGGATTATTTACCATACCGATAAGCGGGTTAAAAGAAGGACGCCACTGTTATGATTTTGAGATTAATAAAAAGTTTTTTGACCAGTTTGAAGAATCGGAGATAAAGGAAGGGAGTCTGACTGCGGTGGTTGAAGCCGAGAAGCTGACAACCCATATCGACTTGACTTTCAGAATTGAAGGAAGCGTGAATATATCATGCGACAGGTGTCTTGGAGTTTTCCGGCAAGCTGTAAGCTGTGAAAACAGGCTCCTTGTTAATTTCGGCCGTGTAAGCGACGACAACGACCCTGATATTATCACTCTTCCGGCGGATGAGAATGAACTTGACCTTCGCCAGTACTTGTATGAGTACATAATTCTTGCTCTGCCGATTCAGAGAGTACATCCCGCCGACAAGAGCGGGAAATCCGCCTGTGATCCTGAGATGCTGAAAAAGCTGAGGGAGCATATCGCAGATGATGAAAAGATAAATGATCCCAGGTGGGATGGATTAAAGAAATTAATGAACAATAATTAAAAAGAGAAAACATGCCAAATCCCAAGCGTAAACACTCGAAAACAAGAACAGCCAAGCGCAGAACTCACTATAAAGCAACTGCTCCAACTGTAGCCACTTGTTCAAACTGCGGATCTTCTGTCCTGTTTCATAGGGTTTGTCCAGAGTGCGGTTTTTACAGGGGTAAGCTTGCCATTGAAAAGAAGGCGACAGCCTGACTAGGTATAACCAACCGGTAATACTATGAAAATAGGCCTTGATGTTATGGGTGGTGATTATGCGCCTGATGCAATAGTAGAAGGCGCAGTTGATTCCCTGCAACATTTATATGCTGAAGATGAACTGGTTCTTATCGGTGATGAGCCCTCCATTCTTAAAAAGCTGGAGGAAATGGAAACAGAACCATCTTGTTTCAGGATAGTGCACACTACTCAGGTTATCGGAATGGGAGACATTCCGGCAAAAGCGTATGCCCAGAAACCGGATTCCAGCATTGCTGTAGGCTATAGTATGCTGAAGGAGGGGAAGATCGATGGATTTTGCAGTGCGGGAAATACCGGAGCAATGATGGTGGGCGCCACCTATACGGTAGGTGCTATCCCCGGAGTTCTCCGTCCGGCTCTTGCTACAATCCTGCCGGCCATTGATGACCGCAATGCAGTAATCCTTGATGTCGGGCTCAATATCGACTGCAAGCCTGATGTCCTTCTCCAGTACGGAATCCTTGGAAGCATATTTGCAAAATATGTGCTTGAAGTAAGTAATCCCAGGGTAAGGCTTCTGAACATAGGGGAAGAGGAATCAAAAGGTACGCCGGCGGTTAAGGCAGCCTATGAACTGATGAAGGAACATCCGGGTATTAATTTTGAAGGCAACATCGAAGCTAACGGGCTCTTCCGGGAGACTATGGCTGATGTAATTGTCTGTGATGGGTTTGTAGGGAATGTCATTTTAAAGCAGACTGAAGCTTTTCATTATGTTTACAAGACACGGAATCTTCAGGATGCCTATTTCGACAGGCTTGATTTTGAAAGTATTGGGGGAACGCCGATAATCGGTATAAATGCAAATGTTGTGATTGGTCACGGCATTTCAAAAAGAAAGGCTATCATGAACATGATCCTTCAGACCTGGGCGGTCGTTCATGTTAACCTTGCTCAAAAGATTAAAGAGGCAATTTAGTTATGGGTAAATTACGTGCTGCCATTACCGGAATACATGCCTGGGTTCCGGAGTACAGGCTTACAAACCATGAGCTTTCAAAAATGGTCGATACTTCCGACGAGTGGATAATGCAGCGCGTCGGAATAAAGGAACGGAGAATATTGAAGGGTGAAGGCCTCGGAAGCTCCGATATGGGATTTGAAGCAGTCAAGGGTTTGCTTGAAAAGACAGGAACTGCGCCCGAAGAGATCGACCTGCTTATCTGTGCGACAGTCACGCCTGACATGCTTTTCCCTGCGACTGCAAATATCATCTCTGACAAGGCCGGAATAAAAAATGCCTTTAGCTTTGATATTAATGCCGCCTGCTCGGGCTTTCTCTTTGCCCTTCAGACAGCAGCTTCATATGTCGAGACCGGCAAATACAGGAAGGTAATAGTCGTCGGAACCGACAAGATGTCGTCGATCACCGATTATACTGATCGTACACAATGCCCGCTTTTCGGCGATGGAGCCGGGGCTGTTCTGCTCGAGCCAACTACTGGAGAATATGGCATTATGGATTATATTTTTCACACCGACGGGTCGGGACGTAAATATCTGCATCTTAAGGCAGGAGGATCGGTAAGGCCTGCTTCCCATGAAACGATAGACGCAAAGGAACATTATCTTTACCAGGAAGGACAGAGCGTATTCAAATTTGCCGTGGTTAACATGGCTGACGTGGCTGCAGAGATAATGGAACGCAATAATCTTAAATCTGAAGATATTGCCTGGCTGGTTCCGCACCAGGCAAACCTGCGCATTATTGACGCTACCGGCCGTAGAATGGGTCTTCCTACAGAAAAAGTGATGATTAATATTCAGAACTACGGGAACACTACGACAGCAACAATCCCATTGTGCATATGGGAATATGAAAAAAGACTGAAGAAGGGCGACATACTTATCCTTGCCGCTTTCGGCGGCGGCTTTACATGGGGATCAATTTACCTCAAGTGGGCTTACGATCCGAAGAAGATGCCCCACAATCCCGCACAAAGCGGGACTTTATTGAAGTAATTTTTAAGTCCCCTTCAGGGGATTTAGGGGCTGAAAGGGATTTTTCTTTGCAATAGTTTTTATATTTGTCAGTTATTAAGTTTGTATCTTATAAATTCTAACCGCTATGGCAAAATACAACGAGATTGAAACAGCTGCAATTAACCTCATAAGCAACGGAACCGATATTACCGGAGATATAAAATCCACAGGCGATATAAGGATTGACGGAACACTTTCCGGCAACCTGGCAACAAAAGGCAAAGTGGTGATTGGTCCGACTGGAAAGGTAAAAGGCGAAGTCGTCTGTAAAAACTCCGAAGTATCCGGCACTATCGAAGGTAAGATCACAGTAACTCAATTATTAATTCTTAAAGCTTCTTCAAAAATTCTTGGCGATATAGTAACATCAAAACTTTCTATTGAACCCGGAGCTATGTTCACGGGAAATTGTAAAATGAGCGAAAACGTCAATAATGGAGGAGCAGGAACCCCAAGAGAAAAAGAACCTGACAAAGCAGGAAAATAAGGGCTTCAAGGACTTTGGCAGGTATTCAGGCCTTGCATTCCAGATGGTCGCTTTAATCCTTTTACCCACTCTGGGCGGAGTCAAGCTCGATAAACTGACAGGATGGCAAACACCTGTCTTCACTATTATTCTTTCACTTCTTGGTGTATTTGCCGCTATCTATTTTACGGTTAAGGATTTTATAAAGTAACCCTTCACTTGAAACCGCTTTTAAAATATTCCATTTTGCTAATCCTTTTAGGCATCCTGCTCATTTCAGCGGCATTTCTTATAAATAACCTCTTCAACGCTGGCTTCAGAACGCGTGAAGTCGCAATTGCAGCTTTAGTTTTTATGACTATCATATTTATCAGCATGGCCATTTTTTTCAGGGGGCAATCAAAAGAGCCGGATTCAAAAGTAATGCACAGCCTTGTTTCTGTAGGCCTTAAATTCATCCTGGAATTGATCTTCGTTTTCTTCTGGTTTATTATTGCTAAAAAAACCGGATTATCGGCTGTGATATTATTTTTTGTCTTATATTTAACGTTCACTTTGTTTTTAATATTTGTTATATTGAAAACATTGAGGCACAGGATCTTATAACAAACATAAATTTTGAAAACCAGGATTGTCACAGGACTTTTTTGTATTTTTCTTCTTGCAGCATTTTCTCTTCCGATGTCTGCCCGGGAAGGGGCAGCTTCGGATAAAGATACAACAGCCTTTGATGCCAGTTCATTTATCCTTGATCATATCGCCGACTCTCACGAGTGGCATATCCTGACGAAAAAGAACGGAGAAGGCGTAGCTATTTACCTTCCTGTAATTCTTTACAGCAAAGAGAAGGGCCTCAATATTTTTTCATCAAGAAAGCTGGCCGACGGAAGGGAATATAAGGGCTATAAAGTTGTTGAAGAGGAAAGCGATCTCAAGGGCAAAATAGTGTCGGTGAATGAAGCAGGAGGAATAGATGCGAAGAATCTTCCGCTGGATTTTTCAATGACAAAAACAGTTATCGGGATGCTTGCCGCTGCGCTTATCGGGATGTGGCTCTTCATTTCACTTTCCCGTTCTTATAAGAAAACCGGAATAAGCCACCCTAAGGGAATCCAGAGTTTCCTGGAACCGGCAGTTCTCTTTGTGCGTGATGATATCGCCATCCCGAATATCGGAGAACATCACTATGAAAAGTATATGCCCTACCTGTTGTCGGTCTTCTTCTTTATTCTCATTAACAACGTGATGGGACTCATCCCTTTCCCTCCTCCATTCGGGGCAAACGTAACAGGCAATATTGCGCTCACCTTCGTACTGGCAGCCTGTACCTTTTTAATTACACAGTTCAGCGGCAATAAAACATACTGGAAGCATATCTTTGCGGCTCCGGGAGTACCTTTCTGGCTCCTTCCCATTATGATCCCGGTTGAGATCATAGGTCTTTTCTCGAAGCCGTTCGCACTAATGATCCGACTCTTTGCAAACATCACTGCGGGTCATATAATTGTCCTGAGCCTTATCTGCCTTATCTTTATTTTCGACTCCCTTTCAATTGCCCCGGTTTCAATATTCTTTGTGATTTTCATGGATTGCCTCGAGCTTCTTGTGGCATTCCTTCAGGCATATATTTTCACTCTTCTTTCATCGCTGTTCATCGGAATGGCCATGCCGGAAGAACATCATTAATATTTTTGTTTAACTAAAAATCTGAATTATGACAGGTACAATGGCAGCAGTTGGAGCAGGTCTTGCAGTGATAGGCGCTGGACTTGGTATCGGAAGAATCGGCGGTTCGGCAATGGATGCAATAGCAAGACAGCCGGAAGCTTATTCAAAGATACAGTTGGCCATGATCATTGCTGCAGCTCTAGTTGAAGGAGCCGCACTGTTCGCAATTGTAGTTGCTCTTATTGCAAAAGCGTAAGAGAAGGAACATGGAAGCCTGCAACGGTTGGTTGCAGGTCTTCCTTTAGTTTTTAACGATTTAATTTACCGTATATGATATTACTGGCAAATAGTCTTACTTCCCCGGCAATAGGACTGATCTTCTGGTCAGTTTTGATCTTCGGCCTGTTCTTTTTCCTGCTGACAAAGTTTGCCTGGAAGCCGATCCTCTCTGCTGTAAAGGCAAGGGACGAAATGATAAAAGGCTCTCTGGCTTCAGCAGCAAAAGCACGCGAAGAGATGCTTAAACTCCAGAGCGATAATGAAGCTATCCTTAAGAAGGCGCGCGAAGAGCGTGAAATCATCCTCAAAGAAGCCCGGGATGTACGCGATAAGCTTATCAGCGAAGCAAAGGGAAAAGCTGCCCTGGAGGCAGAAAAAATAGTCGAAAAAGCTAAAGCAGGAATTGAGAACGAAAAGAATAAAGCCCTCTCGGAAATCCACGAACAGGTGGCAAACCTCTCAATTGATATTGCCTCCAAAATACTCGGAGAAAAACTTTTAAAGACCGGCGAACAGTCAAAACTTATAGATAAGTATCTTAAGGATATTGACCTCAACAAGAATTAGCACATTGCTTAACAGATGAACGACAGCAAAATATCCGTCAGATACTCACGCGCTCTCTTTGAATCGGCTCTCGAGAAAAAGATGCTTGATAAAGTATATAACGACATGATCTTTATTTCAGAAATGTGCGAGATCCCGGAAATGAAGGAATTCCTCTATAGCCCGATAATTGTTCCTTCAAAAAAGATTGATATACTTCATAGGATAACCGAAAATAATGTCGAAAGAATAACTCTCTCCTTCATTGACCTGGTGGTCCGAAATGAGAGAGAGGTTTTTCTTCCGGCGATGGCAAGGGCATTTAAGCATGAGACAAAACAATACAAAGGGATCACAGAATCAGTTTTGACAACCGCAGAAAAAGTCAACATTGGCATCAGGAAACAGGTTTCAGATCTGATTACTGAAATATTTAAAACAAAAGTTGAGCTTTCAGAAATTGTAGATAAAGATATAATTGGAGGGTTTATTCTTAAAATTGAAGATAATTATATTGATGCAAGCGTCAGGAGTAAACTGCGCAAGATTGAGAAAGAACTTAAAGGGAGCTCACTGACGGCATAAATGCAGGGATTTAAAAAAGTATTTTAAGCAAAAACATATGGCAAATATTAAACCAGCAGAAGTTTCAGGAATTCTCCGGCAGCAACTCGAGGGGATCCAGACAGGTACTAAACTCGAAGAAGTTGGAACAGTCCTGACGGTTGGTGACGGCATCGCCCGGATTTATGGTCTTTTAAATGCTGAATCTAATGAGCTTTTAGAGTTTGAGAACGGAATGGAAGCCATTGTCCTGAACCTTGAAGAGGATAATATCGGAGCTGTTCTTCTCGGTCCGACAGAAGAAATAAACGAGGGGGACATAGTCAAAAGAACCGGCCGTATAGCATCAATAAACGTTGGTGAAGGATTGCTGGGCAGAGTGATCAATCCGACAGGGCAGCCTCTTGATGGCAAAGGACCTATTAACGGTGAGACCTTTATTATGCCTTTTGAAAGAAAAGCTCCGGGGGTAATTTTCCGCCAGCCGGTAAAACAGCCGCTCCAGACAGGTATAAAGGCTATTGATGCAATGATCCCCATTGGCCGGGGTCAGAGGGAGCTTATTATCGGTGACAGGCAGACGGGGAAAACAGCTATCGCTATTGATGCTATCATAAACCAGCGCAGCAATTTTGAAAAAGGAAAACCTGTTTATTGCATTTATGTGGCAATAGGACAAAAAGGCTCTACCGTTGCAAACATTGCGAAGACACTCGAAGAATATGGTGCGCTTGAATATTCGATAATCGTTCTGGCTACAGCTTCAGATCCTGCCGCTTCACAGTTCTACGCCCCCTTTGCAGGAGCAGCTATCGGTGAATTTTTCAGGGATACTGGCCGCGATGCGCTCATCATCTACGACGACCTGTCCAAACAGGCCGTATCGTACAGGGAGGTCTCCCTGCTTCTGCGCCGTCCCCCGGGACGTGAAGCATACCCGGGTGATGTCTTTTACCTCCATTCACGCCTTCTTGAAAGAGCAGCAAAAATCATTGAATCGGATGAGGTGGCAAAACAGATGAACGATATTCCTGATTCAATAAAGCACTTGATAAAAGGCGGCGGTTCGCTCACTGCACTGCCTATAATCGAGACTCAGGCCGGAGACGTTTCGGCATATATTCCGACAAACGTGATCTCCATTACAGACGGCCAGATATTTCTCGAATCAGCACTCTTCAATGCAGGAGTTCGCCCTGCCATCAACGTGGGTATTTCAGTGTCGAGGGTCGGGGGAAATGCCCAGATCAAATCGATGAAAAAGATCGCTGGAACCCTGAAGGTTGACCAGGCACAGTACCGCGAGCTTGAAGCATTTTCCAAGTTCGGATCCGACCTTGATGCAACCACCCTGGCTACTCTTAACAAGGGAGCGAGAAACGTTGAAATACTTAAGCAGGGACAATATTGTCCGGTTCCGGTAGAAAAGCAGATTGCTATAATTTATTGCGGTACCATGGGCCTTCTGAAAGACATTCCGGTAAATAAGGTAAAGGAGTTTGAAAAGGATTACATAGAGTTTATGGACCTTAAGCACAGAGATGTCCTTGATAAGCTCCGCGACGGCGTTCTAAATGAGGAAATCACAAAAGTGCTTCAGGAAGTTGCTGTCGAACTGGCAATAAAATACAAGCCGTGAAATTAATGACCGGGGATGAACAATTAAGACGAAGATGGCTAATTTTAAGGCGATAAGGATAAGGATAGCATCTGTTAAATCTACCAAACAGATCACTGCTGCCATGAAGATGGTTTCTGCCGCCAAGCTCAGGAGGGCACAGGACAAGATCGTCAGGCTGAGACCATATGCTTATAAACTGCATGAGATACTTGTGGGACTGTCGAGAAGCCTTGCTGATTCGGAAATTGAAAA
>PMBC01000064.1:15506-15895 GCA_003152835.1 Bacteroidales bacterium | reverse complement strand
AAAGATTTCGGGAAGAAATCTTCATTCGAAGCAACCCATCCTGCGGAAAATGACGGGAATATACCCCAGCGTCCTACTTTCGGCAATAACGAAAGGCTTGCGCCATCGCGACGGATATTACCCTGCAGCAGGTATTTTTCTTTATAAGCATAAGATACACGGCCAAAATAACCTATCAGACGATCTTCGGTAGTATAACCGCTTACATTATCAGAAGTCTGACTAGATACATAATTAAATTCGGAGTAGTTTTCCTGGTCAACAGCCATAGGAGAAGCAAATAAACCGGTAGCCCGGTGCCTGTAATCTTCTGAGGACATACCGGCCATTACAGTAAAATCATGATCACCAATCTTTTTGGTATAAGATGCAAAATTTTCCCACTGCCA
>PMBC01000064.1:7076-15497 GCA_003152835.1 Bacteroidales bacterium | reverse complement strand
TTATCCTGTATTGTACCTGGGCCTTGAGCGGAGGCAAAATCCCTGGTAACAAACGGGTTTATAATTTCGCCATTGACATACGTGGAAATGCCATAGATATTACCATTTGGGTCTCTTGCTACATTAGGATGGGCAGCAATAATAGTCTGTACATCAGCAGGAATCTGAGAAGGATCGGTATATCTTACAGGGGTTGTCGGATCTAACTGCAAAGCATCTGCAATCAGCCCGCCATATTCGTTGTCTTCAGATACACCTTTTCTCAAAGTGTGTGTGAAAGCCATATTTTCACCTACTTTTAACCATTTTGCAACTTTATGGTCTGAGTTTAACCTGACTGAATATCTGTTAAACTGATCACGCGATCCCGTAATAATGCCATCCTGTGATAAATACGAACCAGAAATGGAAAAACTGGATTTGTCATTGCCACCTGAATAAGAAAGATGGTGTTTCTGCATATAACCGGTTTCAAAGATATCATCTAACCAGTTGTTATTAACAGTACTGATATCAGCACGTCCGGCTTCATTCTGATAAGCAACATAGGCAGGAGTAGCCATAACAGTCGGCTTTTTAGCAATGCTCAACCAACCGGTTTGGATTTCATAATTCAGTACGTTTTTCCCAGCCTTACCAGTCTTAGTTGTAATCATCACAACACCGTTAGCACCTTCTGAACCATAAATAGCGGAGGAAGCAGCATCCTTAAGAACTTCCATACTCTCAATATCGTTAGGATCCAAATAGTTTATATCACCAGTCTTTACACCATCAACAATATAAAGAGGATTTGAACTACCATTCGTGCTGACACCACGGATTCTAACCTTCATCGCGGCTCCGGGAGAACCACCGGCAGAAATTACCTGTACACCGGCTGTTTTTCCTTGCAAAGCTTGTTCAGGCCTTGTAATGGAAAGGTTTACAATATCATCAGCCTTAATGCTGGATATTGCACCAGTAACAAGGCTTTTCCTTTGAACGCCATAACCAACTACAACTACTTCGTCCATAACTGCAACCTCGGATTGCAAAACAACATTAAGAGTTATGCTGGCGGTTACCAGGATCTCCTGTGTTTTCATCCCAACAAATGAAAACACCAGAGTTGATCTTGCGGGCACATTTAAAGTAAATGCCCCGTTAACATCAGTCAAAAGGCCAGTTGTTGTGCCTTTGATTGAAATGCTGACGCCAGGGATGGGCTGACCATCATCCGCTGACGTTACAACCCCCTTTACCTGGAGCCCCTGGGCATTCAACGCAAGGGAGCAAAGGATAAAGAAAAGAGTAAGAAAAGTCTGTTTCATAGGGTTTTGATTTAGGTTTATAAAATTGGTTTTATCAACAAATTCTTCGAACTTGCTGAAACTTGAATGAAATATAAGAATAAGTGATGATTCACTGACTAGTAAATCTTATATCAAAAATACATCAAAAATACATCACTAACGGAATATCATTACATAATTATTTCATCTTAAAATAAATAATGATCACATTATCAAATGGATATAATTTAATAATGCTTAAAAACAAATACATCAGGATTAAAAAACAGTTACTACAAACCTGATTGGCAAAATCAAAGGTTGATAAGCAGGCTTGCAAGGTTGGTTATTCTGTCAATTCCAAGCTTTTTACGCACTCTGTAACGGCAGATCTCGACGCCGCGGACTGAAATATTCATTAACGGAGCTATCTCTTTTGTTGAAATGTTCATTTTAAGGAAGGCGCACAGCCTGAGCTCTGTAGGGGTAAGAGAAGGATATTTGGATTTAAGCCTGTTCATAAATGCCTCATGGACTTCATCAAAAGCCTTTTCAAAGACCTCACGTTGTTTATCATGTCCAACTTCCTTATTGATCCTTGAGATTATTGGTAATATTTTTTCACTGATATTCTCATCATGCGGAGTTTTTTTAAGGATAAGAAGCTCCTCTCTTATTTTAGTAAGGAATTCGTTCTTATGGACAATATTCATTGCCTGGTTGGCGAGCTCCTTATCCTGCCGTATCATATCAACACGAAGTTTTTCATTTTTCATGCTTATGAGTTCCTTCTCCGATTGAAGAGCATGTCTTATATATTCCTTCTCCTTCTCCCTGTACTCGCGCAGCTCTTTCAGCTTTACTTTCCGGTTGGAGATCTCGATTCTTTTGTTGACTGTCCAGATCAGAAGAAAAGCAAGGGAAATGAAAACGATGAAATATGCTAAATATGCAGCAATCGATTTATACCAGGGTGGCATTACCGTAAATGCAAGTGAATCTGATAGACTTTCTGTACCAAGCTGGTTCCTTGCCTTTACAATAAAAGTAAACTTCCCGTCAGGAAGATGTGAAAACTCCTGGAAGAAGGTAGTGTTCCACGCCGACCAGCTGTCGGAATACCCGGAAAGCCTGTAACTATATTCAATGTTACCCGGGTTATCGTAAACAGGGGAAGAAAAATAAAACCTGAATGAATTGCTTTTAAAAGGGAAACTGTAACCTGGTTGTCTGGAACGGGCTCCCGGGTTGTTGTTCCCGAAATAAAATGTTTTATTGAGATAAGTTGCATCAGCCCTGGTAATATATGTCGAGAACTCAGGATAGCTCCTGAAATAAGCTTGCGGAGAATAATGCGCAAAACCATTTTCAATTCCGCAAAAGAGGTGATCTTCCGAGTAAGGATAAACAGACTCAAACCCATTCAGAAACTTCCCCGTAAGAAGGGTAAAGGGAGATGTTACATGCTGAAAACTGAAATCCTCCTGGATCCTGAGAACACCAACCTTATTATTTGAGACATACCATATATTTCCCCTGGCATCTTCCTTAATGAAAGAAAGGTTTCTTAAAGGGCTGAAGAGTTGGTTGAAATAAACCGAAGATTCAAAACTGTCATTCAATGGTACATATTCAAATATGCCGGATGTATCGGATGAGAAGATTATTTTATCCTTGACCTTAAAAACAATGATGTTATATCTTGAGGGGAGTCCGTTTTTTTCAGTGTAATAATGTACATCTTCAACTGAATCCAGGTTATTATTAATCCTTACCCTGTAAACTCCCTTAAAAATATGGCTCATCCAGAGATCGCCATTATCATCTTCTTCAAACACCCTGAATGATTCATTGAAACCAGGGATCTTTCTCACGAATTTCCATGTTCCGTTTTCCCATTTGAAAAGTATCAGGCCGCTAAATGTTCCTCCTATAAGATATCCGGGAAATCTTTTCAGGATGTGGTATTTCCATCCTCCCGGGACATCACTTATATGGATAGCTTTTTCACCATCAATGATATAAGTCCCTTTATTATGTCCGCACAGAACAACTCCGTTATGAACTCCAAGGTACCAGACCTGACCGTATGTTCCGGGGATCATTTTCGGAATATTTTTTGTCTTCCCTTCAACCCAGTCCTGTACGAAGAGACCCTGGTTAGTGCCGAGATACAGTTTATTCTTATAGATCAGCTCGGCATAGCCGGCTCCAAAACCATCCGGCCTATGCAGGAATGTTATCGGGGAGTTGACGGTTACATAATCTATACCATTGTCAAGGCCAAGCCACAGGTTACCGGTACGGTCCGAAAAGACTTTCAGTATTGTATTGTTTTGGAGTCCCTTCTTCTGGTTTATATGTTGTATAAGATTCCCGTCGCTGTCAATGATTATCACCCCGTCCTGTATCGTCCCGAGAGCATAATACGTATCCTGCAGGGTTGTGGCACTGAATATTTGTGAGCTCTTGAGAATTTCATTGACAGGAACATTCCATTCCCTAAGCTCATCCCCGGCATACAGGAACAATCCTTTATCGAGGGTACAGATTAACAGATCACCTTTCCCCTTATACGGCATTATAGAGTTAATCTCCTCTCCTTTAAGCTTTTCACACCCCTTCAAAGGAACCATGCTTGTCCCGTTGAATTCAAATATTCCCTCCTTCGTATCATAAAAAAAGACTCTGCCTGCTGCATTATAGGCATTCGGAAATCTTACCGGTGATGGAATAACTGAAAACTCTTTTCCTTCTTTAAGCACATATGCAGCATTGTATGACTGACAAACAATCATGTCTTTATACGGAAGGATATTCCAGACATCATCAAAATTCCGATATTCAGGAGGTATTTTATCCTTAAGGGAATGATAAACAAGTTTCCCGTTTTCATCCGGGACCATCTTCCCTATCTCGTTGAAGGCGCCGATGTATATTTCACCCTTATCATCAATGTAAATTGATCTTACCATTGAGAGATTCGGCATCCGGTAGAGTTCCCACTGAACTCCGTCAAAAACAAGCAACCCTTCATTGTTTGCAAAATACATGAATCCTTTCTGGTCCTGAGCAACAGCCCAGTTCTGCGTGCCTGCACGGTACTCATGCTTCGAGAAATTACGGATAAAGGGCGTCCCGATATCTTTAATTTCGGAAAGGGCTGGCTCAGAAAGAACCAGCATGATCATAATGCCAACAATATAAAGTATACTCTTTTTCAATGTATACCAGTAAGAATTGATCTCAACGAAAATAAGAATATATTATTGATACACCCTGATATAGTCCACTATCATATTTTGGGGAAAGACCGTTGTCGGGTCAGGAGACCCGGGCCAGTCACCACCAACAGCTACATTAAAGATGAAAAACTGTGAAAGGTCAAATGGGAAAGCACTGATCTCGCTTCGGCTCAAATTAGAGTACTGTTGATTGTCAACCAACCATATTAGCCGGCCGGGTGTCCATTTAAGGCTGAATACATGAAATCCGGAACTGAACCTACTGCCAGACAGTGTAAAACTGTTATTTCTGCTCANNTTTCCGCCAAGCATCCACAGTGCAGGCCACAATCCTTTACCTTCAGGCAGCTGAGCACGTATATCAACTCTGCCATACGTGAATTCTTTTTTACCCTGTGTGGTTATCCTTCCCGATGTATAAGATCCTGCTGATGGATTAAGAGCTGTAATATGCAGATATCCCGAATCAATATGTACATTATTTATAGTGTTTGTATAATTCTCAAGTTCATTATTGCCCCAGCCGCCTGCACCCAGTTCATAGTTCCATATTGCCGAATTGAGAGGACCGACATTAAATTCATCGCTCCAAACAAGGTTTACATAATCAACATTGACGATTTTTATAATCCCGGACGATCTGGTCAGGATGCCATTGACCGGATTGCTGAATACAACCTTAAAAGAAACATCCTGTTTCTGAGATGTATCCGGAAGAATGTTAACTGTTATCGCTTTTGATATCTCACCAGGCTGAAACGTCAGCTTTCCTGAGAGTACTGCAACATAATCTTTTCCGGCGATTGCGGAGCTGTCAGCAGTCTTATAGTCCAGGGTCACTGCTTTATTGGAGGTGCGCGAAAGGATCAACGAAATGTTTACTGATCCATTCGGATTATCTTCAGCCACCTGCGTCACTGAACTGCTGACAGAAATGTATGGAGTGGTTGAGGCATCCGGTTCTTTCTTACATGAGATTAATATGAATGACAGCAAAATAAATGAACCGATGAGAAGCAGACTGTTTTTCATATAAACGCCAATATTATTAATAAAGAATAAAGCCAAAAATCGTTTTTATATGCAAGAATAATTTCCCGGCTAAGATAGCCAATAGCAACCAATCCTCAAAGACTTTAAAATCCTAATCAACAGATGACAATTAGCCAGAATTTTATATCCATGATTACAGATAATAATATATTAGTATTAATGTCTGCTTTCAATATTAAATTGTAATTTTCGACTCAATCTGTACTTTTAGTAACAGACTATGTGCCTTCATTCGACTCAATATCAATGACAATCATTATGAAACTGTTTCCTGCCTCATTTTTCATGCTTATAATATTCCTTTATACAGGACTTGCATTCTCCCAGACACCAGGAGTTTCACAGACCCGTAATGCTCATCAGGAACTTGCCTGTGATATTTTCAGGGAACTGGTAGAGATCAATACAACAGTGAATATGGGAAGCACAGGAGCTGCGGAGGCGATGGCCGCACGACTCAGAAATGCAGGCTTCCCGGCAAGCGATATCAATGTTGCCGGACCGCAGCCTCAACATATGAACCTGGTTGTCAGATATCGCGGGAAAGGAACTCAGGCTCCCATTCTGTTCATCGGACACCTCGACGTTGTTGAAGCCCTGCGCCAGGACTGGTCATTCGATCCATTCAAATTCCAGGAAATTGACGGATATTTCTATGGGCGTGGTACCACTGACATGAAGAACGAAGATGCCGACCTGATTTCAAATCTCATAAGGCTCAGGCAGGAAAAATTCCTTCCCGAACGTGATATAATCGTTGCACTCACTGAGGATGAAGAAGGTGGCAATGCCAACGGCATCAGATGGCTGCTGGCAAATCGCCGGGATCTTATTAATGCCGAATATTGCATAAATCCTGATGGCGGCGGCGGGGATATTAAGAATGGCCGTGAAATTATTATGGCAATCCAGACCAGTGAGAAAGTTTATGCAGATTTTACCCTTGAAACACACAATAAGGGCGGCCACAGCTCCTTACCTGTAAAGGACAATGCAATTTATAGGATGGCAGTAGCTCTTACACGTCTGGCCGGCTATGACTTTCCTCTTAATCTTAATGAGACATCCAGGATGTTCTTTGAGCGGAGCGCTCTGATCGAAACAGGACAGGTAAAAGCTGATATGTCAGCCGTATCGGGATTACCGGTTGACACAACTGCTGCAAACCGCCTGGCAAAGATATCACCCGGTTATAATTCACAGATGCGAACCACATGCGTAGCAACAATGATCAACGGCGGTCATGCAAATAATGCCCTGCCTCAGACTGTAACCGCAAATATTAACTGCCGTCTGCTCCCTGATGATAATATAGAGCATGTTACGGCTGTGCTAAAGAATTTAATTAATGACCCTCAGATTGAGTTAAAATGCAATTATGCTGCCGTACCGGGTCCGCTGTCACCTCTCAGGAAAGATGTGCTGGATGCAGTTGATAATATAACGGCTTCAATGTGGCCAGGGGTTGTGGTTACTCCAGTTATGGCGACCGGCGCAACCGACGGAAAGCATCTTCGCTCTGCGGGGATCCCTGTATATGGAGTTTCAGGGATGTTCGGAGATGTTGATGATGTTCGGGCCCATGGCAAAGATGAACGTATCGGAGTAAAAGAATTCTTTAATGGTGTTGAGTTCATGTACAGGCTGATGAAAACACTTTCTTCAGGCTCAGCGACTGGTAAAAAGTGACTTTGGGATTAATAATATTGACTTTAGAAAAAACAACTTAACTTTGATTTAATTCTGCCCCGGGGAAGAGATACATTTTATTTTATTCAAACTATCAGGATAAGCAAATATTATGAACTAAATATTACACCCATGAAAACTATAATGAATTTTCGAATTTTAATTATGTTGTCATTTTTCCTTTTGATCCCGGTTCTAACCCGGGCTCAAACGGATAAGAAGGCAGACCAATTGAAGAACATGGAAACCGGCCTTGCTGCCGCCAAAGCTAAAGTTGCTGTGAATGAACGGAAACTGGCTATTGCCGATTCCATAATTACTACTGGGACTCAGATGCTAGCCGAATCAAAAACAGAAATCAAAGCCGTTGATGCAGAAAGCAAAAAACTTGAAAAGGACTTAGCTGCTAACAAAAAGCCTCTGACTAAACTTTCAACTTCAAAAGATAAGGGAGAATCCACCAAGGCTAAGGCCGATCTTAAAGCGCTGGATATGCAATACAGATCAGATGCCAAAGTCCTTGACACCCGTTTAAGAGCTGCAGAAAAAAAGCAGACAACGGGCAATGCTAACCTCACAAGAGGTAAAGCAGCCAAAAAAAGTGCGCAGGATGCACTTAAAATTTCACAGGCTGCCCTTAATGCTGCTCAGGCGAAATATGATACTGCCTCTGCTTCAGGAGATAATACTAATTCAAAAGATAAGAAAAAGAAATAAGCAGGGACATAAGATTATAAAAAAATGAAAAAAATTATCATTTCACTTTTTCTGGTTTTATGGGGGACAGCAGTTTTTTGCACAACATGGACAATTACCAACACTGCTTCATTTACGTTTAACCCGGCAAGCGTCACAATTAACCTGGGTGACGATGTGAATTTTGTGCTTGAATCCATGCACAATGCAGTTGAAGTAAGTCAGACCACATGGAATGCCAATGGCAACACACCGCTGCCCGGAGGTTTTTCTGTTACATTGGGTGGCGGATCAGTTTCATCTGCTCAGCTTACTGCCGGCACTCACTGGTATGTTTGCTCTCCACATGCATCATTGGGGATGAAAGGTATTATTATTGTCAGTACTTCTACGGGTATAACAGAGAATCAGTCACAGATAAATATCTCTGTCTATCCAAATCCGGCCAGTAATTTCTTAATTGT
>PMBC01000064.1:0-7065 GCA_003152835.1 Bacteroidales bacterium | reverse complement strand
CAGGGTTAAAAGGGCGATCCTTAAAAGTGATAAAAAATTAATTACCTGCAGCTAAGGGTATATTACTGGCATAGTTATTAAACCGGGATTCAATAATACCGGGAGTATTTATGTCCGCTAGCCACTGTTATTGCTATGTGACACCACTGGATTAATACTTCGTATTTCATTTCCTGGAAAACGAAATGATCAGCTGCTATATATCATAAACTTCGATACAATTATTGAATCAAATCAACGTATATTTACTTATAAATAGGTTGTAAATAAATTTTAGTTTATGAAGTTTGCTAAAATAAATCCTTTCCCGGTACTGATTTTTTCTCTGGCAGCTCTTTTCTGGATCTCTTCCTGTACACATAACCCAGTTATTGACAATATCCCGGAGGTCTGTTTTGGAAGAGATGTTTTGCCAATATTCCAAAACAACTGTGCCATTTCAGGATGCCACAGTGGCACAGGAGAATCACACTTTTCCCTGAACAGCTATGTTTCAATAAGAGAGGCTGTGGTGCCGGGACAGCCAAATTCCAGCAGGCTTTACACAGCTATCTTAGGTTCAGGAGAAAACCTGATGCCTCCGGGGAAACCGCTTTCTCTTGAAAACAGGACAATCATACGCCTGTGGATTGAACAGGGGGCCGGTCCTACTACCTGCGATACCACCGGGCAGGGTGGCGGTAATATAAATCTTCTTGCCTGCTATTCGAGGGATATTCAGCCTGTGCTGACATCGAAATGCGCTATATCCCTGTGCCATGACGTTACATCACACAGGTCGGGTTATGTATTTTCATCATACACCTCAACAATGGGAGCCGTAAGCCCGGGAAATCCGTCAGGCAGCAGTCTCTATAGATCCATTATCGGATCGGGTGAAGATCAAATGCCCCCGTCAGGAAAGGTGCAGGTTACCACTGCAGAGATCGATTCAATTGCAGCCTGGATATCCTATGGTGCTCTTAACCAGAATTGCGGAGAGGTTTGTGACACTATCAATCCTGTTACATTTTCAGGTACCATCTGGCCAATAATACAATCGAGCTGTACCGGCTGCCACAGCGGAACATCTCCATCAGGCGGTATCTCCATAACAGGATACAGTAATGTCTCCACGATTGCTGCAAACGGAGCCCTGATGAACTCCCTCAGGGGCAACGGTGTGACCAGGATGCCTCAGGGATCTGCTTTTTCTGCCTGCAGGATAAGACAATTTGAGATGTGGGTAAATAACGGCCATTTAAATAATTAGCACTATTATTTATGAAACGACGGCTTCTTTATTTTGTAACAATTGTTACAATTATCATTGCAGTCTCTTCATGTTTCTACGACAATGAAGAGGCGCTCTATCCATCGTTGAATTCGACTTGTGATACTACAAATGTTACTTACAGCGGAAAGGTTGTTCCCATTCTGGCAAACAACTGCCTCTCCTGTCATTCCAATGCCACGGCTGCTTCAGCCGGAGGCAATATCGCGCTCGAAAATTTTGCTGACGTAAGTTCACAGGCTGCTTCAATTTCAGCTGCAATAAATCATACCGGCCCACTCTCCCCGATGCCTAAGAACGGCAGCAAGCTGAAAGCCTGCCTGATCTCTACTTTCGATATATGGGTCCGGAACGGTAAGCCTAACAACTGATTAAACCAGAAAGATCATGAGACGACTCTCCATACTATTGCTTTCCCTGACACTGACCGCTTCCCTTTCTGCCCAGGACGACCTGATGAACATGCTTAAAGATACTACGGCTGCAGAAACAAACTATGCCACTGCTACCTTCAAGTCAACCAGGGTGATGAACGGCCATTCAATTGAAAGAATGGCACCCGGGCAGCTTGATGTCAGGATATCGCACCGTTTCGGATTGCTTAATTCCGGAGCTTATGAATTCTTCGGTCTCGATCAGTCGAATATTCATTTAAGTCTTGAGTACGGGATCACTAAATGGCTGATGGTTGGCATTGGCAGGGGATCATACGAGAAGACATTTGACGGCTTTGCCAAATTCTCCATATTGCGGCAGTCGTCCGGCGCAAAAGTGATGCCCGTATCTTTATCTGCCATGACGTCGGTTGCAGCGACATCGCTAAAATGGGCCGACCCATCAAGGCAAAATTATTTCTCATCGCGGCTTTCGTATGTGGGGCAGCTGCTGGTTGCGCGTAAAATCAGCCAGTCATTTTCACTCCAGCTTGCACCTACATTCGTTCACCGGAACCTTGTAGCCACCGAGCTCGATCCGAATGATCTATATTCGATGGGAGCCGGCGGAAGGATGAAACTGACAAAGAGGATAAGCATCAATGCTGAATACTATTATATGTTTAACCCGAAATCATACATGAGCCAGCAAGTTTATAACCCGCTCACAATTGGCTTTGACATTGAGACGGGCGGGCATGTTTTCCAGCTTCTCTTCACCAACTCGCTTGCAATGACCGAAAAAGGATTCATTGGCGAGACAACCGGAAGCTGGCTCAAGGGAGGTATTCATTTCGGATTCAACATTTCGAGGGTTTTTACATTAAAGAATTAAAACAGATCATTATGAAACGTATTGTTATTTTATTCACAATCTTCTTTTTCTTTCTAGCCGCCAACGGGCAGAAGTACATGACAAAAAACGGATATATCGGTTTCTTCTCCCATAGTGCCATGGAGGATATCAAGGGCGACAACAACCAGGTAGCAGGGGTGCTGGATATCTCAACCGGCGAAATGGTGTTCCAGGTTCTCATTAAATCGTTCCACTTCGAAAAGGCACTGATGGAAGAACATTTTAATGAGAATTACATGGAGTCTGATAAGTTTCCAAAGTCGACATTCCGTGGCAAGATCACCAATCTGTCGTCTGTCGATTTCACAAAGCAGGGGAAATCTGATGTGACAGTGGAGGGAGATCTTAATATGCATGATGTCACAAATAAAATCTCAGCTAAAGGAACTGTTGAAGTGGTGCAGGGAGGGGTAATTGCAGTTTCGAAATTCAACATTGTACCTGAAGATTACAAGATTACAATCCCTGGAGTCGTGAGAGACAATATTGCAAAGACGCTTGAGATTTCAGTCAATATGAAGTATGCGCCTGTAGGATCAAAATAGAATCAGCTATGAAAACATATGTTAAAATACTTCTTGGAGTTGTAGTATTCATTGCATTGGGAGGCATCGGGGCAGCGCTTTATTTCTTCAACCTGCAGCATAGGAATCTTGGCAAGGCAAAGCCCGACTTTGTTATTACAGCCATTGATCTGCAAAAAGCATTTGAAGAAAATGAGTCCGCCGCCACGGCAAAATTTGTGAATAAGGTAATTGAAGTGCGAGGAAGCATTGAATCAGTTAAACCGGGCGAAGGAAGTATTCTGAATGTGACGCTTAAAACAGGAAGCGATCTCTCTTCTGTTATTTGTACTTTCGCCAGGGATGCAGATCCTTTAAAACTCAATGCCGGAAACCAGGTGTCGATAAGGGGAGAGTGCTCCGGATTCCTTATGGATGTACTCCTGAATGATTGTTCGTTAATAAAATAAGGTTTAAAAGAAGGCCGTCAGAAGCCTGGTTTCAATAACGTGCAAAAAACAGCCTATTATGGTCACAGTTACTGGCTTTCCCGCTCTAAGAGATCCTTATGGTATATTCTGAACTTTTTGATAATCTTACCGCCTATCCTTTCAGCTTCCCCCCTCATTTTATAGTTGTTTTCAAGAACCAGATGAAGGTCGATCCATTCCATATTATTTTCAATACAGGACTGTAATATTTTAATGCCCATTAATACATCAATCCCTTTTCCCCTGTAAGCCTTTTTTACTCCACCAAGCAGCATAAGAAGTTTTTTAGACCTTTTAGATGCCATGAGGATCTTAAAAACACCAAAAGGCAGAATTTTGCCTCCTGCCTTTCTAATACCTTCGCTTATATCGTGCATTCCAATTGCAAAACCTATAAGTCCATCATTACCTTCTACAACTGTTATGAATTTTGGATCGATAATCATCATATACCTGGAAATAAATTCTTTCTTTTCAGCATCGTTCAAAGGAACAAAGCCATAGATCTCCATAAAGGTCTCATTCAGCAATTCCAGAATAGGGTAAAAATAAGGTTTAAGTTCTTTCTTTGAATTGAATTCAATTATTTTGTACTCCTCATTTTGAGTAATCCGGGAAAGAATTTTCTTATAAATAAGTGGCAGTTCATTTGGTATTTTAGCCACGTAATTGACAAGGTCCCGGTGTTTTGCAAAACCCTCTTTGGTGATCATTTCCGGCAGATAGCTATCATTAGTCGGACAGACAATAAACTTCGGATACTCGAATCCCTCAATCTGAAAGCCCTGAGGATCCTTATCGGAAAAGGCTAAAGGGCCAACAAGTTTAATCATCCCCTTATCCCTTGCCCAATTCTCTACTTTGCTTATTAACGCATGGACAACATCCTGATCTTCATAACATTCCATAAAACAAAAACGGCCATGCAGTTCATTGTGAATGGTATTATATCTTCTGTTGACAATACCCATAATCCGACCAACAATTTTTTTATCACGGTAAGCAAGATAAAGAACAGAATCAGCATATTGATACGATTTATTCTTCTTTTTATTAAATAACTCCCATTCATCCAGATAGAGAGGAGGAAGCCAGTTTGGATTATTCTTATGCACTTTTGAAGGCAGAAAAATAAATTTTCTCTTGTCCCTCCTTGTTATCACTTCTTTGAGTATTATATCCCCCATGATTGTCTTTTATTTTATAATCGAAATTTAACCAAAGTCGGGTTGAAAGCAAAATTTATTTGCTGCAACAAGCCCTGATCTGAGAATCGGGATTATGAAGTTAAGTAATATTATTATCTATTAATGGCTCATTCACAGCACTATCTTAACGAGATAAATTCCGTTGAGATTTTAAATATAATAACAATAATGACTAATTTATAAAGAAAAGCCTTGAGTCACAATAAAACAATTAGACTTGAAGTTTGTTAAGCATAAAAAAAGGTACCTTGAAAAAACAGAACATCCCGAAAAATGATTAGGAAATTTAAAAATATTATTTCTTTACTCTTTTTGTCGGTTTTTCTTCTGCCATCAATTGTTAAATTCGAACATCACCATAACCAGGTTGTATCCAAAGTAAAAAATGAGAAAAATTCCTCTGTTTTCCAGGATAAGTGTCCTATTTGCAATTTTGAATTTTCTGTTTTTCTATCAAGTGCTGAAAATATTGATTTACCTAAGGAAAATCCTTTAGATAATTACTGTAANNAATTACTATTCCCGATATAATTCAAATCTCTCTGAATTTTCATTTTTATTACGTGCTCCTCCTGATAGCCAAATTTAAAATAAAGCATTCATGGCAGTGCTTCTTTTAAGTTTGTTGACTATCAAAAAAGTAATAAAATGAAAAAAATAGTTATTGTTTATCTTTTGATATTCTCTTCTCATATCACAAACGCACAAAACAAGATTTCAGGAAAAATAACTGATCAGGATAATTTACCTCTCGCAGGAGCTACGATATTTATTTCAGAATTGAATAAGGGTACAACTTCTGATGAAAACGGGGAGTACCAATTATCAAATTTGCATAATGGAAAAATCAGAATTCAGTTTTCTTTTATTGGATATGCTAACCAAATTGAAACAGTTAACTTAAATGGAGAAGATGTAAAATTAAACATCATTCTAAAACAAACAGCTGTTGAAGCTGACGAAGTCGTTGTTTCTGGCGTCTACAATTCCACACAACATGACAATGCTGTTAAAATAGATGTTCTTAAACTTGATCCTCATACAATTAAAACAACACCAAATTTTTCGGAAGTGCTTACGAAAGTACCTGGTGTTGATATGATTTCTAAAGGGAGCGGCGTTTCAAAGCCTGTAATTCGTGGACTTTCTATGAATGACATATTAGTTTTAAATAATGGAGTGCGGTTTGAAAACTATCAATATTCCGACCATCATCCGCTTGGAATTGATGAATTTGGAATTGAAAATGTTGAAATCATCAAGGGACCTGCTTCTTTGCTTTATGGTTCCGATGCAATAGGCGGAGTGATCAATTTTATTAAGGAAAAGCCAGCTCCTGTTGGCAGTATTACTGGCGATTACAACATTCAGCTTTTTTCAAATTCGCTTGGCATCACTAATAATTTTGGGGTTAAAGGTTCAACAAAGAAATTTTATGCCGGTATCCGGATTGGTAATAAATCTAATGCAGACTATTTGCAAGGTGGAGGCGAATTTGTTCCAAACACTCGTTTTAAAGGTACTTCATTTAATGTAAACACTGGTTTTACTAATTCCAAAATGGCGTTAAATCTGTTTTATGATTATGGTACGCATAAAATTGGATTAGCAGAAGAAGACGCTGTAAATTATGTAAAAGAACAAGGAAGGGGACGTAACCCGGAAGTTTATTATATGCTGTTAAATACTCATTTACTGTCTACTCAAAATAAATTCTTCCTTAATAAATTCAAATTAGAAGTCAATTCCGCATATCAAAAATCCGGCCTAATTCACTCTGAAGGTCCAAATGATATTGCCATTGAAATGTCACTTCAAACCATCACTTACGAAACTCGTTTGTATCTTCCATCAACCAATAAATCAGAATATATTATTGGCTTTCAAGGATTCAATCAAACGAATACAAATCTGAATGACAGAGAAACAAAGCTGCTACCTGATGCGATAACAAATAATTATTCTGTTTTCGGTTTATTACAGTATACCTTTTTTGGAAAATTAAAATTACAAACGGGTATTCGTTACGATAATAAATCAATTTCAACACAGGCAATCGGTATACCTGCTGATCCTATGACCTATCGTCCAGCCCTTGCCAGGAATTATGGAAGTTTCAGCGGATCATCTGGTGCTACATATAACTTCTCTGAAAAGCTTCTATTCAGAGCAAACTTTGCGGCTGCTTATCGTACTCCCAATTTAGCTGAGCTTACTTCGAACGGACAGCACGAGACGCGCTACGAAATCGGAGATAATAATCTTGTTCCTGAAAATGCCTATGAAACTGATTTTAGTAT
>PMBC01000007.1:2903-3911 GCA_003152835.1 Bacteroidales bacterium | reverse complement strand
ACACTTCTTACCTCCCTGACTTCTGCACCTGCCTTTAGTGCAACTTCCATATTGTGTCGCAGGGCAAAAGCTGTTCCCTCTAAAACAGAACGTATCATAGCCGCTTTGGAAGTGGCCAGAGAAAGACCGAAAAAGACTCCCCTGGCATTAGTATGCCAAAGAGGAGATCGCTCTCCCATCATATAAGGAAGAAAGATCACGCCGTCGCTGCCAGGCCTGATCCCTGCAGCCTGTTCTGTAAGCAGATCGAATGCGTCGGACTTGCCCTCTTTTGCAACCAGAACTTCCTTTTGTCCGAACTGATCCCGGAACCAGCGCAGGCATCCGCCTGAAGCAACCATAGCACCCAGAAGCAGATGGATTCCCGGCAATGCATGAGGCATAGCGATTAGTGCCGGTTCCGTCAGTCCCTTGTCATTCGGGATGATAACGACAGTCGAAGTACCTGTCATTTCGGCGGCTATGCCAGGTTCAACAACCCCAACTTCCAAAGCAGCCGAGGCACTGTCTACCGTTCCGGCCATAACCGGAGTGCCAACCT
The DNA here is from genome assembly GCA_003152835.1 of Bacteroidales bacterium. Classification (GTDB taxonomy): domain Bacteria; phylum Bacteroidota; class Bacteroidia; order Bacteroidales; family VadinHA17; genus LD21. Next base: position 3,370 of record PMBC01000007.1, on the reverse strand, counting down.
TTAAGCCGGTCATTTCCGAGGCCTGAACAGTGACCTTTCCCTGAACGAAATGTGCTGCCACTACCTCAGGGAACTGAGAAGTCTTTACTCCACATATGTTGCATAAAGTTTCAGACCATTCTTCCTTCTGGTAATCACGCAACTGAAGAAGCGCAGCATTAGATGTATCGATGGTTAGCTGTCCTGTAAGCCGGAAATTTATATAACCGTTCACCTGGACGAATTTCCAGGTTCGTTTCAGTACTTCCGGTTCATTATTTTTCAGCCATAGTAATCGCGCCGCAACGTAAAAGGCATCTGGCCGATTGCCTGTTATGCGGTGAATATTATCCGCACCGATAAGCTCAGTTAATCTGAGAGACTCAGCCTCCGCACGACGGTCCATCCAGATCATAGCCGGACGAAGAGGCTCTCCTGACCGGTCCAGGGCCAGGAGAGTCGGCGCCTGGCAGCTTACTGCAAGTCCA
>PMBC01000007.1:0-2824 GCA_003152835.1 Bacteroidales bacterium | reverse complement strand
TAGAACAGGAACATGAGAATAAGGAGACGGGTTACGCGTGGTCCTCCTCCGGCAAACTCCTTCCAGGCAAGAACGCCCCAAAGGGCTCCTACCATGGTCGAGCCTTGCCCGATAGCGTAGCTTATCGCGGGACCAATCTGCAACGCTTTAGGTGCGCTGGCTGCAACGAAGTTTGACAAAGAACCGGCGATCCAGATCATACCGCCTGCTATACCGAGAAAATGTAGCCATGCATTGCCCTTCAGATAATCTTTGAAAGTAAGCCGTGAACCCTCGATCGGGTATCGCATAAAATAAAGATTAAGAAAGAAAACCGAAACCAACACACCCATGGCAAAAACGAATCCGACAGCATAAGGACCCAGACCGCTTTCTCCCTTCTTGCCGATTTCGACAAGAGGGTAAAAAGTGCCCATCAATATACCTCCGATGACAGCAAGCTTAATGCCCTTCCATGTTGAGGCTTTCCTGGCAGTAACATCCGCTTTATCCCCTGTCTCACTTCGACTGGCCGCAAGTGCACGGTAGGCGATAGCATCCACGATGATGGCAGCCACAACCAGGGCCACACCCACAAACAGCAAATAAGGATTTCCCTGGGGGTTAACAATGTAATTCCAGATAACTCCGACAACCAGGGCAAGTCCGACGCCAATGGGAAAGCCTACACCCATACCGGCAACAGCAATGGCGCCAACTACGAGTATGTTTGAGAGATTAAAAATAACACCGCCTGCGAAACCACATAGTATGTTTATAGTTCCGGCGTGTGACAGATCTTTAAAAAAGCTGAGGCCGTTTGATCCCCATGAACCTAATGTCACTCCGGCAATAAGTGCACCCAAAGCCACTCCTATTGAGTAGTCATAGTAGAGGAGTTCAAAACGCCATCCTTTGGCGAACTTGAGCACATTGGTCCAGGAACCCCAGCAGATCATGGTCAGGATGGTGAGCATCAGGACCATCAGGTAAGTGTGTGGAAGAGTCATAATATGTCATTTTTAAAATCAATTAAACAATACAATCAGTTTCTATAATAAAATTTGGTTATAGCGGTATCATTCAAATATATTTCTTACTTATAGTTGCATTTTATTTATAGCTATATAAAGTAACTCTGATAACGTTATAGCCATTTCCCAGTCTCAGGTTTCTTCCCTGGCCTGTATCGTCACCTGCCAGCCTGCGCCCTGGTATCCATTTACCTTCCGCAAAGGTTCCTTCCTCCACTGTAGCTAATCCTGCTTTAAATTCAGGATTTTTTTGAGAAAGAGTAATTGACATACCAGTTCCTCCGATGTAAAACTCGTCGGGTGTGGTCATAATAAACATGGCAGCTCCCAGATCGGCACTTCTGCTGTTCAGATTGAATGGATCGAACCGCAGGTCTGTGTGGAAGATGTAATCACCGAACTCAATATTTTCCGAGGGATTATCCTTTGTCAATAAAACCGCACCCATGGAATTGAGTCCCTGATGTTCTCCGATCAATGGCATCAGCTGAGAAATCATATTGTAACACTGCGATAGTTCGTCACCTACCTGAATACGCCTTTCAATGCCAAAGGGCGAAAAACCCAATACATTATGCTGCCCGACAGCATAAATTAAATTGGCCGCTCCCTGAGCTCCACTACCTGTTTCAGGGATAAATAAGGGATTGCCTTCGCGGGTAAATAGTCCAGCCATATAAGCAAAATCAGGGCGGTACAGATCAGGACAAAGGATGTCAATTGACGGGCCACCGGCATGCCAGATATCGAAAACCTGAGGAAGAGGTCCTCCACTCGGGTAAGTGCCTGGCCATGAATGTTCCCTCTGCTTCAGCCAGGCATTGACAAACATTGGTATCGGGTACTCGGCTTTTCCTGCTTCAACTACCTTATTAATATATGTTGCATAGTACCAGGCCATAAAAACTTCGTCGGAATAAAAAGGGTAAGTCACCAATGCTTCATCCTGTTCTTTCTGAGTCATCGGGGGAACCAGGTTTCTGACCGGCATAACAAGTCCTTTAGGTTTTCCAGGGCCAAATACCTCCTCCCATGTTCCTGACAATTTAGATCCGTTGGCTTTCCAGGCTTCCTTTAATTCAGGAACGAGATTCTCTCTGTTTTTATCAATATAGTTCATCAATTCCTGCGGAACAGGTCCATTGTAAGCTTTATTGGCATAGTCTGAACGGTCGCGGGAATCGAGCAACACTCCGGCTTCGTTTTCAACCTGGATCATTATGACCGTTTGCTGGTTGCTGTCAATTTCTTTAATGTATTTCATCAGGGCAGCAAAAGCACGGGCATCGGCATTTCGGTTTTCCTCACTTAACGGTGTAAGTAATTCGATAGGATCATTTTCATTTATATTAAGTCGGGGGAATCGTTTATAGTCCTTTTTTACCCAATCAGGAATATAACTTGACATGCCATTTTTCCAGCTTGCAAACCAGATAAAGATCAGTTTCAGATTATTATTTCTGGCTTCATTAATTACAGCGCCAACTATATCAAAATTGAATTTGCCCTCTTCCGGTTCTATCATGGCCCATGAGATACCGGCTATTACTGAATTAAGATTGCTTTGGGATAATAATGGCCAGACAGGTTTCATATAGTCAAGGCTGGTGGCAGCATTATTGGTCAGTTCACCGCACAGGGCAATAAATGGTTTCCCGTCAACAATCAATTGAGTAGTGTTTCCTTTTTTCTCAAGATGAGCTATCCCCTTCTGCACGGTCTGAGTTTGCTGCTTACAGGAAAAAGAGACCAGACAGATCAGAACAAATAAAAAAATTCTTTTTGTCTTCATGATTCTTTAAATTATATGG
>PMBC01000048.1:9291-9581 GCA_003152835.1 Bacteroidales bacterium | reverse complement strand
TTAAAGAAATTGAAGTCATTTTATGAAGATGGCGATGAGGCAAAGATGGCATTCGATTTCGATTTTATTGGCATACAGTATTATTACAGGACGATCGCTAAAAACTCGATATTGCCCGGAATGAGGGCTAAAGAGGTAATGGCATCGGAACGGGGTGTCCCGGTAAATTCAATGGGATTTGAAATTTATCCTGATGGGTTGTATCAGGTGCTCCGGAAATTCAGCCAATATAAAGGAATCAGAAATTTAATTGTAACTGAGAATGGTACTTGTGTCCCTGACAAACTTGA
>PMBC01000048.1:0-9279 GCA_003152835.1 Bacteroidales bacterium | reverse complement strand
TGGTCACCGACCGATAACTTTGAGTGGGATAAAGGCTTCAGCCCGCGTTTTGGATTAGTTTATATAGACTTCAGGACACTCGAACGGTATATTAAGGATTCAGGCTTGTGGTTTAAGGAATTTTTGAAATAGATTTATTTCCAACATAAATGAAATATTGCTGTCTGCTGCTTAAAAAGTAGATATTTAGTCTGGCATTAATAACATAGAATATTTTAAATGCTACATTCTGTAAAAACAATTCCCTTTTTATTTTTGGAATCCAGTTCCTGTAAATACTCCAACCTTTTTTCACCTGATGAGTTATATCCTCCCGGTGACTAATTATAAGTGCAGATTTTAGAAATCCTTCCTCATATTGCTTTCTATTCCAGAAATGATGAACCATTGGTTTACCCCATATCTTCATGAGTCCCTCTCTTTTCTTTCGAGTAGATAAAATATCAGCAATAAGNNCAGAATCTGACTGGATCTGCTTAAGATTTTGAGCATCATCAAGTAGGAATTGTACATTATCAATTTTAGTACGATTTCTTTCACTATTTGCAATTTCAATGTTGGCTTTGTTGAGATCAATCCCGGTTATTCTTAAGGGACCATAATTGGCATTAATATACATAGCCTGCACACCGTTTCCGCATCCAATTTCCAGAATTTCTTTATTTTTTATGGGATTAAGTAATGAAATGCAATAATCCGTGAGGTTTTTCTGCGCCTGGATGAAGCTATCGGACTCTTTTACATAAAATGGATAATGAAGCATCGTATACTCATTATTCAACCTTTTGAGAGCCAAATTCATCGACTCATAATATTGGCTATTGGTAAACCCCGTCCCAAATAGTTTTAATATTTTTCGCTGAATATTCATAACATGATTGGTCTTAATTTGTAATAGCCCTTAACATAATAAATTTATATCCCATTTATTATTTTTTATGTCTGGTTCAGTTATAAGAGGCCAGATAAAATTAATCTTATAACAGGATAAGAAATTCAATAATCAGGCCAATCAATATAACTATAAGATAAACAGTTATTTATAATAATTTGTAGAATGGAGTTGAATCATTATTGTAGCATTCTGCTACAATTCAGTGATTCAGAATGCTGCACTTTTTAGCAAAATCCGGCCTTGATGACCACATTTAGCCTGTCCTCCCGAGTACTCAGGAATACTTTACATACCTAACTATACAATAAGAATTTAACTTCGGATTTTAGTGATCAATTTATTCCGGCCAACGATGGTCAAAAGCACTGGCTTTTACAGTAGCCGGATAAAGATGCAGATAAACATGTAAAAATAAAATTGACTTTGTCTTAAGCAGGATGTAACTTTGATATAATTCATTGAAATGGTTAGCCAGTATTGAAGATAATTTTGAAGAAATCGTTATAATGTGATTTCCAGACACATTGTCAAAAGGTTGCTGAAAATAATAAACCCCTCAATCATGGGAAAGACAATTATTTTACTACTTATCCTATTGTTTAGTGTTTTACCAAACAATACCTGGGCACAAACAGATAGCCTGAAAATTGATAAAGTAAACCCGGTTTTGTTATATGTCGGGTTTGGAGGAGGTCCAAATACCAGAGGCGGCAATCTTGATTTGAATTTCAGTGTAATCTCTTCAGGTGGCTTCGGAGGATGCTTCCATTTTATATCAGGCGGGGTTAAAATGAAAAACGTGCCGTCCGATTATGGAGGGCAATTTGGCCGTATACCTCCCTTTAATGATTTTACTATTTTATCATTTAACTTCTTAAAGAATTTCTCAGCCTCTGAAAGATATCTTAGATTCGGATTTGAAACAGGGCCCTCCTGGGTCAGATATGATCTTGTTGAATTAGAACTTAATCCATTATATCCGGGTGTGTTCCAGTATAAATATAATAAGATCCATACTGTAAAAAGTACAGTAGGATTATCTGCGGTAATGAAAGCTGATTTCCCCTTTTCACGTTTTTTTGGATGTGACTTAGCCTTTTTTGGTATTATAAATAAGCTTCAATCAGTTGTCGGATTAGATATTTGTCTTAATCTGGGGATGGTAAGATAATAATGAACTGCGTTTACCTGCAAAAGCAGGACTTATTGACCATATTTGTACATCCGGGTTGAACTGAACATACATAACTATTCAATAAGAATTTAATTCCAGCTTTTGGTGGTCAATCTGATTTGGCCAACGATGATCAGGGTCATTGGATTTTCCAGGATGCATATTAATAAAGTTGACTTACGGCAGATGTTTGCATAAATTTGATAGGATAATTTATTGAAAGTATGAGAACAGCCATTTATTCTTTACTTTTTCTTTTGTCAGCCGCTTCCTGTATAAATAGAAACAAAGAGCAATGGTGGCCACAGTTTCGTGGACCGGATGGTTCAGGTATTGCGAATGAAAATTCCAGACCTCCTATCAGGTTTGAAGACAAAAACCTTGAATGGGAAACCGATTTGCCTCCTGGTTTTTCTTCACCAGTAGTCTGGAATGACAAAATATTTCTTACCGGATCTTTTGAAGATAAAAAAGAGCTTTTAACAATATGCCTGAACCGAAAGGACGGTAAGATTCTTTGGCAAAAATCCATATTCCCTGACACACTGGAAAGACATATTTCAATCAGCAATCCTGCTACTAATACAGTTGCAACTGATGGCGATAGGGTGATTGCTTATTTTGCTTCCTGCGGATTGATCTGTTATAATATGGATGGTGAAGAGCAGTGGAAATATCAAAAACCCCAAACAAAAAATACCTATGGTAATGGAACATCACCTGTTATCTCACGGGACAAGCTTATTTATTTAAACGATGAAGGCAAGGAACGATATCTTCTAGCTCTTGATAAAACAAACGGGAAAGAGATATGGAAGACCGCTTTTCAGATTGATACACTTTATGGTTATCAGGGGGGGCATGCCACTCCCTGTATTTATAAGGATATTATTATTGTCCATACGGTTGGGGAAGTGACTGCTTATTCAATTATTGACGGATCATATTTATGGGACTACAAAATATTGACCGAGGCCGTGGGTTCTCCAGTTATGGCAGGAAACAAGGTAGTGGTGAATTGCTGGTTTAACATGGGAGACGATGCCGAGCGACAGAAATGGCTTGATTATAATGAACTGCTGCAGAAATATGATTCCGATAAAAACGGAGAAATCAATAAAACTGAGCTTCCAGATGACTTCATGCTTTTTTCAAGGCCGGAAATCAGGGATATTGAACGCGCCAATATATCATTTAAGAAAGTTTTTGAAGAGATTGATGAAAACGCTGATCATGAAATAAACAGAAAGGAATGGGATGCCGTAACAGATGAGATGAAACCCTATATCAAATCATCAGGCCTGATTTCAATTAATCCGGAATCAAAAGGCCAATTGACTGATAGTGCAATACTCTGGAGTGTAACCAAAAATACTGCCGAGGTTCCCTCTCCAATTTATTACCGGGGAAGAGTCTATATGATAAAGGACGGTGGTTTTATAACCTGCATAAATCCTGTAACGGGGAATATTATTTATCAGACTCGTATCGGGAATCCGGGAGCTTATTTTGCCACACCGGTGGCGGCAAATGGTCTTATATATTTGTTAGGATACAACGGGAAGCTTACAATAATTAAAGCAGGAGACGAACTCAAAATAATTGCACAACACGATTTCAGGGATAACATAGCGGCTACACCTGCAATAATTGGAAATTCAATTTATATCCGAACAAAAACCGGATTGCTTGCCTATTCAGATTGATTGAAAACAGTATTTGACTGATAGTGTAAAAGACGGATGTCTTGACCACATTCAGTCGGTCATCCCGAGGCCCCGGTTACACTTAACATACATAACTAAATAACAAGTATTTAACTCCGTCTATTGATAGTAAATTTATTTCGGCCAAAGGTGGTCAATGTCACTGGCTTTTCCAGTAGTGCAAGCAAATTATGAAAAGAAAATGTTCAGTTGAGATCGAATTTCCTGTTTCTTCAGAATTAATTCATAATTGAAAAGTACTTTTATTGGTTAAGGTTCATTTACCAAACTAATTTGTAATACTTTATTTTATGAAAAGGACATTTTTTACTATCAGCTGTGCTGCTATGATTATTAGCAGTTCTCCTTTAATAGCTCAATCGAACTACAGGGTTGCGAACAAAATCCACGTCGAGGGCGAAGGAGGGTGGGACTATCTCAATGTTGATGAAGTCAATGGTATAATATTTGTTTCGCATGCAACTGTTGCACAAGCCATTGACATCAAAACCGGGAAACTGGCAGGTACCATTCCCGACACAAGAGGCATTCATGGAATTGCCATTGCTAATGATCTGAATAAAGGTTTCACGAGCAACGGCCGGGATTCATCGGTGACCGTTTTTAATCTTAAAACCTTTGAAGTGATCACAAAAATACAGGTAACTGGTCAAAACCCTGATGCTATCTTATATGATCCCTATTCACAGAAGGTTTTTACTTTCAATGGAAGAAGCAACAATTCTACAGTAATCGACGCTAAAGAAAATAAGGTAGTGGCTACAATACCTCTTGATGGAAAACCTGAATTTTCAGCAACTGACGGTAAAGGGAAGGTTTTTGTGAACATCGAAGATAAAAGCGTGATCAATGTCATAAATTCATCAACTTTAAAAGTAGAGCAACATTGGCCAATTGCTCCCGGTGAAGAACCAAGCGGATTAGCCTTAGATAATCAAAATCATCGCTTATTCAGTGTTTGTGGCAATAAATTGATGGTGGTTATAGATGCGGAAACCGGTAAGGTTATCACTACGCTGCCTATTGGTGACCGTTGCGATGGAGTTGCATTTGATCCGGAAAAAAAGCGTGTGTATTCTTCTAATGGTGAAGGCTCAATAACTGTAGTCCAGGAAGAAAACAGCAATAGCTTCAAAGTGCTTGAAACTATTGTAACACAGCCAGGAGCAAAAACAATAGCCATCAACAAAACCACGCACCATTTGTATCTGACAACTGCAGAATATGAGTCGGCACCTACTGCAGCTAACCGCCGGCCACCTGTTAAACCTGACTCATTTCAAATACTGGATGTAGAAACGCTTAAATAACAGCATTTTGTATTCATGATTCTTTTCACCTTGTATGCTTTAGTTTATAAGTAAATTTTTTTTTTGCATCATTATTTTTTAAAACTATCAGATTACCTGTCTTATATATGAAAATCCTTCATGTAACGGATGGTTCAATTTATAATTATGATGGCATTTCCACATACATCAATGAATTATTAGAATATGCCTGTAGGGGTGGAGCTCAATTATTAGTATTTACCACAGTACCTTTGAACCCGGGAAAACTCAGGAGAATAAACCATACGGCTGAAGTTAAGGAATTTAGAAACGTGAAGATTTTCAGTTCCGATAAATTTAATTTCTCTTTGCCGCGTGGAATGAAAAAAGCCATGAGTGAATTTGAACCCGAACTTGTGTGGATTCATACAATTGGCCCCCTTGGACTCAGGGCTGCCCGTTTGTCAAAGAATAAATATCCTGTAATTTACACCAAACATTGTTTCGATGGAGATTTATGGTGCACCCATCTCAAAATAGCGGCAGGTTTTCAATGGTTTTATCAAATTGTGGCTATTCTTGTTGAGAGGATAGTATTAAAGTATTCTGATGGTGCCATATATCATTTTGATAATATTGAAAAGATCCGCGGCAACAAATTTTTCATCAAATTCAAATATATGCCTCCACCTATAAACGAAAAATTTATAAATGAAAAATCGTACAGGGACAAAAGTCATAATGATGGGATCATAACTATTGGTTTTTGCGGCAGGCTCGACCCCGAAAAAAGTATTGAGCTCCTTTTTATAGCGGCTGATATATATCAGAAGAAATATAATAAGAAAAATATCAGATTGTTGTTAATTGGGGAAGGCCCTGTTGCTGATAAAATAGTTAGTCAATATCCTCATATTAATGCAAGAATTACAGGATTTGTGGATAATGTGGTGCCATATCTGGATCAGTTAGATGCCTATGTTTTAGCGTCAAAAACGGAAACCACTTCACTATCCTCTCTGGAAGCTTATTCCAGAGGACTTCCAATTTTCTCCACCACTGTAGGTTTTTTAGGTCAAAATGCCGATAAGTATCAGCACATTTATAATTTTAATACCGCTGAGGAATTAGCATCGCTTATCCATGAGGTCCTAGATGTAAAAAAAATTTCTGATATGCCTCCTTCGGTCAAACTCGGCTCCCAAATTATTACATTTTCGAAACTCCACGAAATGGTGGTTAGTGAATACCTATGAAAAAAGTTGCATTATGCATTCATGATTTAAGGGCTTCCGACGGGGGAAAAATTGTTGAAACAATTAAAAGTGTCCGTGGACTATTCAAAACCGATACAATTACAATACATCTGGTGATTGATAAAGATATGAATAGTGATGATGAGACTTTTCGATATTTAAAAGAGGAGGTTGACCATAAACAATTAGAAATAGTATTTCATGGAGTATCGCATCAATGCCCAACCGGTACCGGAAAATGTTATTCATGGTATCATAAATACCAGGCAGAATTCCTGTCAAACATCTTTCAGGCAGACGTAAACAAGTTCAGATATGACAGGTTGAATGAAATCTTTCAAATAAGAACAGGAATTTGTCCACCATGCTGGATTGCAAGTCCGGCAGGATGGGCGTTTATAAAGAGCTTATCCCCATTATACATTGAAAAATTATTGTCTGTTAATTTTAACGATAAAAGTTTTTTTTCTCTCCCGGTTTCTTTGGCAAGCGATAACAAAAAAGAACTTAATTTTCTAAAAGGACTGGTATCATTCATCTCGGCAATTGCCATACTCTTCAATCATAACAGACTAAGGTTTATCATACACACCATAGATCTTTCCAATACTGATTCAATTACTTTCCTCCAGCATAAATACTGCAAGCTGATTTCAAATAGATTTTACCCGGTATTGCAAAAAGAGCTTATCTGATTTGTTTTAAAAGCTTTCGGCTGATTCTTTCCCACATCCAAAGCCTGCCTTATTTATCATATTTTGCAGGTCAGATTAAATTTAACATACATAACTAGTCAACAAGTTTTTAACTCCGTTTTTTAGTGGTAGATTTATTCCTGCCAGTTATAATCAGGATCACTGGCTTTTACAAGTAGTTGCATAATTCATAAAAACCAGCGCTCTCCCCGTAATAATGGAATTAGTGCTCATTGTATGCCGGGTGAAATAGTACTTGTCAATTTGAATTGAAAGGTTATATTTTGAAAATTATAAATCGAAGAAGCATCAAATTACGAAAACTAAAGTCTTTAAACAGGAATGAAATATTAAAAATGGAATAAAAATTAATTGTCATGGAAGAGTTAAAAATGAAAAAGCATGTAACTGTAGTTGGAGCTATTCAAATAGGTTTCTCAATCCTCGGCTTGATTGGCGCTGTTATCGTTTTCTTTGCTCTGACTTTTGCACGAGGACAAGTGGGAGATGATGAGACTGGCAAAACGGTTCTCTTATTTTTATCGATCAGTCTGCCTTTGCTTATCGGATTTATATCGACTCTTGGATTGGTCGGAGGAATCGGACTTCTGGCATATAAATCCTGGGCAAGATATCTGGTGATCGTTGTTTCAGCACTTGGTTGTGTGAATATCCCGTTTGGAACACTAAAAGGGATTTATGCACTTTGGGCTTTATTGCAGGACGATACTGTTAAATTGTTCAATAAGGAATTAGTTTAATTGATAAGAGGCAAAAAGTCTTGATAGCCAATCATAGTACTTTGAATATAAAAAGCAGCATCTCCTGATTGAAATAACTGTCTCGCTTTATTTGTGCTTTGCATATCTGCAATCGAAAAACCGGATGTCTTGACCATTTTTGATCAGTCTGATTAAGCTTAACATACATAACTGAACACCAAGTATTTAACTGCAGTTTTCAATGGTTAGTTTATTCTGGCCAACTATGGACATTGCACTGTTTTTTTTACCCTGAATCAGACCTTTGAATCAGATTACTTAGGATATCTAAAAACAAACTCTGATTAGGCGATTCGACATTTAATGTTTTCGTCATTTTACTACCCCCCCGAATTGGCTGGATTTTTAAAATTACTTTATTAATGTAGCCGGTTTTGTAGCATCATAACTTAATGAAGGTCAGTTTAATTTGGTACTAATTCAAACATTTTATTAACTGGAATGTTATTGTTATATGAAATGTATACAGGGCAGCCTAAAACGGGGTAATGAAGGCGATTAAAAAAAAGTGCAAATTCAGCACTATAAATCAAAAACAGTTTCTTAATTTAAAATTGAATCAATAAAAAATCCTGACAGTCTATTAAAGGCAATTATTATGAAAAATATCTTCTTGCATTTATCCTGGTAATAATGGAATAAATTGGAATTATTCTTAAACCTAAAAATATTTTAGCAAATGAAGAAAATATGCACAATCATCCTTTTCAGTATGTTGCTGACAAATTTATTTGCTCAAAAGGAAAACTTCGACATAATTTCTTATTCACCACCAGCAGGATGGAAAAAAGAAGTCACTGAAAACATTATCAGTTATACCAGTATAAATAAAAAAAATAAAACCTGGTGCAGGATTGGTATTATAAAAAGCACTATCAGTAAAGGGAATATAGAAGCAGATTTTGAAAGTGAATGGCAGGACCTGATCGTAAAAAACTATAAACCAACTGATGCACCACAACTGAATGATGTGCATGAAACTGACGGTTGGAAAATAAAAGAAGGTGTTGCGAAATTTACATTTAACAATACTGATGCAATGGCCAGGCTTACCACTATAAGCGGATATGATCGCTGCGCAAGTATTGTCGTCACTACCAACGGTCAGGAGTATTTAAAAGATATTGATGCATTGCTGACATCAGTTGAATTTAAAAAACTGGAATCTGCTACACAACCACCTGCGACAGGTAACAATAGTGATAACGCTTCCATCATTGGCACATGGGGAGCGAATGCAAGCGACCAGTCAAGTTACAGAGTGAACAACGGAGTTATGAACTACATCACCCGGCAATATACTTTCAATGTAAATGGCACCTACTGTTTTGTAAGTAAAGCTTACGATCCATTGATGGATAAAATTCTTCTGGGGAAAGAAAACGGCACGTATCAAATCAGTGGGAATAATCTCACCATCATTCCGGGGGAAAGCGTATTAGAGGCGTGGAGTAAGAAAGATGGCAGAGATGAATGGGG
>PMBC01000088.1:42833-45283 GCA_003152835.1 Bacteroidales bacterium | reverse complement strand
TCGGCATCCGGATTCTGGCTGGTAAGTCCGATATTTTCACTGCTGATGGTAGCTTATGTCGCAGGATTCGAAAATGAAAAAACGGAGTCGCTCTTTGGTCCACAGGATTATAAACCCTTCCTTTCGCTTCCATCCGATTCCGGCACTTCACCATCGTTTACTGACAGGTTATCATCATATTTTCTTGTTTTTGTACCATGGTTAATAGTTTACGAAGCATTTATATTCATTGGAGCTCCAAAGGATGCAATAATCACCAATCTTCCATTTGAGAAACATCTGCCAATATGGGAGTTTTCAGAAGTGTTTTATGCTTTCACCTACCTGTTTGTGTTATCTGTCCCCTTTGTAATAAGAGCCAGTAAGCAATTGAGGAGTTTTATAACCGACATCTGGTTTGCCATAATCATTGTCGGGATCNNTTGCCTTCCTGTCATGTGATATTGGCATTCATGGCTGCAACATATTTCAGCAGAAGTATTGTCCGCTTTAAATGGATATGGTATCTCCTGGCAGCACTGATATCGGTTAGCTGCATTACAACCAGTGCGCATTCGATCCCGGATGTCGCTGCAGGATTTTTTACTTACATAATAATCATTTGCAGGCAGCAGATATGGAACTTTATACGGAAGCAGGCTGAACGACTTTCAAACAGCTGGCGGGAATGGAGAATTGGTCCGGTAAGAATAATAAATCATGGCTTTTACGGAGGAGCCGCAGGGTTTGCAGGAACCATGCTGGCAGGTTTTTTTCTTGGCAGTCAGTATGCTCTTGTTTGTTTTGCAATTATGGTATTTGTTATTATCGGTGCCGGGCTCTGGGCACAGATTATTGAAGGATCTCCTAAACTACTGAGACCCTATGGCTATTACGGAGGGCTGACAGGAGGAATCATTGCATGCGTGCTGGCTCATTTTATTCTATCAATTGACTTCTTCATATTGCTTGCATCCTTTGCAATGGCAGCACCATGGATCCAGGCCCTGGGACGACTTCGCTGCCTCGTTCAGGGTTGTTGTCACGGAAAGCCATCAAATGAAAATACAGGTATTCGCTTTACCCATCCCAATTCCAGAGTAAACAAGATATCAGGACTCTCCGGCGTTCCGCTTCACCCCACACAACTCTATTCGATAGGAACCAATATTATTATTGGCCTGGTATTAATCAGGTTATTCAGTATAGGGATTTCATCCTCATTCATTATAGGAATATATTTAATACTTAACGGGACGGGACGGTTCGTGGAAGAATCATTCCGGGGTGAAGCTCAGACACCGTATTGGGCAGGGATGAGGATATATCAGTGGATAGCTATAATCAATATCTTATTTGGAATAGTTTTTACTGCTGTACCAAATACCGGAGTTCTGGTATTTCAGCCCAATCTTTTATCAGTCATCGTTGCAATCGGAATGGGAATCCTGATAACCATTGCATCGGGGGTAGATTTCCCGGAGTCGAACAGGAGGTTTGCGAGGTTAACAAGTAAATAGAAGTGTCGTGCAGGTCTGGTCGCTTCATCCGATCAATACATATTGGCTTTCAGATAATTATTAGTTATCTTTATAAAAAATAACTATAATAAATCTGTCACTTTAAAATAGCTAATTCATTGTAATTTAAACATAACCGGGCTTACTGGCCCGCTATTTTTATACTGAAACATGATCACTAATAAAAAGAAAGAAAATGGAAATAAACTATTTATGGTATTTAATAATTCCAGTTGTACTGCTGCTTTTCGCAGGAATAAAAATTGTAAGACCAACTCAGCGAGGTTTAATTGAGAGGCTTGGGAAGTACCGTAAGCTTGCCAATCCCGGATTTCATTGGATAATACCAGTTATAGATAAACTATATCTGATAAATGTGACCGAACAGATGGTAGATGCCGAGCCACAGGAAATAATCACCAACGACAATCTGAATGCAAGCGTTGATGCCCAGGTATATTTCAGGGTGAAATCTGATGAAGAAAGCGTTAAAGGATCGACTTATAATGTTAATAATTATAAATGGCAGATTGTTAACCTTGCACGCACTACACTACGTAATATAATCGGCACACTCACTCTTAAATCGGCCAACAGCGAACGAGGGAAAATAAATGCTGAGCTCTACAAAACGCTGCATAATGAGACTCAGACATGGGGTATTGAAATAGTGCGCACGGAGTTGAAGGAAATTGATCCGCCGAAAGACGTACAGGAGACCATGAATAAAGTGGTAAAAGCCGAAAATGAAAAAATTGCGGCTATAGATTCCGCTACAGCTGCAGAAACTGTTGCCGATGGTGTCAAGCGCGCTAAGATTAAAGAAGCTGAAGGATATAAGCAATCGAAAATATTGCATGCCGAAGGAGAAGCAGAAGCTATCAGACTGGTAAATGAAGCTGCTGATAAATATTTTGTCGGTAATGCCCAATTGCTGAGGAAGCTGGAAGC
>PMBC01000088.1:37782-42758 GCA_003152835.1 Bacteroidales bacterium | reverse complement strand
ATATCTTGCGGGGTTTTGTATTGCAATCCTGTCCCCCTCACCCACTCCCCCTCCTTTCTTCAGTCGGAACTAATTCCTGATGATCCGCATTAAAAATACTTGACTCGTATAGTGATTTTGCTTTAACTTTATTAAACCAAAGTTTTTTCATGTTGTAATTGCTGGCTCGAAAGTTCTGTTTTAAAAAGTCATTAAATGAATCGATAATAATAATCTATTTAAACTATTTCATTATGAAAACATTCCATTCTCCGACTTTGAAAATTTGCCTTGTTACGCTGCTTTTTACTTTTCTTACAGGCGCGTTTGTACATGGGCAGGATATTATTGTTCAGAAAAATGGCGAAGAGATCAAAGCCAAGGTTGATCAGGTTCTGAATACAGAGATAAAATACAGGAAGGCTGATAATCTGACAGGACCACTTTATTCGCTAAAGAAAGCCGAGGTTTTTATGATCAAATATGAAAATGGAACCAAGGATGTTTTCACGGAGCAGCCTGTTATATCGTCTGCACAGAAAACACCCGTAAAGAAGATAAGTATCACCGATAAAGATCTTCAGCCGGCACGGAATGCCACTATTCTTGGCGGAGCCCTGATCATACCGATTCTGGGACTGGGAATAACTTCAGGTGCTATTGATGATAATCCTGGCCTGACAATTCCTATGGGTGCAGTTGCAACAATTATTGGTGCAATAGGCATTCCTGTCGTTGCCCATATGGCAGGGAAGACAAGAAATGCCACAGGGGTTGAAGGAAATCCCGGGCTGAGACTCGCAGGCTGGATTGGCTATGGACTGGCTTTGAGTGATGCTTGTGTAATTCTAGGACTTGCAGCTGGCGGTGCGAATACAAGTGGTGGACCTACTTATAGTGTCGCTGCCCTGGGTTCAATTGCTTCCGTAATAATGGCAATTGACGCGAACCAGACTGTCGGACAGGCAAAGAGTCTGAAAATGACTTCCAGCATACAGCCGACATTCGGTACAATTAGAGATTTCAGGGGGAAGCAATATCCGGCAATGGGTTTTAGAATCAATTTTTAAATTATGAAAAAACTCTTTATAATCCTGTTTTTCATTTCAGGATTCATACCCTCATTTTCACAGGACGAGATGACATTCCGTACCGGAGAAACTCTGAAAGCTAAGATCATTGAAGTCGGTTCTGTGGATATTGTCTATAAAAAAACTGAAAACTTATCGGGTCCGTCATATACGGTCAGCAAGGATAAAGTCTTCGAGATAAAATATGAAAATGGCACCAAAGATGTTTTCGGAACTGAAAAGACATCAGCCGCTTCAACTCCCGATGCAGTGATTTCATCAGGAACCCCAGCCATTATTTATTTTTACAGGCCATCAAAAATCATAGGTAGCAGCCCTGAGATCATTGTAGGCACACTCATACCTGATGACGTAATCGTCGATTTGCATAATGGACATTGGTTCAGATCAGAATATTCCTATACCGGTCAGCGGGAGTTTGTAACAGGCATTTATTCTCTGAACGAGGGAAAATTAAGTGTCAACTTAGAACCAGGGAAGACCTATTATATCCGTTGTTCCATAATGAAGGGAATGGGATTGCAATCCCAGCTTGAAATTGTCAGCGAAGAAACCGGCAAAAATGAGATGTCCGGTCTGAAAGAACAGGAGAAAGCGAAATAGACTTGATAAGGCAAAGAGTTCAGCAGCAGAGATTAACTCCTGTAAAATAAGCATTTACTTATAGGCAATACCTTCAACCGAGGTAACACCTCCTGTTTTCTTGTCAGTCACCAGAACTACCGGACAACCTAACTCAGCAGCTTTCTTTTTAAGATCTTCATAACAAGCATCGACTCCCTTCTTTGTCCAGATAGCTCCTCCCCAGAAGGAGTTAGCTTTTAATTTCCGGACTTCCTTTAGTCCAATAATAGCCGACTTATCTTCTATAACTGCTACAAGCTGCCAGTCATCAGGACCATTTATTTTTGGATAATTAGTTTTCGATGTGATTTCATTAGTTTTCGAGAAGATTTCCTCATGCCCGTCAGTATAAAGTATTTTTGACAGGTTCGATTTTGGTTCCTGTTTTATATTATCTTCTTCACCTGCAATATAAAAGTCTACATATGAAGGTGATATCTTAATTATTCTAACGCTGAGAACCTCCCCGTTAAGTTTGTAAATCTGCGCGGGTACAGCAGTATTAGCCGGCTCAGTTACCGGTATGTCATTCCTGATCGTTGTTTGGGGAATCTCCTTATTGGTAAAGTAAAACTCTGCAGTCAACGACGATGCTATCCACGGGATCTGTTGCTTATCTGATTTCTGAGCTACTATTCTTGCTACATTTTGAAAAAGCTGGCTTATAGAAATTCCGGGAACAACAATACTTTCCAATAAAGCTGAGGTATAAAGTCCGTTTTTACCACTTCCATCTGAAGCGGTATGTCCTGGCGCTGTAGCATAGCCAATAATTGTGCCAATTGGCGCATCCATAGTAGCTAAACCTTTCCCGGATGCAGCCCTTGTCCAGCTTCTTTCAAATGGATTGTTCCGGCAAGCATCCAATATCATGATTTTTACCTTTGCGTCTGATTCTTCCATGAATGCAAGGATCCTGTCTGCCTGCACGCAATCATATTCAACCTGAGCCTCAGATTCTAAACTCGCATCCACAGGTATCAGATAATTATAACCTTTGGATTGTATTCCATGCCCGGCATAAAAGAATAAACCAACATCGACATTTTTCAATTTCAACCCAAAATCATCAATAGCCTTTTTCATCTGGCTTTGATTAAGGTTTTCATACTCAAAGACTTCAAAACCAATTTTCTTTAATACTGCTGACATGGCTTTTGCATCGTTTTCCGGATTAGCAAGTATGCTGGTAAGGTAGTTCCCGTTGCCGATAACCAGAGCAGCTTTCTTTTGTGGCTTACCAGTGTCAGATGTTTGAGAATGAATATCTAATGTGATTAGAGCGAAGAATGTTAGTATTAAAATCAGCCGGTTTTTCACGGAAATTAATAATATGTATCCAAATTTAAACCAAATTTCTCCAAGGAGCAAATACATTTATTTAATACTCATCTCCCTTTTTAAAGTGCCTGTCCCGATCTATCTTGAGGATGAGGGGGTGGGTTTAGGGGAGAGGTTGAAGGGGGGTTGAAGGGGTTGAAAAATTATCATAGGTTGCGTATTTAAAATAATGTGTTACATTGCTTTTTTGAAATACGTAATTTTAACTAATACAAATCATTATGTTACTTCATCAGCAATTTGTTCGTATGGCAAAGAAGCATGCCAGAAAAACTGCAATTATTGATAAAACCACCGGGAAAACTGTTACTTATTCAAGATGCCTGATCGGCGCTCTGATCCTGAGTTCAAAATTTAATAAGTACGATAAGGGGTTCATTGGCATAATGATCCCTACTTCTGCAGGTTGTGTACTGGCTAAAATTGGAGTACTGATGAGTGGGAGAATTCCTGTAATGATAAACTATTCAACAGGTGCTGAATCCAATGCGAAGTACGCGCAGAAAAAATGCAAATTCAACACTATTATCACTTCAAAAGCATTGCTGGAAAAAATAAATTGTCCGTTAATTGATGGAATGGTACTGATTGAAGATATAATGAAAAGTGTTACTACCTGCGATAAGTTAAAGGCGGCTTTGAAAACTAAACTTCCTGTCAGTATGATCCTCAATAGTATTCATAAAGGGGACGAAAACGACACTGCTGCGATATTATTTACCAGCGGAAGTGAAAAAGATCCAAAAGCAGTCCAGCTTACCCACCATAATATTGCTTCAAATATTGAAAATTTCGGAGCTTATGTGAAGATAAGTGAATCAGATATCTTATTGGCAAACCTTGTCTATTACCATGTTTTCGGATTAACAGTAAATCTCTGGGTATCATTGTATTATGGTATGACAATGGTGACATATGCTAATCCTCTTGATTTTCAGACAATTTGTAATATCGCACGTGAGGAGAAGCCAACAATTATGGTTGGCACTCCAAGTTTTTTCTGGGGCTATCTCCATAAATCCGCACCCAGGGATTTTAAAACTCTCAGGTTAATTGTAGCAGGAGCCGATAAATGTCCTGATGCCTTGAGGGAAGGTTATATGAAAAAGCATGGGGTCACACTTCTCGAGGGTTATGGAGCTACAGAGACATCTCCGGTTATATCTGTCAACTCACTTGAATTTAACAGACCCGGAAGCACTGGAAAAGTTCTTCCCAACGTTCATGTCAGGATTGAGAATCTCGAGACCGGCGAAGAGTGCGCCACCAGGGAAGTCGGGCGGATATTAGTAAAAGGAGACTCTGTAATGAAAGGATATTACGATGATCCGGAACTTAATGCTGAAGCCCTGGTTGACGGCTGGTATAATACAGGTGACATGGGATTCTTCGATGAAGATAACTATCTATGGCATGCCGGCAGGTTTAAGCGGTTTGCTAAGGTCGGAGGAGAAATGATCTCTCTGGTTAAGGTAGAGAATATATTGGAGAAGTTTCTTCCTGTGGGAGTATCATGTTGCGTTGTTGAGGTGTCGGATGAAAAAAAAGGATCCTATATTGTAGCGACAGTCTCCAAAGAGGTACACAAGACAGAAGTGCTCAGGAAGATGTTAAATGAGCTACCCATTATCGCTCTTCCAAGGCAATTTATAGTTATTAATGAATTGCCTATGATGAGCACAGGTAAGATAGATTTCCGCAGCGTCACAAAAATGGTCCAGGAAATATTGAGGACTTCCGGCTTATGAAAACAAAATCCTCACTCCTGGTTTGTTTCTTCTTTATTGCCTTTCTTTCTGGCTCTGAAAAAGCCAGTTCGCAGGACAGGAACTGGACGCAGTTCAGGGGAAGCAATCTGAACGGTATAGCAGCAGCGGAAAATATACCGCTGAAATGGGATGAATCCAGCATAAAATGGAAAACTCAGATTCATGACAATGG
>PMBC01000088.1:0-37764 GCA_003152835.1 Bacteroidales bacterium | reverse complement strand
GGCTTTGTATATGTTCATTACGGAAGCATGGGGACAGCCTGCATAAACACTGCAAATGGATCAATCGTGTGGAAACGCAATGATTTCAAATGTAAGCACGTCCAGGGTCCTGCTTCATCACCTGTAATTTATAAGAACCTCCTCATTCTTCACTTCGAAGGCACTGATGTCAGGTATATTGTTGCTCTCGATAAATCGAACGGGAAGCTTATATGGAGAAGTGACAGGCCAGCAGAGCCTTATGAACCGCTGACTGAAATCGGCAGAAAAGCATATACTACTCCAATAATAATAAATGTAAAAGGAACCGATATGCTGATCTCCAACGGCTCCGCCGTCTGTATAGCCTACGACCCAAATACCGGCAGGGAAATATGGAGAGTGGTGAATGGAGCCGAATCGACAATAGCTATGCCCTTTACTGAAAAAGGAGTAGTATTCTGGTACGCAGGATATATGGTCGCAGGTGATGGTACCAACTATACCGAATTAATGGCTGTTAACCCGGACGGCGCTGGCGATATTACTGCTACAAATGTCATTTGGAAAAAACGGGATGAACTGTCGCGGAACCAATGCCTTACACCTGTCATAAAAGACGGTTTGATATATACTGTAAATACCAGGAATATTCTCATGTGCCTTGACGCAGCCACAGGAGAAGAAATCTGGTCAGCACACATGACATCAAATTATGACGCCTCACCAATATATGTAAATGGGAATATCTGGTTTTTCTCTGTAAAAGGTGAAGCTCTGGCAATTAAAGCTGGCCGGAAATTTGAGGTAGTCGCTAAGAATCAAATGGATTCAGGTATTTGGGCAACACCTGCTGTTCTAAGAAGTTCAGTTATCCTGAGAACACAAAAGTACTTGTACAGGATAGGACGGGAATAGGGAAAAGTTCTCGCCCTCTTTCTTATCGTGCAATCCCGGCGATCTGAACAATCAGTTACGATCTCTGTTTATAATTGTAATTTAAATCAATTATTTAATTATGAAGGCATATTATTCAACAGCCTATGGCGGACCGGAAGTTTCTCAGTATGGAGATTTTCCGGATCCTTCAGCCGGTGATGGCCAGCTGCTGGTCGAAGTCAAGGCAGTGTCGATCAATCCTGTGGATTACAAGGTGAAACAAGGAGTCGCAAAATTAATGAGCGGCTCGAAGTTCCCGCGTGTCTTTGGATCTGATTTTGCCGGAGTGGTTAAGACCACCGGTTCAGGAGTAACACAATTCAAGCCGGGCGACAGGGTTTATGGTGCTTCCCCTGTGATCTGGGGTAAGCCGGGTGCGCTGGCACAGTTGCTGGCAATCGACCAGAAATTTGCAAGGGCTATCCCCGCACAAATATCATTTGAAGAGGCAGCATCGCTGCCCATTGCTGCTCTTACTGCTCTTAACGGGCTAAGAAGATGCAGGGTGACTGAAGGGAAAGAGGTTCTTATAAACGGTGCAACAGGCGGGGTCGGCCATTTTGCGATCCAGATTGCGAAATCAAAAGGAGCCATTGTTACCGCGACATGCAGTCAGGGAAATGCCGAACTGGCAAGAAAGCTGGGAGCTGATGAGACTATGGGATACACCAAAGAGGAGCTTGCAAAGAGCGACAGGAAATTCGATGCAATTCTTGATACATACGGCAAAATGGATTTTAATGATGTCTGCCGGCTCCTTAAACGTGGCGGAATATATGCCACAACCCAGATAAAGCCATTTCTAATCTTTTCATCGCTCCTGACTCAGGTCCTGTACGGAAAGAAGCTCACCTCCTCGAATCTGCGTTCGAAGCCTGAGGATATGGATGAGATGGAGAAGCTATTCCTCGATAAAAAGCTTTATCCTGTAATTGAATATTATTTTACCCTTGACCATTCAGCCGAAGCCTTTGAGCTTGCCGAGTCCGGAAAACCACGGGGCAAAATCATTGTACGGGTCGGATAAAGGTTGACAAACAGGTATTGCAATCGTGCTACACACTAACCCCGGGCTTCAGCCCTCACTTTTTGGTATAATTGCAAAATCACCATACCCACCAGGGAGCACCCAGATACCCGGCATAAACAAGTATGTCGAATAAAGCATGTGCAATTAATGATGGCAGAAGGCTCTTCGAGAAATGTTTGATGGTACCGAATAAGATTCCTCCGATAAATGTCCAGAATGCCAGGAATCCGATATTAATATCTGTCGTTAATGCTGGAGATAAGAATAAACAACATTTATAACCAGTGTGCGATATCGAGCTGAATAATATTGAAAACAGACCATTTGTGCTTTTCAGATAATCCTGGATAAAACCTCTGAAAACCAATTCCTCCATGCAACCGATAAGAGCTGCCACAATCACAAATAAATGAAATGATTTTGGAAATAAGCTTATATCCAGGTGCCAGCGATACATGACTGCAAATAGCACCCCCAGCAAAACACCGGCAATGCAGTACAAAATGATGATCTTAGGTGAGGAAGATCCGACTATAATTATTTTTAAATCTGAAAGTGATTGCAGATTCCCGCTGAAGAAAAAGGCAGGAATAATAAGAGCAGCGACAGAAAGCAAATAAAATGGAAATTGATAATGAATAAAGAAGGAGAAAACCATAAATGCGAAGCTGCAAAGAATCGCTTCGATAAATAATGNNCTTCGGTGACTTTTGCCTGGTAAATACTCTTAAAACAAGAATTAAGGGAATAAGAAGTAACAGCCATCCGGAACCCAGACAGACACCCTGATTAGAAACTATCCTGGTATCAGGCAATGATTTCTGCAGTTCGGTTTTTCTTATAGTGTCATTCATTATTTTCTTTGGAAGGGAAAGATATTTTAAGTTTTTAAGAGATTTTATGGTAGCAAAGTCAGTAAGCGTATCAGTAACGGTCAATCCTATAAGTTTCCGGAGATTTAATAATGGCTGCAGATTTTTAATTGTATCATTATCGAATATTTCCACTACTTCAAGACCGGGGTGACATTCTATAAAAGAATTGAATCCATCCTGTGTAACTTCTTCATTGAAAGCCATCCATCGGATACAGGGCAATTCTTTCAGGGTAATATCATTGCTTAATTTTAAACCGGCAACTGACAATAATTCAAGCTGTTTATGATTTCTGATCAGATCAAAATTTTCAATTGAATCAGTTTTGTTTATAATCAGCTCTTTCAAACTGTTAAGTGGTTCAATGAATGAAAAATCAAATTTGTCTGATCCCACGACTGACAATTTTTCGATCTGCTTATTATTAATCAGGAAATCACTTTTTACAGCATCCATTTTGAAATCTGTCAGAACGAGCTGTTCCAGTTCAGGCATTGCCGGTAAAGGCTCAGTACAAATCGAATCATTTAAAGACGCCGAAAGAAACTCGAGATTGGTTAAGCCTGATAAAAGCGAAAAGTCTTTCCGGGAAAGTCGCACCCCGATTAAAAATCCAGGTTTGAAGATCTCTAACATCCTTTTCAGGTCCTTAAGATCGCCATCATATCCCAGGCCGATATCCGGTTTCGCTTTAGCCAGATCCTTCAGATACGGGATATAGCTTTCACCAATAATTGAATCAAGGTATAGAAATCCAAGCGCTGAGATATCCATGGATCCCATTTGCCTGAACCAAGGAATCATATCATCATTGGCAGGGATCCTGATTGAATTGATCTTCCCGTTAATAAAGCCTTCATTTTTTATGGTCTCTATTAAAAAGCTGTTTTTGGAAGAGTCCCTGTAACAGAAACAGTGATTCTCATCGTATACCATTATGTCGCCATTATCCGCCAGCAAAGCTGTTGAGTTAATGCTATCCGGTTCATACATAATTGGCAAAGGTGATTTGGAAAAGTTATAGATCGATCCCTTGCCGGTAATTTCGAGAATGGAATATGGTTTGGGACGGCTTGTGCATGAAGAGAATAATAATATAAGTACTATTAAAAAAGGGAAGAACAAATGCCGTCTGAAACACCTGTTCACAAAACCTGAATTTTTAAAACTAATCATGACATTAATTTTTAACCTGTTTAGTTATCAAAATGGTATACTAAGTTATACAATTTTCTTTGATTAGTTTTTAAATTTCAACAGAACCCGGTACTTGATATCAGGTTCTTTCTTCCCCTCTCGCCATCGCCCCCTCTCCCTTCTCTTCTTCACACCTCGTGATTCAGATTATTTTTGATCAAAAAAGTCTATATTTGATTATCTTTTTATAAAAAAAAGCTGCCAGGTATGGCCCATCATAATACCATAAAATATAATAACTATAAGAAACTCTCCGCCAGGATAAATCTTCTTCCGCAGGGGGCTGTTGCTTCTGATCTGCTTTTTGAAATACTGAAGATCCTTTTTTCAGAGAGGGAAGCGGGGCTCGTTTCCTCATTGCCGATAAAACCTTTCAATGCCAGGAAAGCTTCAGCAATCTGGAAGATCAGTGAACCAGATGCAAAGAGCATATTGAATGACTTGGCAGACAGGGGACTGCTGATTGATGCCTGTGAGAATGACGACGTGATTTATTCCATGCCTCCTCCGATGGCAGGCTTTTTTGAGTTTTCCCTGATGAGATACAGAAATGATATTGATCAGAAGACTCTTTCCGGGCTCTTTTATCAGTACTTGAATGTCGAGGAAGACTTTATTAAAAATCTCTTCACTATGGGCGAGACCCAGCTGGGAAGAGTATATGTTAACGAAGAAGTACTCTCAAATGAAAATGCACTTCATGTGCTCGATTATGAAAGAGCATCGGAGGTCATAAAGACTGCTGATTCGATAGGTATCGGAATCTGTTACTGCAGGCACAAGATGGAACATCTGGGAAAAAACTGCGATGCTCCGATGGATATCTGTATGACGTTTAACCAAAGTGCAGATTCGTTGACGCGCCATGGAATCGCAAGACGTGTTGATGTCGCTGAAGGGATGGATCTTTTACAAAAGGCAAGGGGTAATAACCTGGTGCAGTTTGGTGAAAATGTACAGGAAAAAGTAAACTTCATCTGCAACTGCTGCGGTTGCTGCTGCGAAGCGCTGATAGCTGCAAGAAAATTCGGATTTCTTAACCCTGTTCACACTACCAACTTTTTTCCGGTTATCGACGAAGAGAAGTGCAATGGCTGCGGAAAATGCGTTGCATTATGCCCGGTAGAAGCAATGACCCTTATATCGTCCAATGATCCGACCGGTCCAAACAGAAAAAAAGCAAAGCTGCAGCAGGAGATCTGTCTCGGTTGCGGTATCTGCCTGACAGGCTGCGATAAGAAAGCCCTGGAGCTTCGCTCGCGCAAGGAACGGGTCATCACACCGGTCAATTCAGTTCACAGGGTTGTAACGATGGCTATTGAAAGAGGCAAGCTTCAGAACCTTATATTCGACAAGCAGATTATGTTCAGCCACAGAGCCATGGCAGCAGTTCTGGGAGTGATCCTAAAGCTGCCTCCTCTTAAACAGGCTCTTGCAAGTCATCAATTCAAATCACGATATCTTGTCTCGCTGATCAGAAGACAAAAATATTCATGATCCTGAAAATAATAATTAGTACAGATCAAGCTAAAAGGATTATGAGAAGAATAATAAGAAGAGCAGCACCTCCACCAACAAAAACAACACTGCTATGTCTCCGGTAATCTCCATTCATACCGTCGTGACCTCTTCTGTTTCTATGCCCCTCTTGAACTATAACAGTCTGTGGCGACATATCCACGCCGTTTACGTATTCAGCCCGCTTTGTTAACCTGCTTATCTCTTTTTCCGACATTTTGTTTTCCCTTTTAGCAGGAATAGCAGTGTTATCTGATTTAGATTTTAAATCAGGTGTAATTGCAAATGCTCCCAGAGAAAAGAATACCAGGAATGTGAAAAGAATAATTTTTTTCATTTTTTGATTTTTTAAATAAGTCAAATAATTATTGACTTAAAGGTAATTTAGAAAGCCTCTGACATTGTTACACAATTATTTAAATAAGTTACATGATTCTCACACTCGTGCACAATTCCCTTTTACCACAGCTTGCCCTCCCGTCTTCTCTTCCTCCCCGCCTTCCTTCTTGTCGTACGGGTACACGATCACCTCTTGAATAACTTTCTAAAAAAAGACCTCTTCTTCCTCTCCGCTTTAGCGGAATCTTTGTTAAAGACAATCTCCTTCTTTTTAAAGATATCCAGGAACTTATCAAAGAAACTATCCTCTTTAAAATCAGGACAATCGAGAGCTCCTGCAAGTTCAGGAGGCAGATTCGGGAAGGGGGCAATAAACTGTCCCCTGGTTTCAGGATCTGACTCGACTTTTTTTAATGTTAATGCCACCAGAGGTAATGCAAGTGTACTTCCCGTACCATTTGATCCGCTAATAAAATGAATGCCCGGGGATGAGGCCCCGACCCTGGCGACAATAGTTAATTTCGGATTATAAGCCGCAAACCATGCGTCGGCATAATTTTGGGATGTACCCGTTTTCCCTGCAAGAGGAGATGTAACACCAAAAAGACTTTTCAACGAAGCTCCGGTGCCTTCCCTGATTGCTTTCTGAAGCATCGCATTCATCAGCAGACTTGATCTTTCAGCCAGCACCCTGGTCCTGACTTCACCGAAATTATTCTGATAGATTATTTCTCCCTCGGAGGTTGTGATTGACACTATTGACTGAGGAGTGATAATATATCCTCCATTTGCAAAAGATGAATAGGCAACAGCTATTTCCTTGATACTGGCTTCAGCAGTACCCAGAGCAAGTGAAGGAGTGTTATTGAGAGGAAAGGAGAATCCCATTTTAGTCCATAATGAATCGAGCTTATCAAAGCCTGTTTTCATGAAAAGGTTGAAGGTCGGGATATTCATGGATTGAGCCAGTGCACCGGCAAGTGAATATTTTCCGCCATTGGTACGGTCAAAGTTTTCAGGAGTCCAGTCTTCAAATCCTGACAGAACAACGGAATCATTATCCAGATACTGGCATGGTTCCATTCCCTCTTCAAGCGCCGCTGCAAACAGGACTGGCTTAAAAACTGAACCGAGTTGTCTCCTGGCAAATATCTGATCGTATTGCTGGGTATTAAAATCAATACCGCCAACCCATGCCCTGATTGCACCAGTCTGAGGATCCATGGCAAGCAATCCTGCATGCAGCAAAGTAAGAGACTGTTTTATGCTATCCCTGACAGAAATTGAATCGGCATATGAACCATTCCAATCGAAAATTGTCCGCAAATTTATTTCATCAGCCCTTCCTGTAAGGTTTCGTTCCTTCAATCTGTTCTCTGTGATCCCGGCTATTAATTTTTCGCCTGATGGATTCTGGTATTGCTCCGACAATCGTTTCTGCATAACAGATAAATGATCGTGAAAAGATCTGTTTGCATATGTCTGGAGAGGCAGGTTCAATGTAGTGGTTATAATCAGGCCGTCTACCTCGGGATTCCATGTTTTACCGGTAGCAGAAGATACGTTCTGCAGGATCTTTTTTGTTTCATTTTTTATCTGGACCAGAAAATAATCCGCTATTCCTGATGACTCAACATTTTTATAATCCAGTATTAATGGAAGCTTACATATAGAGTCTGCTTCGGGTTGTTTCAGGTAATTGTATCTCTCCATCTGGCCAAGAACAATATTCCTCCGGTTTCTTGCATTTCCGGGATGCAAAACAGGATTGTAATGTGAAGGCGCTTTGAGCATGCCGATCAGCACTGCGGATTCTTCGATTCTGAGCTGCTCGGTTTTTTTATTGAAATACCTCAATGCCGCAGTTTCGATGCCGAAAATATTTTCTCCGAAAGAGACTGTATTCAGATAAAGTGTGAGTATCTCTTCCTTGCTGAAAGTTTTTTCCAGACGGTAAGCCAGAATTATTTCCCTTATCTTGTTTACAAAAATTGCGAATACTCCGGTATTCTTCCGGCCATACATGTTCTTTGCCAGCTGCTGAGTGATCGTACTTCCTCCTCCTGAGCTTCGTTTGTTAAACAGTATTGTCTTAAATAAAACTCTGGCAAGACTTCTTAAATCAACACCTTTATGCTCAAAGAACCGGGCATCCTCTGTGGCGACTAGCGCATTTATCAGATATAGCGGTATTTGTCCGTAAGAGACATTCGTCCGGTTTTCAGAATAGAACTTGCCGATCAGCTCCCCTTCAGCAGATAATACTTTTGAAGCTGTTGCATTCTTATAAGCCAGCAGATCTTTCCTGCCCGGTAGATGTCCAAACGGTCCTCCGTATACAGGTACGGAGAACAGACCAGGCAATGCAATAGTTACCAGGATAGCTGCAATTATAATCTTCCGTCTCTTTTTCATTCTCTGAGGGTAGTCTAGGGCTTAAAACGTAAAAAGGTTCTTAATGGTATTTCTAAAACCAGCTACCGGTTACCGGTTGCTGGTTGGTTTACTTTATAAAATAAGGAAATAATTCTCATACATACTCCGTTATATTGCAGAGTTTCTGATGATGAAAATATTTTTTGAAACCAAAGGGAAATTCATTGTTATACTAATTGTTGTATGTCAGCTACTTATTATATACTGCTCCAAACAACTTTATCCCGGACAGTCGTTTCCGAACATCGAAAGCAAAACTGAAAATAAAAAGCTGAAAGATTTTTTAGCCTCGGGCACTGAAAAAGTGATTAATACCCGTAATACCAGTCCTGATGAAATTATTAAAACTGCTAAACAATATCTTGGTGTGCCACATTGCATGGGCGGAACTACAATGAAATGCATTGATTGCTCCGGATTACTTGTAGCAGTCTTTGGCAAACACGGCATTCAATTGCCCCATAACTCGGAAGAACAGGCCAGGTATGGAAAAATAATAACCCGAAGGGATGAACTAAAAAAAGGAGATCTGGTCTTTTTTATCAGGTCATATAAGACACGTTATTTCATCACCCATGCAGGAATTTATATTGGGAATAATGAATTTATCCACACTTCTTCCACAGTTGGTGTTACCATCACATCATTAAGCGATCCCTGGTGGACCGAAAAGTTCATATTCGGGACAAGATTATTTAATTAATTACTACGCTCTCATACTTTCTCGCCCTCTTTCTATTTGTTTGCTTTTTTGTTTAATTTTAGCTCATATTTAAATTCTATCCTCAAATGGGCAGCTATGCAAACAAACATCTCATAAGCAATTGAGTTTATGATGAATTACTCATATATTAAAACGTTAATCCTTTATTTTATTTTATTATTCTCAAGTGAAAAGTTGTCAGGGCAAACGCCGGCCAACTCTGTTCCGGATTCCATAAATTATATATCGTACCATATTTTTTTTGAGAAGCTTGGGAAAAGAGATTCGGTTCATATCTTTTATAAAACTGAGTGGTTTGAAAATAAGAAAATTAACAGCTCTTTTGCCAATCTGAAGCTCGAAGATGCACTTTCCCATGTAAAAAGGCTTTGGAACCTTTCCTATATTGTAATCGATAAACATTCGTTTGTTTTTGTGCCGTTCCAGGCCTCTTTCTATAGCAGTTCAGGCAATGATTATTCAGATGTATTATTAATTGGAAACCCGAATGAATATGGAAGATTTGCAAATGCGACCTTATCGGGAAGAATTCTGGATGGAAAAACCGGCAAACCAGTTCAGGGAGCAACAGTAAATGTTGAAAAACTTAAAACTGCCACAAGATCCAATGCAAATGGAAATTTCTCTATTACACTTCCGGTAGGAGAGCATATTATTAAATTGAATTATTTAGGTTATGAAGAAAATGCCAGGAAAATTAAATTAGTCAGTAATGGGGAAGCCACTTTCGAAATAATTGAAAAATCAATTAATCTTAAAGAAGTAGTTATTACGGCAGAAAGGGCAGAATTTAATGTAACCGGCACGCAAATGAGTCTGCTGAGCCTGAACGCCAAAAATATCAGGGAATTACCAGTTTCTTTAGGGGAAACTGATATTGTCAGGAGCATGTCATTGCTGCCGGGCATACAAACTGCCGGAGAGTTTGGTTCTGGTTTTAATGTTCGCGGAGGCGGCGCGGACCAAAACCTGATCCTTATCGAGGATGTTCCTTTGATCAACTCGTCCCATATGTTCGGATTGACCTCAACAATCAATACAGATAATATTTCGGGCGTAACTCTTTTAAAAGCAGGCATTCCTGCACGTTATGGAGAACGCGCCTCATCAATAATGAATATCAGGTTAGGCGCTGACAGTACAAAATTGATTAAGGTAAAAGGGGGCATTGGTTTACTTGAAAGCCGGCTAAGCCTCCAATTACCCATGTTTGAGAATAAAGCAAGTTTGTTGCTTGGCGGACGTAGCTCTTATTCAAATTGGCTATTACACAAGATACCCGACGTGGATCTGATGAATAGCTCTGCCAGTTTTTATGATTTAAATGCTTTATTTACTCTTAATATAAATCCAGATAATAAAGTCATAATATTTGGATATTACAGTAACGATAAATTTGGGTTTAGTAAAAGCACCAATTATGCATATAATAATATTCTGACATCAATTCGATGGACCCACCTGTTTGGCAGAAGATTATCATCGAGCACGCTTGTCGGACTAAGCCAATATAAATTTAACGTTAATGAATTGGACACACTTCATCGCGAGGAAGCCTATCAGATTAATCTTAATACTCAATATAATAATCTGAAATGTAATTTTTCCTGGCTGCCTGACGACAAGCATTCTATTGATTTTGGAGTTAATGCGATGTTGCATAGAATAATGCCAGGGGAAGAACTTCCTTACGGATCCGAATCGTTAATAAAATCATTTAAGGTTCAATCTGAAAAAGGATTGGAAATGGCAGCTTATATAAGTGATAATTTCGATATTTTACCCGGATTGAACACTGAAATCGGGTTGCGTTTTGTGCATTATTTATCCCTGGGTCCCGGTTCTGTTTTGACTTTTCTTCCTGGTTTTCCCAGATCACTGGAAACAGTTTTAGATACGTTACATTACAAAAACAATCAAATAATTCATCAATATTCAGGAATTGAACCTCGAATTGCCTTCAGATATAAGCTTAACGATGTAAGTTCCATTAAGTGGAGCTATAATCGCATCAATCAGTTTATTCACCTCATTTCAAATAATGCAGTGATATCACCTACTGATACATGGACGCTTAGCGATACCTGGCTCAAACCTTTATCTTCCGATCAATTTGCCATTGGTTATTTCAGGAATTTTGTACATAATACTTATGAAGTCTCTGTTGAAGCATATTATAAGACTCTTAAAAATGTAATTGAATATAAAAATGGCGCTCAGGTTTTTCTTAACGATCACCTGGAAACCGATCTCCTGAGTGCAAAAGGCTACAATTACGGGATAGAATTTTATGCAAAGAAAAGATCCGGACTATTAACGGGCTGGATCAGCTACACCTATTCCCGATCGATGTTAAAAACGACAGGAAAATCATATGATGAACAGATCAACGGTAATCATTATTATCCTTCTAATTTCGACAAACCTCATAATGTAGTAGTAAATGCAAATTACCATATCTCGCGCAGATGGCGCTTTTCCGGAACGTTTATTTATAATACAGGACGCCCCATTACACTTCCTGAACTTAAATATTCGTTTCAGGGGAATCAGCTCATTTATTATTCTGACCGTAATAAATATCGTTTACCCGATTTCCACCGGTTGGATATTGCCATTTCTTTCGATGAAAACCTGAGGTTAAAAAAGATGTGGAAAGGAAGCTGGACACTTTCAATCATTAATGTTTATGGACGAAAAAATGCATATTCTGAATATTATGCAAAAGAAGATAATAGAATTTATAAGAGTTCCGGGAATACCAGTTTGTATGAGTTGTATATCATCGGCATTCCTTTACCAACACTGACATATAATTTTACTTTTTGATTTTATTCTCTTCACATATGAAATTAAAGCTCATTCTGCCGGTTTTATCCGTTCTCAGCCTGGTTAGCTGCAAAGAAGCATATAACCCGGTTATTGATAAGCGAATGAGCGCCATTGTTGTTGAAGGGCTTATTACAAATCTCAAAGAATCATACGAAGTTAAGATTTCAATGGCTACATCCTATGACTCAGTTATAAGTAATACTTACCTTATCGGAGCCAGCGTTTCTGTAAAAGATGATCTGGGGAATAATTATACGATGCACAATGAGCCATTCCTGAGATACTATTATTCTGATACTTCTGAATTTATTGCAGTACCTGGAAGATCTTATACATTGCATATCGAAATGCCAAACGGGGACATATACGAATCCTCCGCCCAGAAATTACTATCGCCTGCTGATATAGACAGCATACATGGAATTACTACTGCTAAGAATTACTGGTATAATGATCAATTAGGAAACATAACCGGCAAAATGGTTTATGGAGCTGAAACCTTTATGGATATAAGCTATCATTCAGATTCAATTTTCCAATTCCGGTTGGACAATACATTAATAAAATGTTACTCTTTCATGTATATGTACACACCTGAAATGAAACTAGCCGATGTGCCCTTCCCCCCGCCAAAAAATTGCGCCGGAGCCGTTTGTCCGTATGTAGTATATAACTGGAAGAAATTTAATCTGAACACGGCCGTAAATCTTTCAACGGAAACCCACAATCTTATTTCCAGGGAGTTGAGAAACAGTTCAGTTTGTTTTTTCCCGATGGATTCTGCCTTTTGCCCGATAAGGTACATCGCTGATTCATGTGCTCTTGACCTGGCAGGGAATACTCAATGTGGCATTATAAGGCAGCCTGCAGGACCGGAAGGAAAGATTTTAGAAACAAGACTTTATGCTTTGAACCAGGAATCGGCAATTTATTACCAGGAGCTTAATGAACAGCTTTCATATGAAGGCAAATTGTTTGATCCTATTGCGGTTCAGCTGAAAGGTAACATAAAATGCACCAGTAATCCAAATAAGCTGGCACTTGGATTATTCGAAGTATCAGCCTGTACGACAAAGTCTTATTGGCTCAATTTTAATTATGTTGAAGGATATATAAAATATATACAATTAAAAGACTTATCCAATTTGCCACTTTTTGGTTCCGGCAAATATCGTCCTGACTTCTGGCTGGTATATTTTAATTAACTATGATAACCCGGAAACTGATAACTATATTGTGCATGACCCTTGTGCTGTATGCCATTGATTTTAAAACTAATGGCAGTACAATTACTTATACCGGCGAAAGGGTCTTTGTACACACTGACCGGGATATTTATATTGCCGGAGAGAACGTTTTCTTCAAACTCTACTTAATTAATGATAGTTCTCACAAGCTCTCTGAAACCAGTAAGATTGCTTATTTAATTCTTCGAAGCAGCGCCAGTGTCCCTATAGCGAAAATCCGTATTAAAACCGAGGGAGGAATTGCTTACGGCAATATTTTATTACCTGATACTTTAAGTTCAGGCCCTTACCAGCTCACTGCATTTACGAACTGGATGAGAAATTCGGGTGAAGGATCATTCTTCAATAAAGAGATTTTCGTCGCAAACCGTTTTGATAAAGATTTATCGGTCCTTGACACATCCTCCGGTCCTGCAGAAATACGAAATGTCAGCACTGCTCAGGATGCAACAGGAAATCTTGCATTGATTGTGACCCCGGATAAATCAGAGTATAACAAGCGTGAAAAAATCAATCTTGTCCTGAAATTTTTTGAAAGTGAATCCGGCGTTCCGGCAGACATATCAATTTCAGTGTTTGAGGAAGTTCCCGGGACAGACAATAAATTATCTATCCGCAATTATCTTTCAATGAAGCCGGGCGATTCTCTTTCTCTCAAATTCCCTGATCCTGAGAAATGGAGATTTCTTCCTGAACTAAAAGGTGAAATTTTACAAGGTAAAGTAATCGATCAGGACTCCAGGGGAGCCGTTGCCAATTCATGCGTATTTTTGTCGGTTAAAGATTCCGTTGTCAACCTGAAATATGATTATTCAGATGCAAATGGATTGTTCCGGTTCCTTTTAAACGATTATTACGATGGGAAGGATCTCATTTTCAGCCTAAAAGATAATCCTGCGAATAAAAAATATAAAATTGAACTGGAAGATAAATTTGAACTCGACAATATCTTTAAATCCTTAAAATATCAGGAAAATCCATATTTAAAAGATTATATACTTAAAAGCCAGGATATTGTCAGTATTCAAAAAGTTTATCAGGCAGCTTCTGCTACAGAAATAAAGAAACAATTTAAAACCAACATAATTTGTCCAAGAATATACTATAAGCCTTCTTACAGTATTAGTCCTGACGATTTTGTGCCATTGAATGATTTTGTGGATATATCAAGGGAGATATTGCCGCCACAGCTAAGAATAAGAAAACATAATGATAAATACAGCGCTGACATGGCAGACGAAAACCAGCATTTGTTTTTGGAACAGGAGCCTGCAGTTTTTCTTGATGGCGTATTAGTTGATGATATCAATCAGATAATAAATCTGGGTTCCGGTAAAGTTAAAAAGGTGGAAATGGTATGCACCAGATATAATTACGGAGAGTTGTTATTCCCCGGAATTTTAGCAGTTTTTAGCAAAAATAATGAAATAGAAAATATTCAACCCCGCCCTGTATCGCTCCGGGTGCAGCTCGAATCATACCACGCTTATTCAGTTTACACTTCCCAAACATATGAGAAAGCAAGCTCTGATAACCAACCGGATTTCAGACAGTTATTATATTGGAATCCCGACATTGAAATTTCAAATAACTACATTCAAATCCCAGAATTTTATGCTTCTGATCATTCCGGGAATTATATCATTGAGGTTGAAGGAATTTCATCTGACGGAGTTCCAATCAGTGCAACTGCAAAAATCATGGTAAAATAATTAATCATTCCCGAAAATGAAAAGAGCATTTTTGTATCTAATAATAATATTTTGGGGGGTTGTCGTAAACGGTCAGACTATCAATTTAGATTCCATATTTGGGCCAAAACTCAGTGGTGAAATATTCCAGAAGAAAACAGGGACTGTGGGAACACAATATTATAATGATGATTGGGCGGAGAGCGATATTAAACTTAGCACAGGCGAACTGGCTGTTAACAAACTACTTAAGTATAATGAACTCATGGATGAAGTTATCTGGTTTCAGGCAGACAGCTCCAGACAAATTAAACTTGAGAAGCATTTTATTGATGAGTTTTGCTTTAAAAATTACAAGGGAAAATCCGTCAGGTTTAAAAGAATTCAAGCTAAATTACCTCAAATGACAGTTCCCACAGATATTTTTGTTGAAGTTCTGTGTGAAAAAACGGCATCATTGTATGTTTTCAGAAATGTTAGAATTAATGGGAGCAGTAACATTGTTGAAGATGGAGTTCTCTATTCTTATGATAAGCTTGTGCCTCAGCCTGTCTACATTTTAATACTCCCAGACAAAAAAACTATTACATTCAATACGATAAGGAGAAGTGTCTTATTGAAAGTGTTACCTGAAGGATATAGAAACACTGTTAAGGAAATAATTCAACAAAATTATCTTTCAGTACGATCTGAAAATGACCTTATAAAATTGGTAAATCTGATTAATTAACTTAAATGTCCTTTCCGTCTCGCTCTTCCGCTTCACTTGGCTTAACTCCGGTGGCAAAACCCATTGAATTTACATAATATTACATATTCTTGTATGATATTTCATACATTATGCATATATTTGATGCGTAATGACTGATATTTCATACATAAAATGGAATGCATTAAGCGACAGAGCGGTGAATGAGCTTCTTGGCAATTTTATCCGCCAGTCGCGTCTCAGGCAGAACAAAACACAGGGTCAGCTGGCAAGAGAAGCGGGCATTGCACGCTCCACGCTGAGTCTCTTCGAGAAAGGCGAAAACTCCAGCCTGCTGGTTTTCATTCAGCTTCTACGGGCACTCAACCTCCTTCATCTCCTGAAGGAATTCGAAATAAATGAGCAGCTCAGTCCGTTGCAGCTTGCCAGGCTCGAGCATTCGAAAAGGCAGAGGGCGAGACCTGAAAGCAGGAAAAACATTAAACCTTAATTATCCGGACATGGTTTCAACGGCTTTTGTAAAAATATGGGGTACGACGGCAGGCGCAATAGCCTGGGACGATGCAACAGGCATCGGGTCGTTTGAGTTCGAACCCTCATTCCTGAAAACGGGACCGGACCTCGCCCCTCTTATGATGCCTCTGGCAGTATCTGAAGGCAGGATATGGTCATTCCCGGAACTTCGCAGAAGTGAGGTATTCAAAGGAGTACCGGGATTGCTGGCGGATGTACTCCCCGACAGGTTCGGGAATATGCTTATCGATGCCTGGCTTGCCCGTCGCGGTCGCCCCGCCGGAAGCATGAACCCCGTTGAAGTCCTCTGTTACATAGGGAAACGAGGAATGGGTGCGCTTGAATTTGAGCCTCCGATACCTAAAGGCAGCAATACTTCCACAAAAATAGAGATAGGCGAGATGG
This sequence comes from Bacteroidales bacterium, assembly GCA_003152835.1. Classification (GTDB taxonomy): domain Bacteria; phylum Bacteroidota; class Bacteroidia; order Bacteroidales; family VadinHA17; genus LD21. The sequence continues at coordinate 21,330 of PMBC01000088.1, read as the reverse complement.
TAAGCCTGGCAAATGAGATACTATCAGGACGCACCGGCTTCTCGGCAAACCTGTCAGGCGATAAGTCTAAAGCTCTCTCCGACATTCTTAAGATCGGAACCTCTGCGGGAGGAGCAAGGGCAAAGGCAGTAATAGCCTTCAATTCCGCAACTGGCGAGGTACGAAGCGGGCAGGCTGGCGTACCGGCGGGTTTTGAGCACTGGATCGTGAAATTCGACGGAGTCTCCGATAAACAGCTGGGAGGCACCTTTGGCTACGGTCGCGTTGAGATGGCATATCATCTGATGGCTAAAGCCTGCGGAATTGAAATGACAGAATGCCGGCTTCTTGAAGAGAACGGACGGGCACATTTCATGACCCGCCGCTTCGACCGTACGGATGATGGTGAGAAGCTGCACATGCAGAGCTTATGCGCAATGCGTCATTTCGATTTCAATGAAGTAAGCAGCTTTGGCTACGAACAGCTCTTTGAGACCCTCAGGTTGCTAAGGCTGCCCTATCCCCGGTCTGAACAACTCTTTCGCCGGATGGTGTTCAACGTGCTTGCCCGTAACTGCGACGACCACACAAAGAATTTTGCCTTTGTTATGACCCGGGATGGCAGGTGGGATTTTTCACCGGCTTACGATCTGTGCCACACTTACAATCCTGACAATCCCTGGGTGAGCCACCAGGCGTTGAGTGTGAATGGAAAGAGGACGGATATCACCCGGGATGATTTTCTGGAAGTGGCAAAGCAGATGAACATAAAAAAAGATAAAATCATAATTGATCAGGTTAATGATGCCGTTCAGAACTGGAGTAAGTACGCAAAAGAGACCGGCGTTGCTGGTAAGCTTGAAAAGTCAATCAGGCAGACACTTTTAAAGGTCTGACTTATGCAATGAGGTCGTGCAATCTCCCCCTCTTTCTTCTGATCATGCAATCATGCAGTCTTTTTTCTTTCTTGTTTCTTGTTTCTTGTTTCTTTTGTCTTTTGTCTTTTGTCTTGTCTCCTCTCTCGCCCTCTTTCTATTTATTGCCTTTTTTGTACAATTTCAGATCAAACACACATAATCTGATAAACAGATTAGTTATTGTAACTAAAGATATATCTTTGGATATATAGAACGGGCTATGCATTGATCCGGCATATCGGCAGGGGAAAAAACATCAGATCTGACACATATAAAATAATTGGAGGTTATTATTATGAAAACAAGAAGTTCTTTTTCAGTTTTAATCTTTTTCGTCATTTTTGCCATCGGCCTGGCTGTGGCATATTTCGGTTTTGGATTTCAGGAAGGTACAGGAGCTATGTGGGTTGGAGCTATTTCGTTCCTGGTTGCTATTTTAATTTCTTCTGCAATAAAGATTGCAGATCAGTGGGAAAAAGCAGTTGTATTGCGGTTAGGCCGTTTCCATTCACTAAGGGGGCCAGGACTATTTTTTATTATCCCCATCATTGATACCGTTGCTTACTGGATTGACGTCCGCGTCATTACAACTTCATTTACTGCCGAAAAGACACTTACAAAAGATACAGTGCCTGTTGATGTGGATGCAGTACTGTTCTGGAAAGTTCTGGATGCCAAGAAGGCAGCCCTTGAAATAGCCGACTACAGAAACGCAATTAACTGGGCATCACAGACAGCTTTGCGTGATGTTATCGGTAAGACCATGCTTTCGGAGATGCTTGAGGGCCGCGACAAGATCAGCGAACAGCTTCAGAAGATCATTGATGACCGGACTGAGCCATGGGGTGTCAATGTGATCTCGGTTGAGGTCAAAGATGTTAATATTCCTTCTTCACTGCAGGATGCGATGTCGATGCAGGCACAGGCAGAAAGAGAACGTCAGGCCAGGGTTATCCTGGGTGATTCTGAACGGCAGGTGGCNNGTAATTGTTCCAAGCTCAGCGCTTGAAACCATGCAATTAGGGGGGCTGGCCGGGATGACATCATTAACCATGGGATTGAATAAGGCACGTGAAGACAAAGAGAAGGAGAATAAGCAAGGTAAATAAGTAAGAAGGTTGTCTCGTCTGGTTGCGGATTTCACCCCGCAAGATCAGCCTTTTCAGCATCGCCGCATTGTTTAATTAATCCATTTGCCGATAGGCCCTGATTAAGTACTCAGGAAGTTCACCTTTGTAAACTATTTTATAGAACGAAAAACCGTTGTAAGGTATATTGTTTTCACCGGAATAAATTTTTACACGATTTTCGACACCTTTTTTCTTAAAAAGCAAAATAAAAGCGTCTTCTCTTGCTTTGTTTAATTGTTCGAATCTGGCATTGATAATAGCTGAACCAATTAAACTGTAACATTTTTCCTGTAAAGTGAACTGCATTGTATCGTGAACCTGTTTGTTCATGTAATTGACAAATAATGAATCCTTTACCGGTATTTTATCAACTTTCATAGAATCATCCTCACTGAGAATCAGGGCATTTTTATTTTCAGAGGATAAAAAATATTTTTTCTTCGCTTCAAAAAAAGCAATGTATTCTTTTTCCTTTTCAACATACTGTATCGGATAAACAGCGATAGACGCATCCGGATTTTTTACCAGATAATCCACCATTTTGCTTACAAACTTCTTCTGATGTGACAAAAGAGAACTCTGTCGCATTTCCCATACTAATGTGAGCGGATTATCAATTACATTGACCGTTTTTTTCTCCAGTATTTTGAAGGGAAGTAATGCAGGGTTAACAAATAGTTTTCCAAGAATATGAAAGACAACCTCGTGCAGGTGAAATGTTGGATTCTTTAAATTGCCGGTTATCGGAATTTCGTAATCAATAACCTTTCCCCGTTTACGAATGAGGAACATTATTAAAGGTGAGGAAATCAATTTTGCATTTTTATTTCTTAGCTGCCTGAGTACATGCGGATCAGTTACCAGCAGGTGATTATCGCTTTTAATAATTCCGTTCCTTACTTTCCATGTGCCATTGAGTTCTATTGTGCCTCTGTCAAGAGGGAAGTAAGTATAGGTAATAAGATAGGGGTTGAAAACTGAAGCGGGCAGTTTCTGAATATGATATTGCATATCAAAATCTTCGCTGGCTTTCGGATTTATACTCAGGTCAACCGACATATTACCATAAGGCTGTATACCTGTTTTAAAAGATACCGATACCCATTTGTTGTTTTTATTGACTGAATCCGCAACTACATAAAGAGGATTGGCTCCTATTGAAAATTTTTCGCCGGCAGAATAGTCATTAAATGTAAAACAGCCGTTGTAAATCACCAGCTTATTGATTTTGTAATCACTTTGAAAAAAATTCTTCGCTAGTACTTTTATGTAATCCCCAATTATAAAAATAAGGTTAAACCGTGAGGGACCTTCTTTAGCTGCTGAAATATTATCACCGGATTTTCCAAACATCATTTGAACGTTATCCAGATAATCATAAACCTCATATTTGACACAAGGATGTATAACCGATAATGAATCGAAAAGATATTTATGGTCCTTAGGACTTAACTCATCTATCTTAAACACCAGTTTGTCGAAGGATGCATAATCATCTTCAGGGTTTTTCCCAAAATGGAAGTCATTCATTGTCAGCAGTCCCCTGAAATTTAAATTTTCCTGATCGTTAAAATTTCCTGTCGCTTTTATATCTGCATCGAGGCTGGCGCTGAAGGTTCCATAGTTGATTAAGTCATTGAGGTATTGCCCTAAAAAATTTAAATTGAATTTTTGAACAACAGCGGCAAGACGATAATCAAGATTTTTGAAATTGATTGTAAAGTTGCCTTTCAGGCTTCCGGTATCAGTTCCTGACAGGAAAGAAATTTTTGCCCCGATTGTATCTGCATTCCAGTACTTGCCGGTACTTTCAATGTTAACTTCTTTAATAAAATAATTTATCGGAATTACTTTTTCGCGGTAGTGGAACTCTCCGTTTTTTATTTTTATATTCAGAATATTAAAATGAAACGATCGTGAAGCTTTACCCCGATTTCCGGGAGTGAATTTTTTTATAATGTCATTAAAATTAAGATCCGTCTTGTTCTGAATAATTATTCCCCTTGGCTGGTCAAATGTGATCTTTTTTATTTCGAAAGTCCCTGATAACAATTTAAGCATGGCAATATTTGCGCTTAAACCTTTTGCCGAAAAGAAAACGCTGTCTCCTTCAGCTAAAGCAGGCTGGCTTTCCGATTCAAAAATTTTCAGATTGCGGATATGTACACGGCCGGTAAAAGGATTTACATAAACCCTACCCATTTTAATCTGCCTTCCGGTGTATTTTACATCATTCTTCTCTACCAGGTATTTTGCGATTGGTGAAGTCAATAATATGATGACTATTACTGTAATGATGATGGAACTGATAACGGTAATGATTGTTTTTTTTGATTTGGTGTTCACAGTTTTCATCTTTCAGAATATCATAAAAAATTTCAGTCCGGTCCAAAATAAATTAAATAGCAGAAAAAAAGCGGTTGGAAAGCCGAACATTCTCTCCCGGGTTTATTAACATTGCAAAGTTCACCGCTCTTAAAGACAAATTTATCAATTTTCGTGCAGATAATCAGATCAATTCCAGGAGATATTATCCATTTCAATATTGATAAGCACAATAGTGACTAAAATTCAAGAAGGATAAATACATAAACTCATCCTGGCTCATGGTGTTAAAATATTATCTCAGTATGGTAATTAATTCAATATTTAATTAAAAGAGATTGACTTTAGATTAAACAAGATTTAACTTTGGTAATTAAGAAGTGAAAAACCAAAATACTTTTATCTGCATATTTTGTGATAGTTAAATGTATTTCCATTTCGAAAAAATGAGTCTGGTAAAAATTCAAAGAAAGGAAAATTAGAATGAACCAATTTCCCCCGGCTTTTTGGAGCATTTCTGTGAGTGGAATGCTGCAAAACCTTGAATCAAAAAAGGAAGGATTGACAAGCGATGAAGCTCAAAAACGGCTCGAACTCTATGGCTCGAATCTTCTAAAGCCAAAAAAACACCCGGACATTTTTAACCTCCTGATATCTCAATTCAAAAGTCCTATTATTTTAATCCTTCTTTTAGCAACAGTTTTGTCATTTTTTCTGAAAGATCGGGTAGATGCATTTATAATCTTATTAATTGTCATCGTAAGTGGCTTACTGGGATTTTGGCAGGAACACAGCGCATCAAATGCAGTAGAGAAACTTCTTTCCATAGTCCGGATCAAAGCATCAGTGATGCGCGACGGAATTGCCAAAGAAATTCCGATAGAAGAAATTGTACCGGGAGATATCGTAGTGCTCAATGCCGGCGATATCATACCCGGTGATGGTCTTATTCAGGAATCAAAAGACCTTTTCATAGATGAAGCCATGCTGACAGGTGAAACTTTCCCCGTTGAAAAAATGGCGACAGTGTTGCCTGCAGAAACTCTTTTAAGTCAGCGGACTAATGCTCTTTGGATGGGGACGCATGTTGTGAGCGGCAGCGCAACTGCACTAATTGTTCACACAGGTAAAGAAACCGAATTCGGTAAAGTTTCAGAGCGGCTGAAACTAAGGCCTCAGGAAACGGAATTCGAGCACGGAATCCGGCGTTTCGGCTATTTTCTCATGGAAGTCACACTTGTACTGGTAGTCAGCATCTTTGCCATCAACGTATTTCTGGCGCGTCCGGTACTGGACTCATTCTTATTTTCTTTAGCATTAGCTGTAGGTCTTACACCACAATTACTACCTGCAATTATCAGTATAAACCTTTCACATGGTGCTAAACGGATGGCTCAAAAGAAGGTAATAGTAAAGAGGCTCTCTTCGATTGAGAACTTCGGCAGCATGAACGTTATCTGCTCCGATAAAACCGGCACTCTGACCGAAGGAATCGTGCAGCTGCAATCTGCATTAGATGTTGATGGCAATGCGAACGAGAAAGTTCTTTTCTATGCTTATATCAACGCTTTTTATGAAACCGGATTTACAAACCCTATAGACGAGGCTATTCGCAATTATAAGCAGTTTGACCTGGCCGGTTACCAGAAGCAGGACGAAATTCCGTACGATTTTATCCGTAAGCGGCTGACTATCCTTGTTTCACACGATGATGTGCACCTTATGGTGACCAAAGGAGCTCTGCAGAATGTTCTCGACATATGTTCATCGGTAGAAACCAAAGATGGAAACGTCGTCGATAAAGTCACAGCCCTTGACCGGATCCGGAAGCACTTTGAGGAGTTCAGCAGCAAGGGATTCAGAACTCTCGGCATTGCTTACAGGAATATAGGATCAGAATCACGCATCAGCAAAGACCGCGAATCGGGCATGATATTTTTGGGATTCCTCATTCTTTTTGACCCGCCAAAACCAAATATTCTGGAGACGATTACCAGACTCAAGAACCTTGGAGTTGTACTAAAAATAATCACTGGCGATAATCATCTCGTAGCAGCCAACATCAGTCAACAGATGGGATTGACGAATACAAAGATCCTGACTGGACCGGACCTCAGCCATCTGAGCGATTCCGCTCTTCTGAGGAAAGTGGGAGGTGTAGATGTTTTCGCAGAAATTGAACCCAATCAAAAAGAACGTATAATTCTTGCTTTGAAAAAAGCCGGAAATGTAGTAGGGTACATGGGTGACGGCATTAATGATGCATCGGCTTTACATGCTGCTGATGTAGGTATTTCTGTTGAAAGCGCTGTGGATGTCGCTAAGGATGCAGCCGATATCGTCCTGCTCGAAAAAGGACTTGACGTTTTGGTGCAGGGGGTCCTCGAAGGGCGCACAACATTTGCCAATACGCTCAAATATGTGTTCATGGCGACAAGCGCTAATTTCGGCAATATGTTCAGTATGGCCGGAGTATCTTTATTTCTTCCGTTTCTGCCAATGTTACCCAAGCAAATTTTGCTGACTAACCTGCTTACTGATTTCCCGGAGATGACAATCGCTACAGATAATGTGGATGACGAAATGATTAACTATCCGCGTCGCTGGGATATTAAAGCAATCCGCAAGTTTATGATTACGTTTGGGATTGTGAGTTCGGTGTTTGACTTTCTCACCTTTGGTTTGCTTTTACTGGTCCTTCATGCCACTCAGGTTCAGTTCAGAACAGGCTGGTTTATAGAATCCGTTATTTCGGCATCCATGATAGTGCTTGTAATACGAAGCAGGAAGCCTTTCTTCAGAAGTAAACCCGGGAAACATCTTTTAATCGCAACTCTTTCAATTGTTGTTGTGACATTGATTTTACCTTTCACCCCGCTTGCAGGGATTTTTGGATTCAGCCCGCTTCCGCTTCCTTTCCTCATGTTAATAGGGTTAACCGTCTTATTCTATATTTTCACAACGGAAATAGTAAAGAAGGTTTTTTACAGGAGAGTGAAATTCTGAATGAATAATATATGGGAGATTTGAAACATCTGCTTACAGGCAATTGCAGGATGAACATAATAAACATACCCGGTAAACCAAAATACATTAAAAATGACAAGTACGATAGTTGCTAAAGACACACATAAGGAAGAACATCTGAGAAGCTCGGATTTCATCACTGATATCGTTATAGGAATGTCTGACGGATTGACTGTCCCGTTTGCGCTGGCGGCAGGTTTAAGCGGTGCTGTACAAAGCAATTCAGTTGTTATCACAGCAGGCATTGCTGAAATTGTCGCAGGAAGCATTGCAATGGGATTAGGCGGCTACCTGGCCGGCAAAACAGAGCAGGAGCATTATCAGTCTGAGCTGACGAGGGAATATGATGAAGTGGTAAAAGTGCCTGAGAAAGAAAAGGAAGAGGTAAAGCTTGTTTTTGCTCAATACGGGTTAGATGGACCTACACAAAATATCATCGCCAATGAGTTGGCAAAGGATAAAGATAAATGGGTTGATTTTATGATGAAATATGAACTGGGTATGGAAAAGCCTGATGTCAACCGGGCGAGGAACAGTGCAGCTACTATTGGCATCTCCTACATTATAGGTGGTTTGATTCCGCTTACAGCATATTTTTTTACTCATACTCCTTATGAGGGATTATTAATTTCGGCTTTGCTTACGGTAATCTGCCTGTTCCTGTTCGGATATTTTAAAAGCAAAGTAACAGGACAGCCACCCCTGAAAGGAGCAATAAAAGTCACCCTGATCGGTATTACAGCTGCAGCAGCTGCCTTCCTGGTTGCAAAAGCATTCAATAAATTATTTTAATCATGCAATCATGTGATTTTGCAGTCTTTCTTCCTTGATCTTATTTCTTTTGTCTTTTGTCTTTTGTACAATTGCATTATGGAACCATTGTACCGTCGTACCTTCGTACCGTCGTACCATTTTTTGAATTGTTCCCTCCAAAAAAAGCCGGAGAAATATGGGATGGGACAATATTGAAAGAACAGAGTAAAACAAAAAGAAATTGAAACTTTAAATTAAAATGGGTAAATTTGTATTGCCACTTTTTACAATGAGAAAACTCTTTAAAAAGACAGCAACTTCGATGTGGTCAATTTAGTCCGTCCGGATGTGGTCAGTTTGTCCGGCTTTTGCAGTATTCACTAAAATAGATCTGGAAAGGAATGAAATTAGCTTTTATTGGTACATACCCCCCCCGGGAATGCGGCATTGGTACCTTTACGAATAACCTGTTCAACTCAATGTTAGTTAATAATGGGAGGAGGAAATATGGGTATGAGGGTTTTGTTGTTGCATTAAACGACATCGACCATACTTATGAATACCCTGAAGAAGTAAAACTAACCATCAGGCAGGAACACCAGGAAGATTATTTACAGGCCGTTAAATTCATTAATCTGAGCGGCGCTGACCTATGTATTCTTGAACATGAATTTGGTATTTTCGGCGGTCAGAACGGAGTATATATCCTTCCTTTGCTGCATAGATTGGAAGTTCCTCTTATTGTAACGCTTCACACAATAATTAAAACCCCCTCGTATAACGAAAAGGCTGTTTTGCAGGAAATATGCAAAATGGCACATAAAATAGTCGTGATGAGCCATAAAGCTATTGAATTTCTGGTGAGTATTTACAATGTACCGGAAGAAAAAATTGTTTTTATAGAACATGGCGTACCAGACATCCATTTTAGCCAGGAAAAATCGAAAAAGGAGTTTAAGCTTGAAAGCAAGAAAGTGTTACTTACTTTCGGCTTTATTGGACGCAATAAAGGAATTGAAACGGTAATCAAAGCATTGCCCAAAGTTGTTGAAAAACACCCGGATGTTATTTATATAGTTTTGGGCAAAACCCACCCCAATGTATTGCGCCATTCAGGTGAAGAATATCGTATTTTCTTAATGTGTTTAATCAAAAGCCTTCAACTTGAAAGGCATGTTATGTTTCTTAATGAGTTTATTGACGAGCAAGATTTGTTCAAATACCTGTCTGCTTCTGATATTTACATAACACCCTATTTGAACGAAGCCCAAATTACCAGTGGAACACTTTCGTATGCTGTTGGAGCAGGTTCTGCCGTTATTTCAACACCGTATTGGCATGCTGCAGAATTGCTGGCAGAAGGAAGGGGAAGGTTTTTTAACTTTAATGATTCCGACAATCTTACTTCCGTTTTGATAGAACTTTTAGATAAACCCGGGGAGCTAAATGAGCTTAAAAGAAAAGCATATGATTATGGCCGGAAAATTACCTGGCCGAAAACAGGTGAAAAGTATGTAGAGCTTTCTGAAAATATTCTGAAGGAAGGGTATAAGGTAGTTATAAAGAAAGATACTGCTCTGGATTCCCTCATTCTGCCTCCATTTTCTCTAACTCATATCAATCGTCTGACAGACGATACAGGCATTATCCAACATGCAAAATTTGGCATTCCAAACTTAAAAGAAGGCTATAGCCTGGATGATAATTCCAGGGCTTTGCTTATGGTTTTAATGGCATACAGGCAAATGAAAAATATGCGTGCCCTTGAATTATCGCCCATCTATTTAAGCTATATCAATTATATGCAAAATGCGAACGGCACCTTCAGGAATTTCCTGAGCTTTAGCAGAAACTATCTGGATACGGTTGGCTCCGAAGATTCTTTTGGAAGGACTATATGGGCATTGGGTTACCTGTTAGGGAATGCCCCCAACGATGCTTATTACCAAACAGGCAAATTGGTATTTTTTAATGCATCTCCCAATTTTGAAAACTTAAAGTCCATAAGGGGCATTGCAAATACAATGATTGGCATATGTTATTATCTTAAAAGTAACCTGTCTGATAATACTATGACTGAAAGGTTAAGAAGCTTAGCTAATTTATTAATTAAACATTACGATGAAAACGAAACCCCCGATTGGAAATGGTTTGAATCTCTGCTTGCATACGATAATGGCATCTTACCTTTAGCTCTTTTACATTCAGCAGAAATACTTAACGATGATAATATAACAAAAACGGCGATCAATTCTATGAACTTTCTGACGAAGCATACACTTAAGGATAGTTACTTATCGATAATCGGAAATGAAAAATGGTATAAAAAAGATGGGGAACGTTCTGCTTTTGCCCAACAACCAATAGATGCCATGGCCATGGTATTAATGTACCATCAGGCCTTTCATGTAACAAAGGATAAAGACTACCTCAATAAGCTATACACCTCATTTTTGTGGTTCCTGGGTGAAAATGACCTGAGAATGAGCTTGTATGATTTTGAGACCCAGGGATGTTGCGATGGATTTGAAAGTTATGGCGTAAACCGCAACCAGGGTGCAGAAAGCTCACTGGCATATTTAATTTCTCATTTAACAGTATTAAAGGCTTATGAAGAATTTCACGAGTCCGATTAAAAGCGACAAAAAAAAACCTCACATAACGTAAGACCCAAAATTTATATAGTTTATAATATGGGATGATTTCGTATCTCATCAAAAAATGGTGTTCTTTTTTCTTCAACGCATTTTACAGCATAAAGATAAATCGCGGCGCTCCAGGTCTGCCAGTCCTGCCCCATGGGTTTGCCATCCTGGGCTTTTATCCATTCGTTAAATCCAAAATTGACCCTCCCGGTACTGGAAATTTTTATACTATGGGTAAGCGCCATGAGCTTTTCCCGGGCGAGTGTGTACCTCCTGGCAGCAACCAGGGCTGCAACATAAAACCCGCACACAAAAGGCCAGATACCTCCATTATGGTACTCTCCGGGCTTGTTATAGATTTCATATCTTTTATGCCAGTCAGGATCTTCAGGTTTAATAAAGGGGAAGAAATTAGGCGGCAGATCAACTGCCAATTCACCTCTTTTTCTCATGCCCGCACACTCCTCTTCGATCCAGGAAATCATCTTTTCAGCCCGCGAGGATGATGCTATCCCGGACAGAATGGCAAGACTGTTACCTAGCAGGTCGAACCGTTCGCTGCTATGAATTTTATATGACCAGAAAGCATAGTAAGGTTTATATTTTATCACAAGCCCTTCGTAAACATGACGAGGCTGTACTCCTCCCGCAATCGTGAACTTCCTCATTGCTTTGCATATCAGATCTGCTCTTTTATTCTGACCCAGGAGCCGGAGATAGCTATATACCAGGGTATTCACATACAGACCATATCCGGTCACCCATTGTTCATCGCGCCAATCACTTGTTGGCTGCTGGGCAACCAGCTGCCGGTCAGAAGGACTTTGATACTGCATCCATGTCAGGCCTTTACTGACAGCATCCTGAAGAAAATCATGTTCACCCGTTATTTTTCTGAAAATACCAACACCCAGCAGGAACAAAGGAGTTGTATCACTTGACCCACGGTCCTCTTTATCGTGCACCAGCGAAGGGATATGACCATGGTCTGTCTGATTTTTTGCGAGTGTCTCCAATACTTTGCGAATACTCTCCATCAGCTTCAGATTCTCAGAAACAGCAATCCCGAAAATAGAAAACATCAAATCCCTGGTATACGGCTCCGGATATCCCCAGCCAGCAGCCCGTGGAAGTCCATGGTATGGTCCATGGACATTATTAAGCAGCACTTCCAGGGCGGCTTTTTTTGCCTCCTCTATCTCTTGCCAGTTTACAGTTCGCATGGTGTTAATCTGAAGATTACCTTATTCCCAATTTTTCGTTCATTAACTGTACAAACCGCTTTGCAACAATGCGGTAATCAAAATTTTTCACAACACGCTCTCTGGCTGCTTTGCCCATTTTTTCGCGCAATGCTGCATCAGTCATAAGATCCATCAAATAGTTGGCAATATCATGAACACTTGCACGATAGTCTATTGTCCGTGGTACCTTAAATTTCACTCTGTGTTCATCTTCAAAGCCAGATTCGTATCCAAGCATTACTTCGTTCACAGTTATTTTCTGCTCTACATTTGCCAGTAATGCCGTTTTGCCATGGACAAGTGTATCAAGCATGCCCATGGCCTTAATACCTATAACCGGCTTTCCGCATGCTCCTGCTTCCACCTGCGGCATTCCAAATCCCTCAAGCCTGGAAGGGGCTGCATAAATATCGCATGCACCAATCAGGTAAGGCATGAAATTTCTTGAAATAGTACTGGTTGCATAAGTGACATTTTTTTCAATGCCCAGGTGTGTCGCCATTTCCAGATCGGCCAGGTTTTGTGTCCTGGTTCGCGGTTGAGGCCAAACTTTGCAGACATATTTCCAATCGGGCGCTTTAGTATCAATGATAGCAAGCGCCTGCATTACTTCCTGTGCACCTTTTGATGCGGCGTCGCCGCCAACAGTGAGAATCATCAGCTGATCGGGTGAAATACCCAGTGCTTCGCGCACGGCCAGAATTTTAGGGTCATCCTTATTGAAAGGGATAAAAGCATCCGTATCGCAGCCTACAGGCAGCACTTCAATTTTATCGCCATTGATCCCGTCGCGGACATACATCTCTTTTACCCAATTCGATGTTACCAGTATAAGTGGAAGAGCGTTCAAAACCTCCTGGTAGTTTGCAATATAACCATCGGCAACCAGCCATGGTACCGGCTGCACGCCATACCGTTGCGGGTGAAGAATCAATTGAGGCGTATGCCCCCAATAACCTATTCCAACAACAACATCCGGCTCAAACCAGCGATAGTACCATTCCTTCTCCTGTGCTGATTCGAAATGAACCGCATGGGCAGAAACACCCATCTCAAGAAGTCCCTTGTATAGAAGATCTCCCTGGGTTGCAAGCCCTCCGGGTGAAGGAGGGTAATCATATAATACCAATACTTTCATTTTATAACTCCTCCATTATTAAGCCATTTTTTAGCATCATCCGAATTTGTAAATTGCCAGAATGATTCTGCGCGCGGTGTTGTTTCTGCTTCAAAACTGCTTTTTTCAAATCCGTATGTTTCAGTAATTATGTTGTATTTCCTGAGCCAGATCCGTTTCGAAAGTGTCCGGTAAACAGGAGCGTTTTCGACAGGTCTGGGATAATATTTCTTACCACCATCTTCATATGCAAAGGTATAAAGTTCATTGGCAGATATTTTACCTTTATGCCAGAGTTCAATAATAGCTTTGCTTACTTCCTCATGCCTGATATGCCTGGTATATTCTCCGGTTGGATTATGGGAAATAATCAGGTCGAAATGCCTGGAAGGCAATAGTTGCAGTATTGCATGCTTCAGCTCATTATCATCCAGGGGCTTTTGTTCCGGGCCGTCGTCCAAATCGCCCATTATTCCCTCAGACCCTAAAATTTGTAATGTTTTTAAGAATTTAGGAGCCCGGTCTTTGTCGCTTCCCCGGCACAGACAAACAATAAACCACTGCCATGACGGATGGCTCAGTATTGTTCCACCGGCCCATAACGTTTCATCATCGGGGTGGGCTACTATAACGGCAACTGCCTTTGGGGGTTTTTTGTCCATTTTCCTTGTCCTCTGAAAGGAGAAGCTTTTAAATGCATAATACTAAAGAAGAGGAGGTTATAGTTGTAGTAACAGATGCAGCGACTACAACTGCAGCTGCTATTTTGATTTCTTGAGTTCATTCAGGAGTTCATTTAAATTAATTGAAGCGCAAGTAGATGCGCAGTCTGACATGCCATAAGGAATAATCAGATTTTTATTGTGGATAATGGAACCGCAAGAATAAATAACGTTGGGCACATAACCTTCCCTTTCTTCATTATTGGGAGCCAGTAAAGGTGTCTTTAGCCTGCCAATTTCTTTTTCAGGATTATCAAGTTCATATAATGATGCCCCTAAAACGTATTCCCTCATGGGTCCTACACCATGTGTTATAACCAGCCAACCTTCTTCCGTCTCTATAGGCGAGCCGCAATTTCCTACCTGTACCAGTTCCCATGGATATTTTGGTTTCTGAATGAGTTTGGCTTCGCGCCAGACATTGATATTATCTGAATAAGCTATATAATTATTTACCCCATCTATTCTGCACAGAATGGCATATTTACCTTTGATCTTCCTTGGAAACAATGCCATTCCTTTGTTCTGTGCGAGTTCGCCATGAATGGGTAAACCTTTGAAATGATAGAAATCTTTGGTTGCAAGCAGCTTTGGTAATATTGACATGCCATCGTAAGCAGTATAGGTAGCATAGTAAATTACTTCACCGTTTTCCTCTGTGAATTTAACAAAACGTGCATCTTCAATACCATTTTTTTCAGTATCGGAGATCGGGAAAATAACTCTCTCAGAAATTGCCGAATCAAGTGAAAATTCAATTTCATAATGTGACAGAGCCAGCCACATCATTTGATTAATGATTAATTCTTTATTCGGTGAAAGCTGATGTGTTTTTCTTGTTTCTTCAACGGCCTTTTTCAATTCACCATAAGTAAATCTGTCACCCAATTTTTCTAATACAAAGACCGGGGAAATCTTATTGTCGAAATCATGCATTTCATCCAGCTTCCTTATAAATGATTTTTTATTGTAAATATGCCTTTTGATTCGCTCTGCTTCTGCTAACATTTTGCCGACAGGTTCAATAATCAGATTATTATTCTTATCAATAATAGCTGAACGAAAAACAATGGATGAAATATGCCCTTCACCAGTCGCCCTGAAACTAAAAATCACTCTTTTCTCATCCAGTCCTAATTCCGACTGATCGGGATCTTCTACAACGGATGGATTAAAGAAAGCTGCCGCTTCAATAGAATATTCCAATGTGAAATACGAACCTATAAGCGCTTTTCGCGATTGATTAACCTTACCCGGTTTTATTCCCAATTCATCAAACAAGAAAGCCAGTTTATTAAAATGCTTTTCAAATATCATTGAAATATTTCTATGACGTCTGGAATAACCTCTCAGCACCTGACTTAATGTTATAGATACTTCACTATCAGACATCGCCAATACATTACGGATAATATTTATACTTCTTTCATTGGAAATATAAAAGAAGCGGGCGATTACCCTGCTGGGATCCGGGAGAAATTTACTACCCATTCTGGTCACAGAAATTTGCATAGTTCTCTGATTTTATTTTAGCCTGAATTATTAATAAAAAAGGAGATTTTGTCCTTCATCTGGAACTTAATTAGTTATATTTGAAGCGATTACTATAAAATACACCCTTTATACAATGATAGAAAGAAAAACCGAGATTGCCACACCGAAACTTAACCTTTCTCGATACAAGGTAAAAATATCGCACTTGGTTTTAGCTGCGATCACCTAAGGCAGAGCGGTTTGATGTACTGATCTTTTACGCTCTCCTTCACCCACTCTCGCCCTCTTTCTATTTATCTGCTTTTTGTTTAATTTTAACTCAAATTTAAATTCTCTCCACCAATGGGCAGCTACGCAAACAAACATCTCATAAGCAACGAAACGGTGGTCTTTGAAACGAGACTGCACTGGGTTATTTTCTTTACACTAAGGTCGCTGTTCACTCTTACTATTGCGGCCTGGCTTGAAATGTCGCTTTCTGAATATGTAATCACAAACCGGAGAATAATCATTAAGCGAGGCTTCATTGCAAGGAACACCTTTGAGATGAATCTCTCAAAGATCGAGAGCGTGAATGTCGACCAGTCAGTGATGGGACGCATTCTCAATTATGGGTCGATGACAATCATCGGTACGGGCGGCACCCAGGAGACATTTCATAATATCTCAAGGCCTTTGGAATTCAGGAAAGCGTTCCAGGAACAATGCTGAGTGGCACCACTTCTTTAAACCACAAATCCCGTAAGATCAATGATCTGCGGGATTTTGTATTTTAAAGGGTGGCGGAATGAGTGACACTTTCTTTTCACAACTTATACTCTCAGTTATGCAATGATGTGCTTGATTTTGAGTTTTATACATAAAGTGTGAATAATATAACTTTTTTCAATAATTATGTAACACCGTGACTTAAATAAGACCATACCTTTAAATTTATATTTAATAACATAAAACAAAATAATATGGAAACAGATGAAAACAGCAAAACTGATCCTATAAAGGGAAATACAGAAATCAATAAAAATGATATTGAAAAGAATATCAGAGATGAAGGAGTAAAAAAAGGGGTTGTCACTACTTCAATAATCAGCTTAATAATATTATTGTTTGTGGGGATAATCGTTTTTTCACTCTATAACCACGATCATAAAAAGCTGATTAATCTGATGGAAACACAGAAGACTTCCCTTACAGATAAAGTAAATGCCCGTGATTCTGTGATAAGCGAATGGATAACGACTTTCGATGATATTGAAAAGAATATCGCAATTATAAAAGAAAAAGAGAAATTAATCACTGTTAATTCATCGAATGCTGAAATATCCAAAGACAAGAAACTACAGGTTCTGGAAGATATAAAAACCATAAATACACTCCTTGAACAGAACAAAAAGAAAATTGCCTTCCTGAATGCTCAATTAAAGAATTCAGGCGGAACAATAAAGGTTCTTCAAATTAAAATTTCTGAGCTCGAAGCTTCGATGAAACAGAATGAAAATGAAATTTCTGAACTGAAGACCTCCCTGGTTGAAAAGAAATTTGAGGCTGAACAGCTCAATACCCAGATGGCAGTTATGCAGGATACTATTGCAAAAAAGGATGAGAAAATCAGTAACCAGATTTATGAGATGAATAAGGCTTTTTATACCTGTGGCACATATAAAGAACTGAAAGCTAAGGGCCTTTTAACGAAAGAAGGTGGATTTATCGGACTTGGTAAAACGGAATCTATAACCGGAAATTTCACCGATAGTTCTTTTGTCCAGATCGACCTTACTGTAACAAAATCGATTTCTGTTAATTCAAAAAGTGCCAAACTTATCTCTGAGCATCCTGCTGGTTCATATGAGTTTATTCGCGACCAAGACAAAAGAATTATATCTATTGAGATAAAAGATCCCACGCTGTTCTGGAAAATTTCAAAATATGCAGTTGTTGAGATAACTAAATAAAGCAATAATATATACCAGGAAAATTATTTTCCGGATAATCAGTAAATCCCGCAAGATCAATGATCTGCGGGATTTTTATCTTAATATAGGGAACATGCAGGATCCCGATTCGCTTTGCTCCTTGTCTCCCAATCCTTCTTCATGCCTCTAAAGCCTCTTCAGTTCCAGCCCGTAATCATATTGTAAATCCTCATGGAGGGAGCCGAGTTTTTCCCTGATTGTTCCTATTTGCCTTATATATAGATTCCGGAGTGCTGCATTCCCCTGAATGGAGGGGGTGAATTCTTTCATTTTTAAACAATAATAGATAAGTAAATCTATTTCCGTTTTCTTATTCTGTGAGTACCTGATGTATTTTCTGGTGTTGAATAATATCCTGCGAAGGCATTTTTTAATAAAATAATAGCTTTTCTTATTTATCTTCTCAAACTGCTGATCAATCTCCTTTTTTACACTTTCAACATACGATGCCTCATCAGAGGATTCAAACAGGAGGTAAGTAAGTAACTCCTTGTTCTCCTTTTTGAATCTTGACAACCGGAGACAAATGTCCCGGAGTTCTTTAGGTGTCAGGTTAAGTAATTCATGACTGATCTCTTTTACAGTGACAGCTTTCATTATTCAATTCAAAAAGTGAATTCTTAGTTTAATAGTTACAAAGGTATTGTATTTATGGGGTGGTCATGAAATCTTACAATAGTCTCATCCTATAATCACTTATTCAGAACCACCAACCCTCTCATCAATGCTGCAGGCATGCACGACTGGTGCCATTCATCAGGGAAGACAAATGATTCGACTGACAAGCCAGGGTAATTTCTCGACTTGAGAATGGCGGCCATGCGATTCATATCTGCTACCATAACTGAGTCTTCCTTTCCGCCAACGGTCATGCACAGTTTTACATTCAGATCCTTGTGAGTTGAAGCAAATTTGTTTTCCAGATCGAACAGCAATCCATTTCCAAATGAGATGGAAGGGCTTCCGGCAAAGTATTTCGTAAAGAGTTCTGGCCTGGTAAAGAGTGCATAAAGGGAAAAGAGTCCTCCGTAGGAATAACCTCCGAGGCATCTTTCGCCGGGGGTTACTCTGTAATTTGATTCAATGAAGGGGATCAGCTCCTTAGCAATGAAATCAATAAATTTATCTGACCCGCCCGATCTCACGTTAAATTCCCTGCCTGTCATCTGGGAAAGCATCTTGTTCCAGTATGCGTCAACCGAGGGCATGTTTACCGGTGTAAGATCCCTGGTTCTGTAGTCTGCCCAGTCGGCCATATCACGTAATTTATAGCCAATGCCGACAAGAATTATTTCCGGCTGGCTTTGAGGGGGTATCTCAAAGATGCTCACTATGTTCGCCATCATAGTGAAAGCGCGATTTGCATCTGTATAATACCAGGCAGGATACTTCTTTTCCTTGTTCAGCAGGTATGTTACAGGCAGCTTAACAAAGATGTTCATTTCGCGGCCAAGTATCTGTGAATAGAAACTTCTCATTTCCGTATTCGGAACAGTGGCCGGAGGGTAGCCTGTTGATTCTTTTACATCTTTTAGCTGCTGGGAAAAAGTGTCGGGAGCAAATGCAGTAAATAAAACTGCCGGAAGGATAATCAGCAGTATTGAGCGTGAATTTCTATGCTTTTTCATGTTGATCCTGGTTTTTGTAATTTAATGTTCTTCAAATTGTTAACTGCAGATCAAATTTAAAGCAATATCACATGCAAGGCAAGTTTATTTACAATTGTGTTATCGTGCAATCTAGCTTCCGCTGTGCGGAAGGGAGAGATTTGGTCTCTCATCCCCTCAGTCTCCAGTTATTTCCTATGCGGTAGCACCGGCAACAGGCTCCTGCCCTTCACTTTTGCAATCGTGCCTGTACTTCCCGCTGTACTTCCTCCTCCATTCTCTGCCTGAATTGTTACTATGTGATCCGGGAGCAACACCGGTAAGCAGGATCTTTGAGAGGAGGAATAGTCCTGCCGTCTGCCAGTAGCTAAGAACCGGCCCGTGAAAAAGGTTTGGTATCAGAGAGTTCCAGAGGGCCTGTACTCCCCAGATGACAAGCAGGCAGAAACCAATGCCAAGGATTGCAAATCCGACATACTTAAGTACTTTAAGAGCTTTCATAATACAAATTTTTAGTTTTTAATTAGTTTATACAATTCGCTTAGACTCTGCCTGAGGGCCAGGACGGCATACCGTTTGCGCGAGATGAGAGTGTTTATTCCTACTCCGGTTTCCCCGGACAGCTCCTTAAAGCTGATCTCATCGAACTCAGTAGCGATAAATACATTCCTCTGCTCCTCCGGCAGTTCTGACAGTGTCTCCTCAATGGCTTCCCATATCATATCCTTCAACTCCTTGTCATCCGGAGTCATTCCGATGGATGGTAATATCTCCTCAAGAGTAAGCGGTCCTTCTTCATCTTCAGCGATGGTTTCGCTGTAGCTGAGAACGACTTGCTTCTTTTTACGGAAGCGATCGGTGATACGGTTATTAGTCACCCTGTAGAGCCATGCTGTCAGGTTTTCAATCCTTCTTATATCGTTGAATCCGACGGTAAGCTGATAGAAGACATCCTGCAGAATATCCTCAGCATCCATCCGGTCAGGGATTCTGTTTCTTATATAACCGAGCAGACGTTTATGTTCGTTTTTATAAGCAACTGTAATTTTTTCCGATTCTTTCGGACTCATAAAAAGGACCTTTTAATTCCATAGACGAAAATAAGGAACAAATATTTTAAAAATGTGAGAGTTCTGCTGATATCGATAATGAAGCAAGGTAGTGGTCGCAGTACGACATCATTCAATCATGCGATCATACTTCCGCTGCGCTGAATTTGCCTGCCTGTTCAAACCGGGAAATGACCTAACTCGCAATTTTTCCGTGCATGAGGAGGTCGAGAGCTTCGTTGAAAGCACCTGCATGAATGACGTTTCCCGTGTTTACAAAGAAGATCTCATCGGCGTTTTCTATTGTGTTTAAACGGTGGGCAATTATTACCCTGGTGGTCGATTCCGGAAGTTTTTTAAGTATGCTTTCAAGCATTTGTTCGGTAACAGTGTCAATGTTCGCAGTGGCTTCATCGAGTATCAGCAATTCAGGCTTACGAAGAACAGCGCGCATAAAAGCAATAAGCTGTTTTTGCCCCAGGCTGATGCCATCACCTGTGGTCTGAACATTTGTTTCCAAGCCCTTGTCGAACCTTTCAAGCAGGCTTTCAAGTCCCGCTTCATTAATGGCTTCCGCCAGCTGATGGTTGGTGAGATCCCTGAATGCCGGATTTCCGTATATAAGGTTGTCGCGCACAGTTCCNNCTGGCCATGAGTGATGCTGTTGTGGTTTTGCCTCCCCCTGTCGGCCCTACCAGGGCATAAGTTTTCCCTCGTTCCAGGTCGAAGCTTACTTTGTGCAAAACTTCATTGCCTCCCGGATAGGAGAATGATACTTTCTGAAAACTGATAAATGATGCTGATGATGAATGTTCAGTATCTTCCACCACATGTAAATCCGTCCCGAGGGACAAAAGCAGGGAGATTCGGTCCCATGCTGCCATTGCTGTCTGAAAATTAGCCCACAATGCTGCTATCTGTCGTAACGGGCCGTAGAAATTGGATATATAGGCAATGAAGCTTATAAGCAGACCTACTGAGAAATGTCCTTTTACAATCAAAAATATGCCCAGCGCCAGAACAATAAGCTGACCGATATTGGATGCCAGAGTGTAGACCGGCGAAAGCACGTTATTGGCGATGCCTGCCTGTATTGACTTGTTGTAATTTTCCTTGTTAGCCTCTTCAAATCGTTTCCGGAAATAGTCGCGGCGGTTGAAGGCAATAATTACTTTAAAATTGGCCAGGCTTTCCTGCACTTCGGCGCTCAGGCCTCCCATGCTTTTCATACTGGCGGCATTACGTCTCTTCACCCATGGCGAGACAATCCTGGTAAATATCCAGAGTATCACTGCAGGAGAGAGAGCAGCAAGACCCAGTGTAAGATTTATGCATAGCAGCATTATTA
>PMBC01000023.1:8458-12075 GCA_003152835.1 Bacteroidales bacterium | reverse complement strand
GATCACGGTGCTGTCCCCTTATACTGAGTTTTTTTGATAGCAGGGAACGGTTTGCAAAAACCGTGACAAGTCTTATAACCTTTATTGTCCGTGTTATGGGGAGTTTTATTTTTTGTCTCTGTCTTCTTTTGGAATCCAGCATCGCATATACATTGATTCAATTTTACTGGATGGAAATATTACGGTGTATAATGTATGACCTCCATCAAAACAGTAATCGGTACCAAATTTTTCTGGATTCTCATACCATTTAGGATTGGCCCTAATCTCCTGAATAAGTTCTAAGAAATCATCATAGAAATATCCATCTGAATCTTCAAAGTTTCGTAGAGTAATTATTGGTTGCTTTGTATATTCAGTTTGATGATCTTCAAGTCTATAACTAAAAAGTAAACTATCAATATATATTACGACATAATCAGCTGGACATCCAATACATATGTAGTCGTAATTTTCTTTTAAAATAATCATATCATTTGGAAATTTAAGTTTCAAATTTTGCAGGTTAGCTATGTAATCTTTTCTATAACTGAGTTGTCTTTGAAGATCATTTGAAATGCTTCGAGCTGATTTAAAAGGTGAACTTTGAATACAATCATTTTGATTAGAATTAATGGCCAAGTTTATTGTTCTTGTTGTTGAACAAGAGAAGGCAATAATAATAGATATTAAGGCGATTACGAATCTTATAAATTTATTTTTTGTCTTAAAATAGAATTATCTGGGTCGTCTTGAATTCCCCATAACGGCCCGGCAATAAAGTAAGAAAGCGTTACCCGACGCATCCCGGCCGGAAGGCAGTATCTCCTCATAGCAAGACAAAGCTTCTGAGGCCGGGGAAGGAGGGTATGGTGTGTTTTTTGCCGTCATGGTACAAATTTTATTGAGCATTACGAGTGTCGCGGTACAATGCTGATAGAAAGCAGGTTAGTTATCACTTGATTGTTATTTTATTAACAGCACTGGTGCAGTATCGCGGTACAAGTTGACAACGAAGCCAGGATTGAGTCATGGTACAGGAGTTTTATTGCGAGCACATGTGCGGTGTCCGGGTGACTCGATAAAAGGGTCACGTTATAAGAAAGCAATAAGTTCAAAAACCGTGACAAGCAAATGACCTTTATTGTCCGTGTTATAAGCAGAGCTGTTTAGAAATTAATCTGTTTTACCTTTTAAGCTATAGTTAAGCCCCAAACCAACATTCAGAATCTGTGTTGGAATATACTTGTCAGTGTTAGTAATTTTAAAAATCCTGCATATTCCTACTTTTATACTAAATTTTATTTTCTCACCACCAAATCGAGCAAAAGCTAGAGGTTCAACCAGAATACTTTTTTCATCATATGATGCAAACGGTCCATTTTCTGAATACCATCTGTAGTAATTTTGGTCTGTTAAATTGGAATGAAAGAATCCCGTCTTTAGTCCAACTCCGTAATCCATCTTCAAAAATTTACTATCATGTCTGCCGAAATTAAATTGAACGAAATAGATCTGATAATTGCCAAACATATCGCCAAAAGTAGCATCACGATGTGCATCCCCATAACCGAAGCCAAATCCAGCATATAATTCCCCAATTGTTTGATTTTTAAAATTCTTATACAAACCAGGGGCAATCTGTAAATAATATCCATCCTCATTCTCAATTGTTCCAAATCCTTGAATCGCAATTTTATTTGTGAGTCCATATGAAATTGTTGCATTAGCTGTTGGAATGATTGAAATCCCCGCGTCAATCCTTAAATCATGCTTATGTTTTATTAAGGGAATATCAACAGTTTGTGGATGATAAACACAACAACTTGTTATTATCATGGAAATTAGTAATCCAATTAAGAGATTTTTCATTTTGTAAGATATTTTATCATTTACAGCAGTTGTTCTCATTGTAATTATCATAATAGCAGTGCTTTGCTTATAACTCATTTTTAGCCTTAGTTTTTTTAATAATCTTAACTGGAACTTTGGTGTGTTTATTTTTTAAGATGAGTTCAATAAATTAACCTAACCATTCAACTATTCTTTTTAAATATTTTCCATTTTGGAAAATCCAAATTGCTAAATAACTACCCCCACCATCACTCCCTTGTAGTAAAATTAAAAGGTATTTACCAGTAGTATCCTTACTTACAGATAAATTTACTATGTCACCATCTTTATGAAATAGAGGATTATATAAGTCTTTATAATCATCTGGTGGAATTTGGATGATTTTGTTGTTAATTTTCACTTCTAATTTGACTAGTTCGTCAATTGGCATATCTCCATAAGTTCCCCAGAACACTTTATTGTCAATCAAACAGATTCTTCCATCAATTGATTTCGTAATACGATGTTTGTTTGAATCGAATTTTCTACTTTCTGCCCTAATATCATATCTAGTCCCTGATTCAACTTCAATTGAAAATATTACTAAAGAATCATTGAATGTTTTAACCTTATAAAAATCAGGAAAATATTGTTGCGTATAATCAGTATCAGACAAAATATAGAATGGCTCGAGCATTTTTCTGAGTTTGGGATCAGATAAAGAATTTAATCCCATTTTTTCAAACTCTTTGTTATAGCCCGAACATGTAGTGATTATCTGTCCGATTGAAATTTGAAAATTGAAACTCTGAAAAATCAGTATTAAGAAAAAGATTTGTTTCATTGGTTTAATTAAATCTAAAGTTATCAAGATATCCTATTTGAGAAAACCAGGTTCTAAGTCTGGGCACGTATTAAGGCTAACTCATTTTTAGCCTTAGTTTTTCAAATTTGTTCTGTAAGAATTTGTCCCTGAGTATTAGTCACCTTATGTTACGGATTAAGCTTTTTCTTAAAGTCGAATGAATTGAAGATATTTCTTCCCATAATCAGTAGTGTGCCTATCTCCAAGTAATTGCATCCCACTTGAACTGGTAACTGAAAGAATACTTTGGGTTTGCAATGATGTTAAACCATAATTATTTAAATCATCTATTATTATCTTAATTGTATCAAATTCAACCGTAGGAAAGATTATAGGAAGGAAATCTTTATATCGTCCTTGAATCTGACTTTCTAACAGGTGATGACTTTTAATGTAAGCATGAGTGTCATTTAAGAAATCAAGAACATGAATATGAAGAACAGTTAGGTTCTTTGTCAAATTTAGGTAGAATTCCTTTTCATTGGGATGAATTGAATCGTACATTGTTGAATTAACAATTATGGCTTTAAAGGCTTCAATTTTCTCTTGTTGATAATTTTCATTGGCTGCTTTAAAACACTGCTCAAATAGAAATGCAAATTCCTCAGTTTTAATATATTCAGTATCAATTCTTTCGTCAAATTGTTTAAAATCACTTGCGAGATCCTTAATAAATTTTTCAGTTCTTAGGGTCCTTGTTGTGGGAATTAAATCTGAAAATAAGACAGAAAAAGCTGAACCAACTGGTGTTAAAGAGATAAGTGATTTAAAAAAAGTTGTCATCGAATCTAACTTTGGAGAGGCTGTAAGGTTATTTTCGAATTTTTGTAAAACAGTAGATTTTGGTTTCATTTATCTAAATTCATATAAGTTAGAATAATTAGGATATTAGGTTCGCACATCCGCTACCAATTAAGGCTAACGGCCCGGCAATAAAGGG
>PMBC01000023.1:0-8379 GCA_003152835.1 Bacteroidales bacterium | reverse complement strand
TGTCCCCTTATACTGTGTTCTCGTGAAAGCAGGAGCGGTTTGCAAAAACCGTGACACCTGTCCCGCTTTTTGTAAAAAAAGCGGGAAGCTTATAACCTTTATTGTCCGTGTTATGCTTAGGCGTTATTTTTTTTAAATTCTCTTTCAATAAGGCCAATTGTCATGTCAAGTCCATTTGTCATTTTTAGTTTTTCCGAGATTTCGAATGCATTCTTTTTAAACTCATTATTATTTACGCAATCTTTGATTGCTGAAGAAAGTGCTTCTGCAGACAATTTTTTAAAATCGCATGTATTAGGTCCAAGTCCTAGCTTTACTATCTGTTTCCGATTTTCAAACTGATCAGCCATAAATGGAAATACGGCCTGCGGAATAGCTGCTCTTGCTGCTGCTGCCATAGTCCCTGTCCCTCCATGATATACTATTGCTGCAAGTTGAGGAAAAAGCAATTCAAAAGGCATTTCATCGACGTAAAGTATATCAGTTGAGTTAATCTCTGGTAGATTTGCCCATCCTTTTGAAATTATAAACCTTTGATTTGTCTCTTTCGAGACTTCGTTAAAAATGTGATTATATTTTTCAGGACGATCCACGGGATTACTGCCAAATCCAATATAAATCGGAGGTTTCCCTGATTTGAGGAAATTGTCTACACTTTCAGGTAAACCATTTTGTGAAGGCAACAACATATATCCGGTTTGAGTAAAATTAAATGAAACACCATCTCGAACAGCATTTAACTCTTTGTCACATGCAGCAATGACATGTTCCCCCATCCAGTGTTTCCAAACGTCATTTATTGGCGGTAGTCCTAATTTATTTCGACTATTATTGATAAAACTTTTCATAACCAGATTAGTCATTGATCTGCCAAGTCCAAAAAGTAGTCGATTGAAAAGGGGATCTTTTTTACTTGTTCCCAAAAGCATTGGATAGAAAATAACAAAACGATAAGGAATCTTTAATAGGTCAGCAACCGTATGAACACCTAATACAAACCCCACCCCCAGAACTAAATTCGAACCTTCAATTATTTTTGGGAGCTTTTTAATCTGGTTCTCAGTTTCCTTTTTCATCTCTTTTTGGGAAGGTGCAGCAGTCGCTCCACCTTTCATTTGTGCATTTTGTTTGAACAATTCTTTGTAGTTCGGACCAAATGCCACAAAAGGACAATTATATTTATTTACGAGTTCTTCATTCTCAGGTGGGGCACAAAGAATTACTTCATATCCATTTTTCTTGAGTCCAATAGCTAGAGCAAGCATTGGTTGAACATCTCCCCGTGTTCCGTTAATAATGATTGAGATTTTCATAATTGGCTTATAAAAGTATTATCTTGAATTATGCATTAGTTGTCACGGTGGCAATACTAATGAAGCACTTTTGTAAACAATAGCTTTGCTCAAACAAAAGAGTTATGCTTAGGCGTTTTTTGTCAATGTAGTTTCGGTCTCGTAATGTGTTGTCGCTTAAGCATAACGGCCCGGCAATAAAGGGTGTAAGCGTCCCCGCCATCGGCGGGGTGGCGCGGTTTTTGCCGTCCAGTTGCAGGTTTTTTGAGTTTTACGAGCGTTTGCCATGACCGAGCTTGCGAGCGTCATGGTGTCGCGGTACAAGGTTGCTTGAGAGCAGATCAGCAGTCCCCTTACACAGGTTTGCTTGAGAGCAGCGGCGCCGTTACGGTGATGTCCCCATATACTGTGTTCTCGTGAGAGCAGGAACGCCTTGCAAAAACCGTGACAAGTCTTATAACCTTTATTGTCCGTGTTAGGCATAGTTATATTTACCAATTATCTATATGTATACGTCCGCTTATATTTATTGTCTTCTGTTTGAGTACTTTCGCACTGTGATCTTTATACCCAATGGGTATTATAGTTGCTATTTCTAAGTTGTCTGGGATTCTCAATCTTTCTTTTATTGTCTCAACATTTTGTGGTATATAGGTTACTCCAAATACATCATGTTCGGCTAAACTAAGCAAGAAATTCTCAATACATGCCCAGACTGAAGCCAAACAGTTTAAGTCATAAATTTTCTTTGCATCTATGACTTTTGTTTTAGGTTTAAAGACAACGACAATTACTAATGGGGCACTTAGAATCATCTTCTTTTGTTTTGGAATAGCATCTAAATACATTTCTTTCATGATTATTTCTTCATTTTGGAATGTATTTTCTAACTCATCATTGGATCCCTTTACATCAAGGTTTTCAGCATTTATCAGAGCTAACTTTGATTCAAGATGTTTAAGAATAATAAAATCCCATTCTCTAAGATGATTGTAGGAAGGTGCTTTAAATGCATTTTCGATAGCATAATCAATAATAGTATCAGGGACTTCTCTATCCTGGAAGTCTCTAACAGTTCGTCTTTTTTCAATTACATCTTTTAATTCCATGGTAGTCATTTAATTATGCCTAACGGCCCGGCAATAAAGGGTGTAAGCGTTGCTGAGCGAGTGGAGGCTGGAGCAGAAAAGCTGTCTCGGGATAGAGTCCTGGCACCAGCCGGAAAGAGCGAAGNNTTATTGTTATTTTATTAACAGCACTGGCGCAGTATCGCGGTACATGTTGATAATGGAGTCGGTAATTTATCATGATATAGAATCTATATTGCGAGCACAGGTGCGGAATCCAGATGGTGCGATTTAAGGGTCATGTTGTAAGAAAGCAGTAAGTTCAAAAACCGTGACAAACAAATGACCTTTATTGTCCGTGTTAGCTGACGGCAGATTTTAAATAGTCACCAGGAGTCATGACAGGAATATTCGATTTTCTATAATCTTTGGTATTCCTGGTTATTATTATATCAATTCTTTTATTATCGATAGCACAGAAATATTGTATACTGTCTTCAAAGTCGGGGAATCCAGATGCAAGAGCGTTTTTTATTGTTTGTTCCTCCACTTTAAGAATACTTACCATGTTTGATAAGCTTTCAAGTTTTAAGATAACCTTATTGTGAGATTCAATTTTTCTCATGACGTAATATAAGTTACTAAAAGTCAAGGATGAAACGTAACCTTTTAGTTTCTTCTGTTCGATCAGGGTAAAAATAACAGCAGCTTCTCTGGAATGAGGTTTTCGATCAATCAGGAAGTCTATAATGACATCTGTGTCAATGAATAAATCAGTCATGCTAGAGATATTTTTTTGTAAGGTAGTCAGCGATCTCTTTTTTATAGTCAAAGTCATCTGGAAGAGAGATGCATCCAAGTAATGATTTTACCCTTGGCGTAAACTCAGAATCTTCGACTGATGAATTCTTAGTCAGGAGTTTAAGATAATTTTCAACTACATCAGATAAACTCCTCCCATTGCTTCTAGCATAGATTTTTGCTCTGCGAGCAACATCTTTATCGATACTTAAAGTTAATTTTGCGTCCATGTTACGTATAGAATATTATGCAAATATACGTAGGTTTTATTAATAAGTCAAGCTAATCATCAAAGATTATTAGAAGTGTAGCCAACGTGACGGCTGCCAGCTAACGGCCCGGCAATAAAGGGAGGTTGTGTTACCCGACGCAGCATCCGGGCAGAGTCCTGGTACTTTAGCCAGAAAGCTGTCACGGTGCAAGGAGGGTATGGCACGTGTTTTTGCAGTCCAGGTACAAAGTTTATTAAGCAATACGCGTGTCGCGGTACAAGGTTGGTAAGTGGCCGGGAATTAGTCATGGTATTGTTATTATGTAAAAAGCACCGGCGCAGTGTCGCGGTACAAATTAGATCGGAGCCAGAATTTTATCAAGGTACATAATTTTTATTGAGCACAGATGAGCATGTCCGGGTGCATCAGTTGGCAGGATATGTCTGGGTAGCAGTGCATTGCAAAAACTGTGACGAACAACTTACCTTTATTGTCCGTGTTATATATAGGGTTATTTTTAAAACTGTCCAGGTATACGAGAACTCTGTCGCCACCCTTTTTGTTTTTATATTATTATCTTTTATTTTTTTGATTCTTTGATACGTTCTGATAATTAATATTTGAACTCAAAGCCCATATAGCCGTTTTAAAACGTCTTGTTGCAAATAAGGTTTTAAAGAATTTTTTCCCAATAACCTTACCAACACTGCTATTACACTTTTCCATACTTAAATTGAGTTCTCCAAGAGTCATAAATTTTGGTTTGAAAATAGCCTCGGTCATATCATAAAAACTCCAATCTTCAGGGAAATTAGTATGTAACAATCGGCTTTCATTCAGCATATTATTAAATAATCTAGTACCAGGTAAAGGCGTTAGAATGGTTGTTTGAACAACATCAACACCACTATTAATTATATATTTTGTCCTATTATCCAGCATAGCAGAATTATCAGTATCAAAGCCATAAATGAATGCACCAAGGACAGCTATTCCGTATTTATTAATTTTCTTGAAGGCATCCTCATAGCTATTAACACCCATTTTAAGATTTAATTTTTTATTTGCGTCTTTAAGGGATTCGTCATTTTCAGCTTCTAACCCAATAAAAACCATTCTGCATCCAGCTTTAGCTGCACATTTAAGTATTTCTTCATTATCAGCAAAGTTTAAAGAAGCCTGACAAAACCACTCTTTTTTAATACCACGATCAATAATCCCCTTAAATAAATCCAATGCAGGTTTTGAGGCTGCTTTGCCATGGCCAATAATATTATCATCAACAATAAAAATCATTTTTTGTGGTATATTTTCCATTTCATCAAGTACATTTTCAATTGGCCTTTGTCGATAAGTATGTCCATTAAAGGAAGTAACTGAACAAAACTCACAGTCCATCGGGCAACCTCTGGCTGTTTGAATTGATCCAAACATATAACCTTTATTAAATAAGTCATGTCTTGCGATTGGCGTTTTAGATAGATCGATTTTTTCGCTCTTATATATTTTTTGCAAATTACCGGACTCATAGTCTTTTATAACTTGATTCCAGACTAATTCTGCTTCTCCTACAACTATTGAATCAACATATTGTATTGCTTCCTCGGTTTGTAATGATGCATGAATTCCCCCCATAATAACAGGTATATTTTTATTTCGATATAATTTTGCTATTTCATAAGCTCGATTTACTGAAGCAGTAAATGCTGTAATTCCAACAAGGTCAGCTTCTTGATATTGGAACTCAACAAAGTTCTCATCCAATATTTTTATCACCAAATTATCTGGTGTCAATGCAGCAATTATCCCAAGTCCAATTGGTGGAAATCTCGAACTTTTATTGATTGTAAGACCAACTCTCGCTTTATTAACAGGGTTAATTAATAGTAATTTCTTCATGTATTAAATATAGAAAAATTTAAACTCTTAAATATTATTGTCAAAAGTCTAATGTGTCAAGAGGACTTTTTATTTGATCGAAATCTTTGGGGGTCATGTTTGTATAAATCTCAGTGGTCTTGCAACTCTCTTGCTTCAATTAGTTGTCTTTCTGGTGAAGTGAGCAGACAAAATAAAATGTGTTTGGCATCAGCTTAGGCTGTCGCGGTGGCGGCTGCCAAACTCTTGTTTGTGCGTTGGGAGTCCTGGGATATGTAGGTGAATTACTTTTTTATTGTTATATGTAGGGTGAATGTTGACTCTGTCTAGCGGGCTGGGATTTAGCACCTTACATATAACGGCCCGGCAATATGGGGAGGTTGTGTTACCCGACGCTGCATCCGGGCATAATCCTGGTACTTTAGCCACGAAGCTGTCACGGTGCAAGGAGGGTATGGCACGTGTTTTTGCCGTCCGGATACAAATTTTATTGAGCATTACGCGTGTCGCGGTACATGTTTAATCGGAGCCGGTAAGCTATCACGGTACAGGATTTTTGTTGCGGGCACTGGCGCAGTGTCGCGGTACAATTTATCTCGGAGCCAGAAATTTGTCACGGTGCAGGATTTTAATTGGGTGTAGATGAGCGTGTACGGGTACAACGGCCATTACGAATTTGTCTTAGGGGTAGGAGCAAAAGCAAAAACCGTGACAAACAACTTACCCATATTGTCCGTGTTACCGTTAGTATTTTATTATAATTATCTTTCAGAGAGCAATTTAAAAAGAGGATCATTGATATAATAATTTGCTGTCCCCAGTTTCTTTTTTGTCAGGAGTTTGTCATCAGCAAGTTGGTTCAGATAATTTGCTGCAGTTATCCTTGAGACATTTAAGTCCCGTTGTATAAACTCAATTTTTGTGTATGGATGTTTAAAGAGGTTGTTAAGTAAATCCTGGCTGTAGAATTTATAATTATCTCGTAATGTGCGTTTATAACTCATCATTAGCTCACGAATCTTTATAATTAAGTCAATAGTCTCTCTTGATGTTTGATCCACAGCTTTAATCATGAACAGGAGCCACTCTTCCCAGTTATTTTTTGTTCGTACTTCTTGCAAAAGTCTGTAATAATCTGATTTATATTTGATTATATAATTGCTTAAATATAGAATCGGAAGGTCTTGAAGTTTTTCCTGTATCAGGTATAAGATATTAATAATTCTGCCGGTTCTGCCATTTCCATCATAAAATGGACGAATGCTTTCAAATTGACAGTGAATAATTGCCATCTTCACAAGAGGGTCGAAGTCACAGGATTCCTTGTCGTTGATGAATTTCTCAAGATTGGTCATCAAAATTTTGATTTCCTCAGGATCTTGAGGTGGAGTATAAATTATCTCTCCAGTCGAGGTGTTTTTTAAAGTTGTCCCAGGTAGTTTACGAAATCCAGCTTTGTTGCCCTCAAGGACTTCTTGAATTTTTAACACAGTCCGGTTAGTTAGTAATCCATTTTTTGAGATAAGATCAAATCCTGTTTTTGTAGCAGCAATATAGTTTTGTACTTCCTTAGCATTAAGTGATTTATATGAATAAAGGTTTAATTCTGATTTGTAAAGATCATCGTGTGTAGTTATTATATATTCAATCGCAGAACTGTCCTTGGCTTCTTGAAGTCCCAAAGTATTAATTAGGATACTTTGATTTGGCATAGTCGATGCTATCCCTTTTAGTTCAGCTAGTGCAGCATGAGCAGATGGAAGGCTTTTTAATACTGTCTTTGTTTCTACATCCCAGTCCAGTGGAAGGGGTAGTAGCTTTTTATTTGACTTTGACATATGTATAGAAAAGGTGAATTATTATCCAGAACAATCCAATTATGTAAAGAAAACGAGATTTTATATACAAAGATAATATTCTTTTGTAAAGAAAATCAAATAATCTATACATATTAGGCTTATAGTGATAAATATTTTGGAATTTCTTATCATATGCGGGTTGTCACATATTAACGGTAACGGCCCGGCGGTATAATTGAGTAAGCGTTACTGAGTGAACGTAGGCTGGCGCAGAAAAGCTGTCTCGGGGTAGAGTCCTGGTACCAGCCAGAGTGAACGAAGTACGGCGTGGTTTTTGGCGTCATGGTACACTGTTTCGGGCTTATACGCGTATCGCGGTACAATGCTGAGAAAAAGCAGGTTAGTTATCACCTTATTATTATTTTATTAACAGCACTGGTGCAGTATCGCGGCACAAGTTGATAACGGAGCCTGGAATTTATCATCGTACAGAATCTAAATTGAGAGCACTGGCGCTGAGTCCAGGTGGTGCGATTTAAAGGTCATGTTATAAAAAATCAGTTTGTTCAAAAACCGTGACAAACAAATGANNTATTATTTAATTTCGAATTGATTAAAGGCACAACAATATAGCTCGATTGGATTTGCCCAAATTACGTTCTCTAAATTCTCCCTGAATTTATGTAGGTAGTCAAAGTATTTATCTACGCTATGAGTGTTCTCTTTGGTTAAAATAATCCATCCAATTTTTAATTTATCAGGATATGACTTATCTGCTTTCAGGAGAAATGTAAAATCAAATTCTTGATTTTGTTTTAGAACTATTGGAGTGGCGTAATTTGAAGCACAGTTGTTTATCACCGGTTCTACCTGATTTGAATCGAATACTAAATTAGAACCAGTAGTACAAGTCATTGTCAAGAACTCAACAGTGCTATCTGATATATTCTTCAGTTTAAGTCCTATCATAAAGAACGTGTTACCAGTTCCATCTCTTGGAACATCGTAAACACCTTTAACAAAAGTTTCGATTTTTAATTGCTCTTCCAGATGAAAATTGGCGCTACCGCAAAAACAGAAAGTTAAAGCTAAAAACAAAATGTATGGTAATTTCATGGTATATGGATTTTAATACGGAAATTAATTATTTATGAAAAATGAATATTGAATAATTGTCAATAAAATGTAACAATTGTAACAATTCTCAAGGTGCAACATTTTAGCTTACATTTGACCGTTATCTTGCTGATTTAGCAGAAAATCACCTCGGTAGTGGTATCATGACTAACGGTCAAAACATTTGGATCGTTAGCTTGCGGATTTAACTGAA
>PMBC01000081.1 GCA_003152835.1 Bacteroidales bacterium | reverse complement strand
TCAGTCTTTCGTCCTGCACCGATACCAATTATTGGAATTTTAAGGCTGACTGTGACCTCTTCTGCCAGTTTTGCGGGAATTTTCTCGAGAACAATTGCAAAGCAGCCTGTCTCTTCAAGAAGCTTGGCATCTTCCATCAGTATTCTTGCTTCCTCCTCCTCTTGCGCCCTCACCACATAGGTTCCGAATTTATGGATTGCCTGGGGTGTCAGTCCAAGATGCCCCATCACCGGTATTCCTGCAGAGAGTATCCTTTCAATTGATTCTACCACCTGCCGGCCGCCTTCAAGTTTGACGGCTGCGGCACCTGTCTCCTTCATGATGCGGATCGAAGATGCAAGTGCCTCCTTTGAATTGCCCTGATAAGTTCCGAAAGGAAGATCAACGACAACAAGAGCCCTTTTTACGCCGCGTACAACTGAGGCCGCATGATAAATCATGTTATCGAGGGTTATCGGGAGCGTAGTATCAAAGCCTGCCATTACATTTGAAGCAGAATCGCCTACAAGAATGACATCTATCTCGGCTTCGTCAAGGATCCTGGCAATTGAATAATCGTATGCTGTAAGCATAGCTATTTTTTCACCCCTAAGCTTCATCTCATTCAGAACATGAGTGGTGATCCTTTTTATTGACTTTTGTATCGCCATAATTATTAGTTTGTTAAATTAAAAACACCAATAAATACATGACCCCCTTCCCAACCTTCCCCCACGGGGGAAGGAGCAACCAGTATTTCATCATTTCCCCCTTGGGGGAAACAAGAAAGGGGGTAGATTTAATAAGGAAGTCAATAATACCGTTACATTTCAGTTCACAAAGTTATTATTTCTTTTCACTTTGAAAGCCAGGGAGCATCTCTGCCGTTTTGTCATAAATTTCAAATGGCACAATCATTGCAAGGTAATTATGTCAAATTTAAAATTCTTTAATTATCATAAAATGGGAAAAATAATTGGTATAGACCTGGGAACGACTAACTCATGCGTTGCAGTAATGGAAGGCAGTGAGCCTGTGGTTATCCCTAATAGTGAAGGAAAAAGAACAACTCCTTCAATTGTTGCATTTGTTGAGAATGGTGAGCGTAAAGTAGGCGATCCGGCCAAACGCCAGGCAATCACAAATGCTAAAAAGACTGTTTATTCTATAAAGCGGTTCATGGGTGAACCATACGAAAAACTGAACAAGGAGATAAAAAGAGTTACTTATACTGTCGTAAAAGGCGATAACGATACCCCAAGGGTACTAATTGACAACAGGCAATACTCTCCTCAGGAAATATCTGCAATGATCCTTCAGAAAATGAAGAAGACTGCAGAAGATTATCTTGGTCAGGAGGTCACTGATGCGGTTATTACCGTACCGGCATACTTCAGCGATTCACAGAGGCAGGCTACAAAGGAGGCCGGCGAAATTGCAGGACTTAACGTAAAAAGGATCATCAATGAACCTACAGCTGCTTCTCTTGCATACGGCCTCGATAAAAAATCCCAGGATCTTAAGATCGCTGTGTTCGACCTTGGTGGCGGAACATTCGATATATCAATCCTTGAGCTTGGCGACGGAGTTTTTGAAGTAAAGTCCACAAATGGCGATACTCATCTCGGAGGCGATGATTTTGATCATTTGATCATTGACTGGATGGCAGAAGAGTTCCTGAAAGATGAAGGTATCGACCTCAGGAAAGATCCAA
The DNA here is from genome assembly GCA_003152835.1 of Bacteroidales bacterium. Lineage (GTDB taxonomy): Bacteria > Bacteroidota > Bacteroidia > Bacteroidales > VadinHA17 > LD21. The sequence continues at coordinate 4,041 of PMBC01000081.1, read as the reverse complement.
TGGCGATGCAGCGGCTTAAAGAGGCTGCCGAAAAGGCCAAGATAGAGCTGTCAAGCTCTACTACAACAGAGATCAATCTCCCCTACATAATGCCTGTTGACGGAATTCCAAAGCACCTTGTAAAAACTCTCACCAGGGCAAACTTTGAAAAGATATGCGATAAGCTTATCCAGGCTTGTATTGAACCTTGCCAGAAAGCTCTGAATGATTCAGGCTTTAAGGTTTCAGATATTGATGAAGTGTTGCTTGTCGGCGGATCAACACGTATCCCGGCCATCCAGCAGCTTGTAGAGAAATTCTTTGGAAAAGTTCCTTCCAAAGGTGTTAACCCTGATGAAGTTGTGGCCGTAGGTGCTGCAATCCAGGGTGGTGTTCTTACCGGAGAAGTTAAGGATGTTCTTCTTCTCGATGTCACTCCGCTTTCACTCGGGATTGAAACAATGGGAGGTGTTATGACAAAGCTTATTGAATCAAATACTACCATCCCTACCAAAAAGACGGAAGTATTCACAACGGCAGCTGACAGTCAGCCGTCTGTTGAAATACATGTTCTGCAGGGTGAGAGACCTATGGCCGTCGGGAACAAGACTATAGGACGCTTCCACCTTGACGGATTGCCACCCGCCCCGAGAGGCATTCCTCAGATCGAGGTTACCTTCGATATCGATGCTAACGGAATTCTCCATGTCACGGCAAAAGACAGAGGTACCGGGAAAGAGCAGAGGATCAGGATTGAAGCCTCATCCGGATTGAGCGATGATGAAATAAAGAGGATGCGCGATGAAGCCAGGGCAAATGAGGAAGCCGATAAGAAAGCCCGGGAAAAAGTCGATAAGGTAAACACTGCCGACAGTATGATCTTCACTACTGAGAAGCAGCTTAAGGAGTTTGGAGATAAAATCCCAGCCGACAAAAAACCGGCTATCGAAAGCGCCCTCGCAAAACTGAAGGAGGCTCATAAAAGTCAGGATGTCGATGCTATCGATAAATCACTTGCTGAACTTAATACAGTATGGCAGGCAGCATCCGAAGAGATGTACAAAACCGCACAAAATACGGGACAGGGAGCACCTCAGCAGGGACCCGGTCCTGAGCAGCAGGAAGGAAAAACAAAGTCAGGCAGCGATGAAGTTACCGATGTCGATTTTGAAGAAGTTAAATAAAATCAGTACACTGATTGAAAAGAGGTCTTACGGGACCTCTTTTTTTGTGTGAATTTTGTACTTTTAAACCGAATATCTCGTTTCTCCGTTATGAAATACAAGATTATTGCAATAGCCTCGCTGTTAGCCATTTTTGCAAATGCCAGCTGCCAGAATATTTCAGATGTAAACAAGACTGATCAGCAGGGACGTAAACAGGGGCCATGGGTTAAAAAAGATTCTGCCGGAATTGTTCTGTATGAAGGTACTTTTAAGGATGGCCATCCTGTTGGTGAGTTTAAACGATATTACAGAGATAAAACGCTGCTTTCGCTATTGTGCTACAGCAGCGATGGAAGAACTGCAGATGCAACCTTGTGGTATCCTAACGCATTTATTGCCTCAAAAGGGAAATACATCGATCAGAAAAAAGAGGGTATCTGGAAATTTTTTTCTTCATCTGCCAATGGTTATCTTATAAATGAAGAATCATATAAGGGGAACCGGAGGAATGGCCTTTCAATTAAATATTTTCCTGACAGTGCAGTTGCAGAGAAGATAAGTTATCTGAATGACAAGAAAGAGGGAGAATGGTTACAGTATTATCCCGGAGGAAAGCTTTTTCTGAAATCACATTATTCCGGAAATCTTCTTAACGGGAAATTTGATGTATGGTATGAAAATGGGAAAAACCATTTCTCGGGTTCGTATAAAAACAATATGCGTGAAGGCAAATGGGATATCTATAATAAGGACGGATCGTTGAAATATGAGCTGAATTATATCGACGGAATGACCAGTGACAAGCAGATGGACATCGATGAATCAGATTTCTTTGATGACATGGAAAAAACTAAAGGAAAAATCGCTGACCCTGAGAAGACCGGGGTGATCAGATAATGAACAGATCAACTTTTTTGCCTGGGAAAAGGGCATGGAAGTTATTAACACTGACTCTCGTTTTCATACATTTCAATGTTAACGGGCAGGATGCTTTTAATTATTTCTGCAGAGTCTATTTCAGGGATAAGGGAGCAAATACTGAGTTAAGTTATTCATCCTCTGATCTGTTATCCATAAGAGCAATCGACAGGAGGTCAAAGGCTGGCATAACGGCTCCCGATTACAGGGATCTACCTGTTTTCAAAGGCTACATCGATCAGATAAAGGAACTTGGTTTTACCTTTCATTGCACTTCAAAATGGATGAACACGGCCCTCTTTAAGACCAAATCCATGCCTGACACTGCTCTTCTGAAGAGCCTGCCGTTTGTTTCAGATGCAAAGATCGTAAAGAAACCTATAGGAAAAAGCCGTTATTACAATAAGCTTGACCTTTTTTCAGATGCAGAAGATCTTCCGCCGTTTGACCGACCGCTCACAATGATGCATGGTGATATTCTTCATTCATCAGGTTACGATGGCACAGGGGTTCTGATTGCTATCCTCGATGCAGGTTTCACCAATGCTGACATTGTCTCCTCTCTCAGTAATCTCAGAAACCGAAATGGAATAAAATACACCTGGGATTTTGTCAACAACGATCAATCTGTATATAATTATCATTACCATGGGACAGCTATTCTCTCGGTGCTTGCAGGTGTGAGTGAAGGGAATATTCAAGGTACGGCGCCTGGCGCAGACTTCATACTTCTGAGGACAGAAGATGCTTCCACTGAGTTTTCTGTTGAGGAGGATTTCTGGACCGCTGCTGCTGAATTTGCTGACAGTGCAGGAGCAGACATAATTTCATCATCACTCGGATATTTTAACTTTGATGAACCTTCGCTCAATTATAAATTTTCCGACCTTGACGGCAATACCGCCTTTGTAACCCGGGCTGCTGATGTTGCTGCTTCAAAGGGAATCCTGGTGGTCTGCAGCGCCGGAAATGAACGGAATAATGCATGGAAACATATCCTGGTTCCCTCTGATGGCGACAGTGTTTTATCTATCGGCGCAGTTGACGGAAACGGGATGATTTCTTCCTTTTCTTCTGCCGGCCCCTCGTCAGATGGCAGAGTAAAACCCGACAATACGGCTATGGGAGTAAGTGTTATTGCGCAAACCGAATTATCATCATTTGTCAGAATGAATGGAACGTCACTTTCATGCCCAGTGCTGAGCGGGATGGCCGCATCGCTTAAGCAGGCTGCCCCGAATGCGACAAATATTGAAATTATAAATGCATTGCATCGTGCCGGTGACCGATTTAGTGTACCTGATACACTTTATGGGTACGGAACTCCGGATATGATCAAAGCGCTGGATTATCTCCAGGAGTTACACCTTAAGCTTCCGGAAAAAGGGATTCTCACATGGCCCAACCCGACAACCGGTGATTTTGAGGTAAATTTCAGAGACTCCCCGGGGAGTCTCGTAATTGAGATATACTCATCATCCGGAAGTCTTATCTTCCGGAAGGAATTTCCTGATTATGCAGGACGTAATATTGCATTGAAGGTTCTTTCAGGTAAACCCCAGGGGATTTACCTGATTAAACTTAAGACGGGAAAAGGTACCTTTGTCAATAAGATCATCAAGCTTAATGACTTACGATGAACGAGAAACTCTCTTTGTCTGAACTACAGCTCATTATAAAGGACTCTCTTTATTTGACCCTCCCTGACTTCTATTGGGTTGTTGCAGAAATATCGGAGATGAAAGAGAATAGCGCTGGTCATTGTTACCTGGAACTTATCGAGAAGCTTCCAGACGAGAAAAATGNNTACTGGTCAGAATAAAAATTGAGTATCATGAATTGTACGGACTGAGCCTTGTAATATCTGACATTGATCCTTCCTTCACTATGGGAGAGATGGCTCTTAAACGGCAGTTTATCATTAAGAAACTTGAAGAAGAGGGTGTTTTTTCAATGAATAAGGAGATCCCTTTTCCTG
>PMBC01000212.1 GCA_003152835.1 Bacteroidales bacterium | reverse complement strand
CTCTTGTTAATAAGGTTGGCACAAACATATCAAAGGCCGTCATCAGGTATTTTACCGATAACAATATGCAAAGCAGCCTTGATGGTTACAACTGGGAATTCAACCTGATAAAGAACGACACAACCCAGAACGCCTGGTGCATGCCTGGAGGGAAGGTTGTTGTATATTCAGGGATACTTCCTGTCACAAAGGATGAAAACGGTCTTGCAGTAGTCCTGAGCCATGAGATAGCTCACGCAGTTGCACGGCACGGGAACGAGAGGATGAGCCAGGAGCTGGTGGTACAGATGGGAGGGATTGCGCTCAGCGAGGCTGTGAAACAAAAACCTGCGGAAACTCAGACCATTTTCAATACCGCGTACGGTATAGGATCCCAGATGGGTGTCATGCTTCCTTATTCGCGCAAGCATGAACTTGAAGCCGATAAGCTTGGACTTATTTTTATGGCTATGGCAGGATATGATCCTTCAACAGCCGTTGCATTCTGGGAAAGAATGAGCGCACTTGGAAATGCTGCGCCGATAGAGCTTATGAGCACACACCCGTCAGATACAAGAAGAATTGTGCAAATAAAGAGTTCATTGCCTGAAGCCATGAAATACTATACCAGGAAATAAAAGAATAATCACTGTTGGTAATAAAGGCTCCTTTCGTCAGAAGGAGCCTTTATTATTCTTGAAAATATATTTTTCAGGCAGCACTCTGTGACAACAACAAATATCACCCTTACTGGTGATAAAAATCAATTTTCCATATGATAAAGAGCACCCGCTGAAAGAGATTATTTCGGTATGTAAAAATTTATTAATCAGTTTATACCGCTACCTTTGTGAATTAATTAACAATAAACAGGATGAATAAGGAAATTATTAAAATCAGCAGGATTATTTCAACAGGATTTATTCTGGCGCTGTTTGTTCTGCTATCATCATGTGAGAAAGTAAAAATTATTACTGCAGCAGTTGATCCGGATGCAACATGGTCGCTTTTTGCAGATATCCAGCCGATTTTCACGTCAAACTGTACCTCCTGCCATGGAGGTACAAGGTCACCTGACCTCAGGTCAGGGAAATCATTTGCCTCCCTTAAAAATGGCGGATATGTCACCACTCCTGCCGGGAGCAGTAAACTATATTCAAAAATTACTGGCTCTGATCATGCAGCCAGGTCGACTGACACTGAGAAGTTGAAAGTTCTCTACTGGATTGAGCAGGGAGCTTTGAATAATTAATTCATTTACACCTAAACTACTAAAAACCACATACTATGAAAAGGGCTCTCTTTATATTATTGCTTTCAGCATTTTTTGCTCCTGCATTTTCACAGGATGCGGCACAGGAAGATAAGGGTTCAAAACCGGTCAGATTTACATTCGGAACCTCTTTACTGGTCGATAACCATACGGTTGAAACTCCTTATAAAGGTGGTCTTGAACTTGAAATACACCACAGGTTCAGCCAGATTAAAAGCTATCATGATCTATTTGGAATCTACGGATCTGCAAACACCCGGATAGGACTTAACTACGGTATAACTGACAGATTGATGGTTGGAGCAGGGACTACAAAAGATTACAAGCTTCAGGATATTCAGTGGAAATACCGGATACTGCAGCAGACTGAAGACAATAAAATGCCTGTTTCGCTGTCATATTATGGAAATATAGTTATTGACCTCAGAAAAGACGATGCCTTTGGCCCTGCTTTATCTTACAAGGCAATTCACAGGCTTTCATATTTTACCCAGCTGATTGTTGCCAGGAAAATAAACGATAAGTTCTCGGTACAGGTCGCCCCGTCAGTTGCTTATTTCAACTCTGTTCCACAGTACTCTGATACAACCGGCTACAAAAATCTTAACTTTGGTATTTCAGCAGGAGCGCGCGCCAATCTTTTTGGAAATCATTCGGTAATTATTGAGTACGATCAGCTTCTTACAAAACAGAATCTTGATGTTCAGCCAAAACCAAACCTTGCACTCGGATGGGAAATCGGAACTGCAACACATACATTCCAGGTATTTGTGGCAAATTATTCGCAGCTGATAAATCAGCGTAACCTGGTTTTCAATACAAATGATTTCACGAAGGGCGAATTCCTGGTCGGATTTAATATTACTGTGAGGTTCTGACCTGTTTATTGCAAAGAATGTCATTCAAAGAACTCGCTCCTGATGTCATCACTCTATAAATTTCATTGAAAAGATTTGCACGATTATTGTATTATAAACTATAATTTAAAATTTTTACTATGAAGAATTTAAAATCATTTCTGACAGGTTCGGTAGTACTGATTGCCGGTTTATCATTTTTATCGCTTTCTGCCAATGCACAGCCAAAACCCTGGACAGTGCCTGCAGAATATAAGACTATGAAGAATCCCGTTGCAAAGAGTGATGCCAGCGACAAAGCAGGGATGGCTCTCTATACAAAGAACTGCGCTTCATGTCATGGTAAAGCTGGATTAGGTGACGGAGTCAAAGCCAGAATGCTTAAAGATTTTCCGGGTGATTTTTCAGGTGCCGGATTCCAGAATCAGACTGATGGCGAACATTTTTATAAAACCAGATCCGGTAATGGTGAGATGCCCAAATATGAAGGCAAGCTTGCTGATGATGATATCTGGAATATTGTCAATTACTTGGGAACCTTCAAGAAATAAAAATCTGTAAGGTTTTAAAATAAAAAAGGCTGCCATTCACGGCAGCCTTTTTGTATTGACGATCAGGTTCTAAATTCCTGCTGTTATAAGGGCATCAATAGAGTT
>PMBC01000192.1 GCA_003152835.1 Bacteroidales bacterium | reverse complement strand
TTTTCAATCACCAGGCCTGAAGGGTGATGCCTCAGCCTTACTGCTGTTTCAACCTTATTGACATTCTGGCCGCCTGCCCCGCTTGACCGGTATGTCTCCCAGGTGATATCGGCAGGATTGATCGCTATTTCGATATTGTCGTCAACGAGAGGCGAAATGAAGACAGAGGCAAAGGTTGTCTGCCTCTTTCCCTGAGCGTTGAAGGGTGAAATTCTTACAAGACGGTGAACTCCGTTTTCGCTTTTCAGGTATCCGTATGCCCGTTCTCCGTCAATTTCGATTGTCACTGATTTTATCCCTACCTCATCGCCGGGTTGAAAGTCGAGTTCCTTTGTTTTATAATTATTCCTTTCGGCCCATCTCAGGTACATCCTGAGGAGCATTGCAGCCCAGTCGTTGCTTTCAGTGCCACCTGCTCCGGAATTTATTTTCAATATCGCACCAAGCTGATCCTCCTCATTACGGAGCATGTTCCGGACCTCAATGTCCTCGACCATCTTTAAACAGCTATCGTACTGGACATCAAGATCTTGTTCGGTTGCTTCTCCCTCGCGGTAGAAATCATTTATTACTGAAAGATCGTCGATTGAGGTTGAGACCCTGTCAAAATCTGTAGTCCAGCTCCTTAGCAATGATATATTCCTGAGGAGTTCTTCAGCCTGTTTGGGGTCGTTCCAGAAATCAGGCTGCCTGGATATCTCCTCCTGATCCTGTATTTGTTTCAGCTTTCCTTCAATGTCAAAGGTACCTCCTCAACGCATCACGGCGTTCCGAAAGGTCTTTTATCTGCTCGTTATTGATCATAAAACAAATTTTGGCAAATGTACTTATTAATATGAGAAATCTTATTTAGTTAAGTTTATAGTTACACAGAGAGCCACGGAGTGTCACTAAAATAATAACTCTGTGAAACTCTGTGACTCCTCCTTGTCACTCTGTGAAAATTTTTGGATTTTGAATTAAAAAGGAATTAGTAAACCTTATATCCTGAGAAAGTGCCGGTACCGATGCTGGTATCTGTACCAGTATTGATAACCAATTTAATCTTATCAGAGGCTACTAATTTAATTGTCATAGTTCTAAAAATTATAGCTCCTGTAGTAAGCCCAGTTGCAAGGGTTTCATAAAGATTCCCATTCTTATAAAGATAAACTATCTTACCATCTCCTGATGCTATATATTTTATATCAAATGAATACACGCCAGTATTTGCTGCTGTGAATTCACCTGTTCCGGAATTCATCCCATTACCATCATTATATTCAATATTATCTGGTATAAAATCAATATTAGATAATGGCATAGGTGCTGATGTCGCAACTAACTTCTTCGCCCTGAACGCCACCATGGTACCCAGAGTGACTGAATTTCCGCCAAGTATTTGGAGAGTGTTACTTGATTCTGTATATGTCAGCGTCTGATTGTCAGTGTTGTCTTTGTAGGCTGAAAGGTTTACAGTATTCCCTCCTGAAATTGATAGAATATCTCCAGCCAGGTTAAGCGTCTGGTTATCAGTATTATCCTTGTATTGTGCCAGATTTACGTTATTTCCTCTGGCAATTGAAAGAACGTCACCTGTGAGATTCAGTGTCTGATTATCAATAGTCGATAGTTTTACCTGGTTCCCGCCGGATATTGCAAGATAATCGGAGCCATCAATGTTCATGACAGACAGGTTCTGATTATCAGTTGCAGGATCGCCCTGAACACCCTTATCCCCCTTCGGACCAGCCGGGCCTATGGGTCCGGGTTCGAGCGATTTCTGAGCATAAAATGCATAAGGCACAGTCAGAAACTGCATTGTTCCCATATCCATATAATCATTCTCGAATTTCACTTCAACCTTAAGATAATGATTGGCATCCTTCCATGATACATCTCCAATGGAACTGACAGGAGAAACGACTGTGGGCACTCCCTGACCAATGACAAGCGAAAAAACACCAAACGGTGATGTTATTTTATCCTGGTGCAGTTCCTGGTAAACCAGTGTCCCCGTCGGATCGCCGGAAATAATAGAAAACCTGACGCTGATCTTTGTATTTTTCAGTTCAGTGCCACTGCCATTCCTTGCTACAGCCTGGTAGTGAATCCCGAAGGGAACATTGTTTTGCGCATAAATGCAGGCACAAAACGTGGCAAGTGCCATCAGCATAAAGTATCTCCTCATAACTTTTGCAGCCATAATTGATGCTTTATAATTTTTCTATCTTAAATGTTCTGTATAAAATTCCATCCTCGCTGTAAACCCTGACCAGGTAAAAGCCCCTGATAAGATTCTCAACGTTGAGCGGATCCTTGTTCCAGAATTTAACATTGAAAACTTTTCTTTCAGACATCACTATATTGCCGTTAATATTAATAATATCGACCCTGAAGGTTATTGCCGACTCACCCCATAACTCAATTGTCACTAAATCTGTTACAGGATTAGGGTAAACTTTTACGCCCGTTCCTTTAGGCCAAACGTCATCTGTCCGCACTATAAACCCTGGCTGCTGAAAACCCTGCGTAAATACGAAACCAGAGCATCCTATGATTTCGATTGCCGTCTCTCCTACTGTCTGGGAATAACTTATGGATTTTTCTGAAGCCAGACCGGCGAGAGGAACAATCACCTGAAGAGACAACTCCTGTGAAAACAGGGTTGCCGGGATTCCAAGCAGACAAAAAATAAATACTGTAAACCCTTTTATCATTCAGATTAGTGTTCTAGCTTTCAAAAATAAATATTTATTTGACAAAACATCATTTTTTGTTGATAAATATGTTAATAACTTATTTGAATATCAAATGTCAGTCACATTTTTTTTTATTATTGATGCCTATTAAATAATTGCATATTTTTATAAGGGGATATTATAACCAGCATGATGTTAAAGTCTTACCTCTATCACAATCTTTCCGAAGCTGGCTGCGATGAAGCAGGCAGAGGCTGCCTGGCAGGACCGGTTTTTGCCGCTGCAGTGATACTCCCAAAAAACTATAAGCACCCGGTATTAAATGATTCAAAAAAGCTTACTGCCCGGCAGAGGAGCTGTCTTAAGGAAGAAATAATGTCTGCAGCTCTGGCATGGAGCGTGGCTTCGGTAGATAACAATGAAATAGATGAGATGAATATTCTCAGGGCATCGATAAAAGCAATGCATCTGGCCATTGACGGCTTACAGCAAAAACCCCAGTTCCTTCTTGTCGATGGAAACAGGTTCTATCGTTATAAAGATATTGGCCACGAAACAATTGTCAAAGGCGACGGACTCTACTTTTCAATTGCAGCAGCTTCGGTACTTGCAAAAACTTTCCGTGATGAGTATATGGAAAAAATCCATTCAGAATACCCCGATTATGGCTGGGAGAGGAATAAAGGCTATGGAACGTTATTCCACAGAAAGGCTATTTTGAAATATGGGATTACGCCTTACCACAGAAAGTCATTTTCACTTTACGATATGCAATTGTCAATTGACTTTTGACACCAGTGCTTTTCATTTAAAAAACTATATTTGCCTTTTAAATTAAAATCAATCCAAATAAGAAATAATCTTATGAAAAAAATCTTTTCTGTTCTTTTAATCGTTTTCGTCAGCTTCGGTTTCAGGGCAAAGGCTGATGAGGGCATGTGGCTTCTGCCCCTGATCGAGAAGCTTAATATAGGTACCATGACCCAGATGGGACTGAAACTCTCTGCCGAAGATATTTACAGTCTTAACAAAGCCTGCCT
>PMBC01000005.1 GCA_003152835.1 Bacteroidales bacterium | reverse complement strand
ACTACTATTGCAGATATTGACTATTGCATGCGAGACATTCACAATAATTAGGGAATGCCGTTACATAATTTCACTTACCCGGGGCTTCAGCCCGGGGTTGATACTAAATAACAGATGCGGGCTTTAGCCCCTCACTATCAGGAAGGCCTGTCCCGGTTATCAGTTCTTTATACTCCTCCTCCCACGACCTTTTACGATGATGCTCTTTTTGGGTCCGGAGAGATTCTTATAATATCTATTGGGAGCTATGAAAACTAACCTTATTAAATCTTTTCATTAGTTCATCTGCATAATGAAACCTTCCAGGGTTAAAAATATTTGATTTTTGTTTATTATTTGAATAGATTTACTTTACAGAAAGTTGGTTAATCCTTTATTATGAAAATGTTGGATATTATAATGGAGAAAAGCTGATAATTTTTATAATGCCAGGACTAATGAAAATAATAAAAGTTCTTTATGGTTTATTTATTACATAAATGATTAATAATTAATTGTTTAAAATATAGATTATGAAAAAATTATTGACAGTTATTTCATTGTTATTGCTGCTTTTTGCAAATGCAGAATGCACAATTCTTTACCTCGAAGATGATTCCGGATCAGGGGGTTGCAGCTCTGCTTCTTCATCTACCGCCAGTTCAGCCGTAATATCTGTTACTACTGCTACATCTGTCGCTTCTATTACCGGGTTTATGGTTAATGCTGATAATTCTGATAATATTTATGATCAGATAGGGGAAATAAGGGCGGAGATAAGTTATCTCAGGGATCTTTTAGCAGGAGAGACAAATCCCACGCTAATATCCCAGTACCAGTCACAGATTAATACTTATACAGAAAAAATGGCAACTCTGGAGACTGCAGCCCGATCAAATTCCGAATTTCCTACAAACCAGTACAAGAGTATCTTAGATATTTTAAACAACATAATAAAATCGCTTCGGGATACAATACAAAGTATCATCAGAAATTTTTAACCAGATAACTGCAGATAAGGATAAACTCATTTCACAACGGGCATAAGCCTGGAGTGAATATTGAGGAACAGATACGGGCCCTGGCCCTGGTGAATCTGTGGCCGGGCATAATAACTTGCTAATATTATAATTAGTTTATTTGCCTTGAAGCAAGTAAAAAGGTCTTATGATATTTATTTTAAAATAAAGCAAACTTTTTAAAGGAGTCTGACGGTGCAGGTAATCACAATAAATTAACATTACATACAATTTATTTTTAGTTAATCGCCTTGCAAAAATAGCTTTGACTTTGGTTTGTTGAAGGTTTAACTTTAACTATCTAATTCCAATACCATGAATAAAACATTTTTTTTCTTAGTAACTATTATTGCAGTTGCTTGTAATAATCCCACTCAGAAACAAATCGATTACGGATCAAATAGCCAGGCAGGTAAGTATATTGAAGTTAACGACATAAAGATTTATTACGAGATCTATGGAGAAGGTGAGCCACTTATGTTATTCCATGGTAATGGTGGATCAATAGAAGGTTTTGAATTTCAAATTCCTGAGTTATCAAAGCATTTTAAAGTAATTGCGGTTGATAGCAGGGGACAAGGCAGGTCGACGGATTCGGATAAAGAAATAACTTATGCATTAATGGCTTCAGATATGAATGAACTGATAGATAAACTGAAGCTTGGTAGTGTTTATGTTGTGGGGTGGAGCGATGGCGGGAATATCGGGCTGGAATTAGCTTATGCTCATCCGGAGAAAGTAAAAAAGCTATTTACAAGTGGCGCAAATTATTCTCATGAAAATTATCTTACTCCTTATGACAGTACTACCATCATGGATAAAAACGATCCACTGATTGTCGCATTAAAAGCCTTGAGACTGAAAAGAGCAGCGAGGGCATCTGCAAGACTTATACCAATACCTGAAAGTTCTCCCGCAACACAAAAGAAACTTGAGGTTCTCATGGAGAAATATCCGAATTTTACGATCGAACAGCTAAAACAAATTAATGTACCTGCTCTTATTGCTGTTGGAGACCATGATCTGATAGCTCTTGATCATACAGTTGAGCTGTTTAAGAGTTTACCCCATGCACAACTCTTAATTGTGCCAGGTGCTACACATGGTGTTCTTGTTGAACAACCGGATTTTATGAATAATGAGATAATCAGATTTCTGAATACACCTTACAGGGACATTAATCCATATTATAGGTATCTCATTCCTAAATAACCGCGGCATTTCCTTTTATTAGCTTTTAGCACAAAGCAGCGAGACATATTCAATTCAATAATTCTCCTCCTTTTACCCGGGGTTGGCCGGACAACCTGATTTGCCGGGGCTTTAGCCCCATACCATTCCTTAAGAGAAATAACCCCGGGCTTTGTCCTTATCAGTGGCTAAGGCCGGCAAGTAAGCCCGGGGTTTACAGGGGTTGTGTGAACCTGAATTTCACCCTGAATAGCACGAGGAATGCAGCCCCTGAATTGTTTAAGTTTTCAATAATCTAAAACTGTGGATAGTACTATTTTTTTCACATTTGATTTTAAATATTTTGAAATTCTAAAAGACACAGCCGATAAATGGAGAAATTGACACAGTCTCAAAACCTATGTCAAAAATCAGATTACTGGAACACGATAGCCCAACCAGAAACTTGTTTTTGAACTTGTGATAATAATTCAGATCAAAAACTATTCCTAAATCATTCATTTTAGTGTTATCCGGACCAGGCAATCCTAACTCTACCCCGATTAGCTCGTTATTTGTATTATAAACCGGATTAATCGAATAATCAATATCCTGTGAATTATAAGTTCTGAATAGGATCCCAGTACCTAATGAAAAATAATTATTTCTTTTGTGCAATTCTTTTGATAGTTTAAGATCAAT
>PMBC01000169.1 GCA_003152835.1 Bacteroidales bacterium | reverse complement strand
CAAAGGTATATAAAACGTGCCATTGCATCAAGGATATTCCTTCTGTTAAAATCAAGTGCTTCTCAGGGTGCAGTACTTTTTCTATATTTGCGTCAATTTTCTCTGGAATGGTTTCTATTCAGGATATTTCGGTTTCATTTGGGAGCTTTGACCTGCTAACAAATATTTCTTTTCTGATCAATGATCAGGACAGGATAGGTCTTGCCGGCAAAAATGGTTCCGGTAAATCTACCCTTCTGAGGATATTAGCCGGGTTGCAGAGTCCAACTTCCGGATTGGTTGACATGTCAAGGGAAGTCACCATCGGGTATCTTCCACAGCAGATGAAGGTCGACGACACCACTACTGTTATGAATGAAGTGATAACTGCTTTTGCAGAGGTCACCGGGCTTTCGGAAGAAATTGAACACTGCAGCTCCGAAATAGCCAGCCGAACTGACTATGAATCGGTTGAATATCTAAAGCTTTGCGATTACCTGACAGTTATAGAAGAACGATACAGGATGCTTGGCGGAAGCAACTACCAGGCTGAAGCAGAAAAGACTCTTACCGGCCTCGGGTTTGAAAGAACTGATTTTGACAGACCTACAAAAGAGCTTAGCGGAGGATGGAGAATGAGAGTGGAACTCGCTAAGATACTTTTGAGAAAACCATCACTTTTTCTTCTCGATGAACCTACAAACCACCTAGACATTGAATCTATCCAGTGGCTGGAATCATTCCTGTCAGGCTACAAAGGCGGGGTTCTTCTGGTCTCTCACGATAAGGCTTTTCTCGATAATGTGACTGCCAGAACTATCGAGATATCACTTGGAAAGATATATGATTACAAGGCTTCATGGTCAAAGTTTGTTGAACTGAGAAAAGAGAGACGGGAGCAGCAGACAGCGGCATACAGGAACCAGCAGAAGATGATTGATGACACTGAGAAATTCATTGAAAGATTTCGGTATAAAGCAACAAAAGCAGTCCAGGTCCAGTCAAAAATAAAGCAGCTCAATAAGGTTGAGAGGCTGGAAGTCGACGAGGAGGATATTAGTGCAATGAACCTGAGGTTTCCTCCCTCGCCCCGCTCCGGGACTAATGTTGTTGAGGCTGAAAGCCTGTCAAAGAGCTTCGGCACTCATAATGTTCTGAAGCACATCGATTTCAAGATCCACAGAGGCGATAAAGTGGCCTTTGTAGGGCGCAATGGAGAAGGCAAAACGACTTTTTCAAGGATCATTCTCCGTGAACTCGATTTTGAGGGTTCACTTAAGATAGGACATAATGTTAAAATAGGCTATTTTGCACAGAACCAGGATGAGCTGCTGAATGGCGAAAAGACTGTATTCCAGACTATCGACGATATTGCCAAAGGAGATATCAGGGCGAAGATGAGGGACATACTAGCCGCTTTTCTCTTTCGCGGTGACGAAATTGATAAAAAAGTTAAAGTTCTTTCAGGTGGCGAAAGGTCACGGCTTGCCCTGGTTAAACTGCTTCTCGAACCGCATAACCTGCTTGTACTGGATGAGCCGACGAACCACCTCGATATGAGGTCGAAGGATATACTTAAACAAGCCCTCATCAGCTACGACGGCACCCTTATAGTTGTTTCACACGACCGCGATTTTCTTAACGGCATCGTGGAGAAGGTTTATGAATTCCGCCATAACAGGATCAAAGAGCATCTCGGCGGCATTTACGATTTTCTCAGGAGGAAGAAAATAGATAACCTGAAAGAGATTGAAAGGAAGGATGCCAGAAGAAAGGAAGCATCACTGGAGAATATTTCTTCAAATAAACAGAAATACCTCGAAAAGAAGGAATATGACCGTAATATGAGGCGGCTGAGGAAAAAGCTCGAAGATTCTGAAAGGGCAATTGAAAAGATAGAAAATGAGATCTCAGGACTAGACAAATCTTTTGCAGCAGAAAGCAATGCACCAGATGAAGCTGAGAACTTCTTTAAAAGGTACCAGGAGCTTAAGGAGCTTCTGGATGAAGAAATGGATAAGTGGGCACAATATACCGACGATGTTGAAGTTTTCATAAAGAATAATGGTTAAGGATGGATTTGAGGCAAATAGAAAAAGAGTACACTATTCATGTCTATGAAACAGGGCCTGACAGCAGGTCAACTCTCTATTCCCTGTTCAATTACATGCAGGATATTGCATCTGACCATGCTATATTGTTGGGTTTTGGAAGAGATGACCTGCTGAAAAAAAACCATTTCTGGGTACTCTCAAGGATGTATGCTGAAGTAACACAATGGCCTTCCTGGGAGGATAAAATAATTGTTAAAACCTGGCCAAATGGCACTGATATGCTCTTTGCCATGAGGAATTATGAACTTAAATTCAATGACGGAAGAATGATCGCATCCGCGGTATCATCATGGCTGATAATAGACCAGACAACCAAAAAAATACAGCGGCCAGACAATGGACTGCTGACTCAATATAATGACAATAACCTTATCATTCCAACATCAGCCAGGAATCCTGAGAAACTGCGCGAGTCAGCTGAAAACGGGAGTGCTTCTGCTCCATTCAGGGTTCAGGTCAGCGACCTTGATGTGAACCTGCATACAAACAATGCCAATTATATCAAGTGGGTATGCGATACGTATGATCTCAATTTCACTTTGAATCATCTTCCATGTTCTGCAGAAATAAACTATCTTGCTGAATCGATGTTCAATGATGAAATAGTTATAAGATCTTCTCAGGATGATGGAAACCCAGGCATCTTTAACCATTCGATACTGAGGATCAGCGATAACAGGGAACTGTGCCGGATGAGGCTCAAATGGAAGGAGCATGGTAAATTGGCTTCATTATGAATAAGAAAAATATAAAAAGTTATCTCGGGATTATAACCGGACTTATAATTGCAGCATCGGCGATTATTTCCTGTAAAACGACCCAGACAGTTTCCGATTACAAAGATCTTTCGTACCTCTATAATCCCATCAAAAACCCTTTAAACCCTCAATATAATGTTACCAACCTGTCCGCCGACAGGTCGGAATTGGAAGTAAGATTTTCAGGCAGTGAACTCTTTTTCTCGGAAGCCAATCCAACAGGTAAACCCACGGCAGAAATTCTTATTACCGTAAAACTTTTCTGCATAAGCCAGGGAAAAGTGCTTGCAGATACTGCTCACTTTAACTTCAGCATAGAAAAAGCAGCAGGTAAAAAGGAGTATTTTTATGAAGTTCCCCTGAAAGTAAA
The DNA here is from genome assembly GCA_003152835.1 of Bacteroidales bacterium. GTDB lineage: Bacteria > Bacteroidota > Bacteroidia > Bacteroidales > VadinHA17 > LD21. The sequence continues at coordinate 3,298 of PMBC01000169.1, read as the reverse complement.
TAAGGGGCTTGAATATATTGCCGAAATCAAGATCCTCGACAGGTTGCGTTTGCTGGTAATGCAGGCATTTATTCCCTTTAACACGCTGTCGGACATCAACAGGTATAATTTCATGGCAAGAGAATATTTTGAAAAGAGTGAGCTTTTCGATCCTGTCATCAGAAAGGATGAATTTGTTAACCTAATTTACCTCAGGGGCAGGCCTGATTCGCTCTTCGTTTCATTTTATAAGCCATTCAGGCAGGTCCCGGATCCTCCTGCAATGCTTATTCCACAAAAAACAATCGATTATGGGCCCGACACAACAGTGGCTCTGCCATATTCCGATACGCTTCCAATGATGTTCCCGAAAGAGGGGATATATATGTGTACCATCGGAAGAGATACAACCGAAGGATATGCCTTCATGAACTTCGGTACCTCATTTCCCGGGATGAACACACCTGAAGCAATGATCGAACCTCTTGCCTACCTGACAACTCCTGATGAACTGGAACAGATGAGGTCAGCACCAAGACCAAAAGTCGCTCTCGATGAGTTCTGGATCAAGTGTGCAAATAATGTCGATAAAGCGCGCGAGCTGATAAGGATATATTATACAAGGGTGCAATATGCAAATTATTATTTCTCATCCTACGAGGAAGGGTGGCGCACTGAGCGCGGAATGATATATCTTATTTATGGACCGCCCGACAAATTATATAAAAACTCTGAGGGCGAGAGCTGGGGTTACCGTAAGCCTGTCGTCAGATCATCATGGGGATCAAGGTACAGAGTTAAGGAAGAGTACCTCTATTTTAATTTCAAAAAGAAGGAGAGCATATTTTCCAATAATGATTATTATCTCAGCAGAAGTGAAACGCTTGTAAGTTACTGGGATCAGGCAGTCGCCTGCTGGAAAAAAGGGATCGTTTTCCGTCTCGATAACCCTGAAGAATTCTAATGTGATGCAAAAAGAATCAGATTGTATTTTTGGCCTGAGGCCGGTAATTGAAGCAATAAAAGCTGGCCGGCAGATCGACCGTCTTCTTGTCAAACAGGGACTTCAGGGTCCGCTGTACCATGAGCTCATGATCGAAGTAAGGAAAAACGGTATTGCCTACCAGATAGTACCGGTCGAAAGAATTGAACTGGTCACAAGGAAAAACCACCAGGGTGTGCTTGCCTGGATTTCGCTGATTGAATACCAGCATATCGGGAACCTGCTTCCAATGATCTTCGAAAAAGGAGATGACCCGTTGATTGTCGTACTCGATGGTGTTTCAGATGTCAGAAATTTCGGGGCAATCGTCAGAACTGCAGAATGTCTAGGTGCTCATGCAGTGCTGGTCCCAGAAAAAGGCTCAGCCAGGATCACGGCAGATGCAGTGAAAACTTCAGCAGGAGCTCTTAATTCATTTCCTGTCTGCAGGGAGAAAAGCATAGTTAAATCTGTTGAATTTCTTAAAGAATCAGGGCTTAAAGTCATAAGCGCTACCGAGAAGTCAGGCATTGATGCATCAAAAGCCCAGCTCACCGGGCCGGCAGTATTGATACTCGGATCTGAAGAGAAGGGGATAAGCCGCGAACTCCTGGCATTGACCGATTATGAAGTAAAGATACCGATGACTGGAAGCATAGGCTCCCTGAATGTATCAGTTGCTGCGGGTATTCTTATTTATGAGATAGCCAGACAGAGATCATCCTGATCAGGAGATAATTCCCCTGATCCTCTCATCAAGCATTTTCTGGTCAGCTGTAAATGATGCAATTCCTGCAAGCGTGAGCAGAGTGTCAGGAGCAATTTTATTCTCCGATATCATCTTCTCCCAGCGTGAATATACAGGAATCTTCCCATCTGATGCGATAAAGCCTTTTTCCTCCTTCGTGAGCGACGGGAACATATCCTCGCATCCTTCCTCATATGCAATATGAACAAGTTCCTGTCCGGTTAAAGGCACTTTTGAAGAGAGCCTTTCCGCGAGGTTCAGTACTTTATCATCAACATCCCAGAATTTTTCAATATGAGCATCCCTGGCCGATTTATTTATGCTAACCTCATAATTCTTATGCATCCGGGAGGTGAATTTGCCCGACAATGACTTGTGTCCGGCGGCAGCTACCTTGGGAGGCATGGTATATACATCGGTGCCTGCAAGAAGCTCAAGCTGGTTATAGTTCCTCAGGCTTGCAGCTATGAGTTTTGTCTGCCACTGATTCTTGGCTGACATTGCAGTTACCCAGTTCTGGGAAGCAATCACAGCCATCTCTCCTGCCCCGCTTCCATCGCCAAGCTTATTGTCGATCATGAATGCTCCTATCCTTCCGAGAAATACATTCAGATAATCAGGTCTTGACAGCCTGGTTACAATTACATTCTCCCTTGCGCTGAATTCGAGGGTGAAATTAATCCTGATCCCTGAATCCTTCAGTCTCCTGGCCCCTATCAAACCTTCAGGAGTATATGGGACCTTTACAATGAATTGTTCAGGACATATCTCATGATATCTCTTTCCGTAATACTCAATTGCCTTAATGTCGTGAGCAGTATCCGTATGAAGCTCAACACTTACCAGCCCGCCGAACTTTGATGCCAGCCTCAGGCCATGTCGGGCATTCAGGATAAATGCAATCTCTTTTACCCTTTCCTCTGCCGGGAGATCTCTGACAATGCTTTTTGCTTCAGATATGAAGACATCATAAATGCCCTTCTGTATCTCGTTGTTCAATAATGTATTATTTGTTGTAAGGGCGCTCATTTCAGCTGTCCAGTTTGCTTCAGCTTCATCCATGTCTCCTGTGTCGAGCCATAGCTCTGTCCCCGTTTTGTGCAAAGCTTCCCAAAAAGGGTCTTTCTTGCCTGTAATGTGTTTTTCGCTGAGGTTCTTCCAGACGAAATCGCTGATTCTGGTATTAAGATCGGCCATAGTTATGATTTTTTGGTATATAACATGTTAAAGTTCATTTTGTTTGATGAATGCTGAAGGTTTGCAACCAGCCCGGTATTAACGAACAGTTCCTTAAGCCATATTGACAGATCGTGAGGAAATGACATGCTTGTAGCCTGATAATTTTGTGGCAAAATTATATAAATTATCGATCGGTCTCACATAATCTTTTTAGCTTTACAGAATCTAAGATTAATCACACACAGTATGAGAACGTTAACGCTATTCCTGTTTCTGAGCCTTACAGCTGCTCTCCATGGACAAGGAACTTTCGAAAAATATTTTACCGGTAAAGTGCTTAGATTTGACTTTATGCTTGCCGGAAATAGTCAGAAAACAATTGTGTACCCTGTCGGCATGAAAGAAGAGCC
>PMBC01000128.1 GCA_003152835.1 Bacteroidales bacterium | reverse complement strand
TATCAATCCGACCTCACTATTGAAATCCTCAGCAACAGGGCTGTTCTATTCATGGAGACCGGAAAATTCAGGGAAGCGATCAGCGATCTGGATTACCTGATATCGGAAGACAGCAATAATTTCATGTATTACTATAACAGGGCTTTTTCAAAACTGAAAATAAATGATATTTCGGGAGCTATTGAAGATTACCGGTTTGTGCTGAGGCTTAAGCCTGATGATGAGCAGACCAGGAATCAGCTTCAGGTGCTTATCGACAGTCAGAAAAAAAAATGAAAGTCACCTCCTGCAAGATTCAGTCTCAGGCATCTGCCCAATACTTTGACAATTTGTAATGATAAATACTTAAAGCCAGTTATCAGTTACCGACACAATTATGGAATAATCCCTCAAACATTTATATTAAATGAAAAAACTATTCTCATACAACTTCTTAACAAGAATTCTATTTCTTTTATTGACACCGACTCTTTTCCGGGCATTAAACTTTGCATTTATATGGCATTCTATCTATTGGGGGACAATTACCATGGTTGTAATAATCTGGGGAGTTATGATTTTGATTTCCCCGCTTTTCGGCCGGCTAGGCTGTGGCTGGATTTGCTTTATGGGTACCATTCAGGATCTTACAAGCCAACGCTCCATATTCCATATCAAGTGGAATAAACCTGTTATTTGGATAAGAATATTTAACATTTGTGCTTTTTTCTCAACTGCATTTATCTTTTTCTTCATACGGCTAGATTCCGGAACGATTACCGGACTAAAATTTGAACCCTGGTTTTTGAATATGGATTTTAATCTTCATTATAAACACATATGGCTTTATGATACCCTGGGTGCTGTTTTGCTGGGATTATTACTGGAACGTCGCTGGGCATGCCGTAACTTGTGTTTTATGGGAGCTTTGTGTGCTTCAGGGGCCTCAGTTTCCAGATTAATACCTGTTGTTGATTCTCAAAAATGCAATCTTTGCGGTAAATGCGAAACAGATTGTTTGGTCAGGATTCCAATTAAAGACTACGTGATAAATAATCATGGATTAGTAACCAATCCGGAATGTCTGATTTGTGGCAAATGTATTGAAAGCTGTAAACCGCAGGCTTTGAAAATTAAATTTATCTGGAACCGGAAAAAGTACATTAAAAAACATTATCTGCCTGCAGCAGAAGAAAGAGTTGGGAATTCATAAAGACATTCACTTAAGAAACATGATTTATTGACTATATTAGAATTTGTTAATGTAAAAAAGTTACGTCTCCAACCAGATCAAAGTACTTGCCATCTGCGTATCTTCCAATTACTTTCCATACATAAACACCCTGAACAGCAAGATTTCCGTCTCCAAAATAACCATCCCAGCCTTTGTGTAAATCATTGCTTTCATAGATTAAAACTCCCCATCTGTTAAAAATCTGAAGTTTATATTCTATCACATTCTCAAAAAATGGTCTGAAAACATAGTCCATTTCCGGATAAACGCCTTCTTTCCATTGCCCTCCGGTTGGTCCTGTTTCATTCCACTTAAACACATTGGGAAATTTGACAGATCCTGTTTTCCATTCAACTATTATCGGGGTATCTAAAAAAGCTGAATCAACACAGCCATCTTTAGACATTACTGTAAGAGAAACCAAATAGGATCCCGGATTTTCATATTTATGATATGGATTTTCTTCAGTGGAAAATTGTCCGTCACCAAATCTCCATAAATATGATGAATCATAATAACTATAATTATAAAACACGACTATTTGTTCGTTATTCACTATATCAGTTGGATATGCATTTAAAATCGCGGAAGGATTCTGATAAACTTTTATTATTTCGTTATGAGATGATTGTCCCGTAATATTGTTGGCAATTAAATTTACGATGTAGTTTCCGGGTATATAATATGTATGAACTGGGTTTTCTTCATCTGAATACTGTTTATCGCCGAAGTCCCATATATAAGATTCTCCAAAAACACTCTTATTCACAAACTGAACTTTTAAAGGAGAACATCCAACTGTATCAGGTTCAAAATCTGCTATAGCTGTTGGCAGCGTAACTACCCTGATATGTATGGTATCTGTTCCGATACAGCTGTATCTGTCTGGTTTTGTTTCATATTGAATAATATGAGTTCCCAGGCCTGCTGTGGATGGGCTAAAAATATTCCCCGATACTCCCCGGCCGGAAAATATTCCACCGTCCGGAGTGGCATTTAATGTTATTGAAGGACTATTAATATAAAGAGTTCTAATGCTGTTAATGTTTATGACAGGAAGTGGTTCAACAGTTATAGTTGTAGTGTCAGAGGCTTTGCAGTCTGTATTTAAAATACTATACCGGATAATATGATCTCCGGCACCGGCAATATTTGGATCGAACGTATTTCCTATGACACCCATCCCTGACCAGATTCCCCCTAAATCATGAGCTTTCAATGTGATTCGCGGACTATTAACACATAATGTATCTACCGGAGTTATTGTTGCATCCGGGGTGGCTACGGTTATGGTTATCTGATCAGAATCACTGCATCCATTTTTATCAATGATACTATATGTAATAATATGATTCCCAAATCCTGAAATTGCCGGGTCAAAAGTATTTCCCACAACTCCCGGACCCGACCAGATTCCACCAGGATCATGCGCTCGCAATACAATTATTGAATCCGAGGAACATAAAATATCTACAGGCGTTATTGTTGCATTGGGTGTAGGCACTACTATAATATTTGTTTCATCATTATCAGTACATCCATTAGCATTTGTAATGCTATATCTGATTATATGATTGCCAGCACCGGCGATTGATGGATTGAATGTATTTCCTGTAACTCCGGTTCCCGACCATGTTCCGCCCGGATCATGAGCACTTAGAGTAACAGGCGCACTGTTTGCGCACAGAGTGTCAACGGGGACTATTGTTGCATCAGGATAAGGCACAATTAATATTATTGCAGTGGTTACTACGGGCGGATGATCTCCATTTACAGGATCTCTCGGGCCGCCCGCAATATTGGGATCATCATATGGATTGCAATAATTCCAGTTACGTAATGTGACCTGAAAATACTGGCCCAATAATTTATCATTAGCAACATTAATAATGTCTGACCAGACTCCTGAGCCTGTAACAGGTCCGGTTAAAGTAATTATATTAGCCGAATAAGGGAATGTTCTTGGTCTTCCATTTATTGTGACAGGAATTCCAGTCATAGTAATATCAGTTCCATATATCCATTGTATCCATCTTGTATTGACATTTGGATTATCTCTTTCCTGAGGAGGGACACAGTTAAATAAAGTCAAATCCTGGAAACGGACATCCGCACGATTACCGAGGCATATAGGATAGATCGTCGGATTTATATGCATTTGACCGCCATTATGATTGTCATCATCCCAAACTGTTACTATTTGATACTGAGAAGAAGAGGTACAAACAACACCATTAACCAGTAATGTTGCCTGTGGATGATAATTGCAAACATTACCACGTGATGTATATGTATTGATGGCTGTTGCCTGAAAAATCCCCGGACCTACCCGAATTGCCGGAACTGTTATAATTGTACCATTATCCCAGTCATATCTGATACTAACGGGAGTCCCGGCATCATTAACTCCGGTATAGCTTACATTCCATGTTGCTGTTACCGGAGAGCATAACTTATCCGGTGTAATATTATTAGCCTTTGAAAGGATAGAACAATTTTGTCCTGAAATGTTTAGGGATATTAGAGATAGAATTATATACGGAAACCATTTTTCCATAACCCCGAGAATTCTTCATCAAGAGTTAAATCAGAAACTTTTTTGCACCCGGCTTTCACATCAGGTTCTATATTTAAACGATATTTTAAGATTTTTGTTTTTAGAATTTTCAAAAACAAGAATTTCTGCTTCATAAACTGGAAAAATTCACGGTCCTTTTTTAGATTTTTGGTGACGATAACCAGGCCGCCGCTATGCGGCTATAATCAGGCCGCCGCTACGTGACTCGGGAATATTTCTAATAATTTATTCCATTATCAAATTTAAACCAAAGTCAGGCTAAAACAAAAATTTATTCAGATCGATCATCCCGGATCATTTATAATGCTGTTATATTTGATATTCAATATTTAGCAATGAACCAGAAGCTGCTTTATAAAATTCATGTCATCGGGCGGGTTCAGGGGGTGGGATTCAGATGGAGCGCTGCAACTGAGGCCAGAAGCAGGGGTATAACAGGGTATGTGAAAAATCTGTCTGACGGGAGTGTTTATATTGAAGCCGAAGGGTCAAAAGAACAGCTGAATGATTTTGCAGAATGGTGCAGGAATGGTCCTCGCTTTGGATTTGTAGAAGCCGTAAACGTAGAAACTTGTCCTCCTGTAAATTATTCTGATTTTCTGATTGGGCATTAATATTTCAGAAAGTTGAGCTATATGCAAAAACCGGACTTATTAACCACATTTGAACTCGCAGAATAATTTTATCATAGATAACCAAAAAACGAGTGTTTAACTCCGGCCAATGATGGTCAGTTTGATCCGGCGAAATGTGGTTAAGGGCACCGGTTATTCCAAAGCATTACCTAATTTTGTAGAAATATTTAATAATTTAAACAGCGATGAAATCCATCAATATAATATGTTTCCTGATTTCATTACTATTTTTTTCTTGTAATATCCTTAATACGCAGGACAACTCTGATATAGAAAAACTTTTAAAAAAGAATGCATTGAAAGTTACTATTTCAACAGGATTGTCCGGAACGTTACTAATGAAGGAGGGCGATTGTATGCCAACAATTCCGGTTGGTCGCAATTCATCCTGCAAAGAACACCCTATCAGCAGAACAATAAATATTTATGAATATACCGGCCAACATAGCGTTGCCGGATACGGTCCCCTTTTTGATTCCGTAAATTCACTGCTGATAAATCAGTGTACAGCCGACCAGGATGGCTTTTTTCAAGTGACTCTTGATCCAGGAAAATATTCAGTGTTCATTATAGAAAAGGATAAGTTTTATGCAAATAGCTTTGATGGACTAGGCGGCATTTACCCAATTGTTATAAAAGCCGACAGTATCGGCTCAATTGAGTTAATTTTAGATTATGCTTCTTATTAATAAGTAACAAATCCGATTCTCTGAACCGCTTATTATTAATTGCCTGCCATGATGATTAATATCTAGAACTAATTAAATACGATGAGAAGTAAACCAATTGCTATCATTTTATTCCTGATTTTGTTTTTAAGTACCGGAAACAGCTTACTTTCCCAGGCTGGCATTGACAAAGATAAATACTTGTCTAAATCGCAGATAGATTTAATTACAAAATATGTCTCCGGATTTCCTGACAATACCCAGCTGTCAATAGCCTTTATCGCGAATAATAATGTTAATTATGTTGGAATAGAGAAGGTTAACGATAAATTATTGTTGATTAATAACAGGGATTCTGTTTTTGAAATAGGATCGATCACCAAATTATTTACTTCGACTATACTTGCCAGCCTCATAAAGGAGAATGTCATAAATTTAAATGACCCTATTGAAAATGTTTTGCCATATAAATTAAGGCAATCTGTAAAAGACAGAAATTTAATTACGTATAAAACACTGGCAAATCACACATCCGGACTTCCAAGGATGCCGGATAATTATAAAACCGGATACGACTCTGTTTTACTTAGGGATTATTTGCAGAAACAATTAAGCCTGAATTCAGTGCCTGGTGAAAAATATCAGTACTCAAACCTTGGCGCAGGCATACTTGGCTACTTACTGGAAATAAAGACAGGCAAGTCTTATGAACAATTATTGCTCGACAAGATTTTCAAGAAGTATGATATGGGGTTCACCACTTCAGATATAAATAAGGTTAAAAATCTGATTGTTCAGGGACGGGATTCCTCTGGCAACCACATTCCAAACTGGCAATCGGATATTCTAAAAGCTGCCGGCGGTATTTTGTCTAATGTTACAGACTTATCAAAATATGTATTTGCCAACTTTTCAAATGATTCAATCCTGTCATTTCAAAGACAAAAAACTTATTTCGGAGATGGTATGGATTTAGCTCTTGGATGGCATATANNTGGATGCAAAAAGTGCAGTAATCATCTTATCAAATTTATCCACATCCCATCCCCAAAGTGAAAATATAGACAAACTCTGCCATGATTTATTAAAACAATTATTCATAGCCCAGGCAAAGAATAATTCATCATTGTGCGAAGCGCCATTTATCGAGATGGCATTAATCAAAGGCTGGGGGACAAACAAGGACGATAGTATAAAACTACTTACTACAACAGGTACAAGTATTGTTGGTGTCTGGCAAAAACAGATATCAGGCAGGACTATTACACGGACATTCATGCCAGATAATAAAGTGCAATCGGACTTTTCCGGTGACTCCGAGATTGATATATGGGGATATTATCAACTGAAAGGCAACGAAATTGAATTCAGGGATATCGGAGGTGCTGCATGTAATAATCCGGGACTTTATTTGTATAATATAAGTGACGATAAACTGAGTTTTACGCTTATTAATGATAAATGTGACGGTAGAAGCAGCGGACTATCAGGAATCTGGACCAGAAAGAAATAATATCCGGCTTTATTCTCCGGCAGATGTTGATTTTCGGCAATGCTTTTAATTTGCAAAAACGCCGGTAACTGCAAATACCGGACGTCTTAACCATACCTGGCCGGTCAGGTTCCACTTAACATACATAACTAAACAACAAGTATTTAACTCCGGCCAACAAAAGACCAGGGCACTGACTTTTCCAATCAATTGAACAATTAATATCAGGGGGAAAGTTTATCTATAAAACTAAATCACAAAACCCGTCAGAAAAAAACAACCGGAAGAATCAATTTTTATGGTTACTTTTAAATCTGTGAAATGGATCAGATTAATGAAGTTTTATCTGTTTTTAAATTGATTATCTCAAAATCTTCTGTCAAATATTCCTTTACCAAAATAATTAGCCCATGAAAAGCAATCGTTTAATTTTAGTCTTGCTAATTGCAATTTTGCCTGCTGCATTATTAAATGC
>PMBC01000161.1 GCA_003152835.1 Bacteroidales bacterium | reverse complement strand
TTAAGTACAAGAAGTAGTTCTATTCGATACCCGAATAGAGCTTCATAAACTGCACTCTTTCTATAGCTGCCGGATTGTCAAGTTTCGACTTGCTTAGCATGCCGCGGAAAGAAGCGACATCTGCAAAACCATGCCTCTGCATCCATAAAGCAGTATTATTTAAAATATCAGGGATTACACCCAGACCCTCTTTATATAATGCAGAAACAACCTGGACTGTGGCAGCTCCGGCCAGAAGCTGTTTCACAAAAGCGTCCCATGTGTGAATTCCTGTTGCAGCCGACAAGTCACAGCCAACATTTCCTGAAAGAATTGAAATCCATCGCAGAGTATGGTTATATTCCAAGTCATTGCTATATATGCTTCCATGGCTCACCTCCATCTTCTCAACATCAAAATCGGTGTTATAGGGCCTGTTGAAGAGTACAATCCCTTTTACTCCCGACTGCGACAATTTCTGAACAGACTGCGAAAGGGCAGAAAAATAGTAGCCTATTTTTATTGAAATGGGAAGATTGACATAGTTTCTGATCTCCCTTATAATGTCAAAGTAAATGTTTTCATTATCAGCTCCATTTCTTCGCCAGTCGGAGGGAAGGATATAGATATTTAGTTCAAGTGCATCCACTCCGGTCTCTTCTATTTTTTTTGCAAATGAGTGCCAGTCGTTGTTGGAAACACAATTTATGCTGGCAATCAGGGGAACACTCACAGTTTTCTTTGCCTCAGTAATGAATCTGAGATACTTATCGAGAGCATTTCTCCTGGCAAAATCATATATATATGAGTATGCTTCGTCATAGTCGTGAACCCTGCGGCCCAGCATCAAATCTGAAGCACGGGTCAATAATTTGATATTACCCTCTTCATTTTTGATGACTTTTTCGGTATCCACATTTATCTGTTCCTCGAAGACTGATTTTACGACAATGGCACCGACACCTTTATCAGCAATCTCTTTTATGCTCTGAACGCTGTTGGTCAATCCGCAGCTGCCGGCAATCAGCGGGTTCTTTAGCTTTAGTCCTAAATAAGTGGTCTGAAGGTCTGTCATATTCCCTGTATTTTAGTTTTTTAATTCTCAGATATGAAGGGTTTAAAGATAGAAAAAAATGGAATTTTAAGAACATGATATATGATTTAATAAAATGCCATTTCATTGGCAATTCAAAATGTTGGTTAAATTTGAAGCCTTAATGAAACTACCCCGCAATGGAGCTTTTTCATACACTTCTCGACTGGTACATGGCAAACCTGACCTATTTGACGGTTGCTTTGCTCATGCTCATCGAAAGTACTTTTCTCCCGCTCCCCTCTGAAGTTGTGATCCCTTTCGCAGCTTATAAAGCAGCCCAGGGCGATCTGAATGTATTCCTGGTTGTCATATTCGGAACCATTGGGGCAATGACGGGATCGCTGATCAATTATACTCTGGCATACTATCTTGGACGACCAATAGTGTACAGTTTCGCAGAATCAAAAGCGGGCCGGTTATTTCTCCTCTCTAAAGAAAAAATAATGCATGCCGAGGATTACTTTTTGAGGAATGGAAAATCGTCGACATTCATAGGGAGGCTTGTCCCGGGTATAAGGCACCTGATCTCAATACCTGCGGGACTTGCAAAGATGAATCTTCGCGACTTCATTTTTTACACGTTCATAGGGGCAGGAATATGGAATATAATTCTGGCTGTTATCGGCTTCTATTTGTATGGGGTTAGTCAGAAGATTTTCCCTTATCTCGATAAGATCCTGTATACCCTCGGGGCAGTCTTTGTTATATACCTGTTATATAGAGCTGTAAAAAGCAAAAAAAATAAGCCGGACTGATCTGAGTTGACTTCTTTTTAAGATCATTCATCATCACGGTGAACTATTAAAGGAGAAAATGCCGGAGCACAGACTGCAATATATTCGGCTCCTCCTTTAAAAGGGGTGCTGTACCTTATCCATTCACCCTTATTTGTCATCACTGCTTCACCCTCCGACAATATTATTTCTTCCTTGCTGGTTTTTAGCTTCAGCTTTCCTTTAAGGACAAGGGTGTATTCATTGAATTCGGGTGTTTGTCCGGGCTCTTCCCATCCTTCCGGACTCTTCATCAGAGCAATGCTAAGCTCTGATGTCTTGCTGTTTACATTGCCAAAGTACTCCCTGATTATTTTTTCCTTAGTTCCGGCTGCTTTGACGATTGATGGTGATTTGATTAACAATGCCATATTAAATCAGTTTAATATCAGTCTTCAAGATACCCGAATTTTCCATTGTAATAATCTTCGTAAGCCTCTTTTATTTCTTCATCGGTATTCATAACAAAAGGCCCGTGTGATGCGATAGGTTCATTAATGGGTTCTCCGCTCAGTATAAGGACTGTACTGTCTTTTCGCGCTTCGAGCCGTATTTCGGTTCCTTTATTTTCGAAATATATAAAGCTGTCTTCAGATGCGGGTTTCTCACTGTTAACAGAGACCTCGCCATCAATTACAAGGAAACCGGTATTATAATTTGAAGGGAAGCTGAAATCAGCTGTTGCACCTTTTGAGAGTTTTGCATTGAAAACATTCATCGGTGTGAATGTAAAAGCAGGTCCTTTTACTCCATTATATTCTCCGGCGATTATTTCAACGATACCTTTACCACCATCAAGAGTGAATTTTCCCATATCTTTATTCTCAATAGCCTGGTATTTTGCAGGAGTCATCTTGCATTTTGCTGGCAGGTTGACCCAGAGCTGCACCATCTGGAATAATCCTCCCTTCATGCTGAACTCCTTTTCGTGGTACTCCTTGTGCAATACGCCGGAAGCGGCAGTCATCCACTGAACATCACCCTCTCCGATAACACCACTGTTGCCAGCGCTGTCGTGGTGTGCAATCTTTCCATGGTATGCAATGGAAACAGTCTCAAACCCCCTGTGAGGGTGAACGCCAACACCTCTCTGCCTGTCGGAAGCTGGTACTTCCCACTTTGAGTTGTAATCCATCAGAAAGAACGGACTCATCCCCGTCAGCCCAATTACCGGCAGTTGCGGGAAGAAATTGTGAACTCTGAAGCCATCTCCAACCATATGATATGGCGGTGGCAGCAATATTGATTTGACATGCTTTAAATTTGTGCTCATAACTATTAAGTATTTACTTCTGATACTTTAACAATCAGAATTGAGCATTTGTTTTTCCGGATTCAAAACTTACCAGCCGGGATCAATGGTTTTTAATTAATCTGACTTATATTACTCAGAAGCCATTTTTCGGCAAGAGAGGGCCATGTTTTCGCGGCTGGATTCGCTTATCCTTATTTGTATATTTGTAGTATCAATTACAGGTTTTTGCTTCTCCTTGATTTCCCCGGGCACCTTAATCTTTAATCCACTACCTCGGCCTTGTCGAATTTCTGTGACCCGTAGCTGAATCCTGAGTGCTGAACCCTGCGGACACCTTTTCCGCCGAAGAATCCCCAGCCTCCGCTTCCAAGCAGAAAGCCCAGGGCATATAGTCCGCCGTTATTGTTCTGGGCATACATGGTTATTTTATTATTGAAGAGCATACCTATGAAATCGAAAGGTGCAATGAATCCATGCCAGAGTCCTCCGAAAAATCCATAGGTGTGTCCTGATAGGCAGGTGCTTACCGATTCGCTTATGGCACACCCCGAAAGAAGGATTACCATTATCAGAAATGAAAGGAACAACACTTCTTTATTAATTCTGAATGTTTTCATAAAAGGTTATGGTTAGTTAAACATTTATAATTCAAAAAAGATCCAGGTCAACAGGCTTGCCGGAATATTTTTTTTCATGATCAAGCAGCCATTTCTTTCTTTCCAGGCCGCCTCCATAGCCAACAAGGTGACCATCGGACCCGATCACCCTGTGGCAAGGAATTATGATAGCAATCCTGTTGGCTCCATTGGCCTGGGCAACTGCCCTTACAGAGCCAGGATTTTTAAGCAGGTCAGCCTGTCCCTGGTATGTTCTTGTCGACCCATAAGGGATATTCAGCAATTCTTTCCAGACTGCCTGCTGAAATTCCGTGCCTGGTGTAAGCAAGTGAAGCGAGAATTCTTTTCTCTTCCCCTTGAAATATTCCTTCATTTGCTTTTTGAGCATTCTCAGATGCCTGTTGCTGCCATTTTCAGATGTTGTTTTCAGGAGACCGGCAATCTCATCTATCTGCGATGACAATGTTTTTCTGTCGGAGAACTCAAGAAGACAAATACCCTCTTTTGTTGCTTCAGCGACCATCTCTCCGATTGGAGTTTCAATTCTGGTTGTTTTAATCACTTAATAATATGTATTTATTACCGATTTATACAGAATAATTCTCCCCCTAACGCCCTCACACTCTTACGGCCTCGGGTCTCATAGTATACTTAATGTTCAAACCTTCCGGAAGCCGACTTAATATACTTCACGTTTCTGAACCTCATAGCCGACCAGTCATTATCAATTGCAACCATCCTTATCCCATAAAAACCTGCATCATTCAAAGATTTCCATCCGCGGTCACGTTCCGGACCGTCAGCATATATTTTTGATGTCTTCTTAGGGTAACAGAACCATAATGTCCCGTCGGCAATAAGATTATGCAAAGTTATAGGAGCAAAATCTTTGACTTCTGCAACTGACCTGACAAAGACCATAATAAATTCATACGGGCAACGCTGGTCAATTTCCCTGTCAATTATGATATCATTCAGTTCTTTAATCAATTCTGCAAGAAAAAAATCCTCTGCATTAATTATTGCAATTCTCTTGTTTCCCTTGTAATTAAGCTTCTTCAGGAGGTCTTTCATGGTCGGGGGTTGATTCAGGAGCTAATTTAACAAAAAATTGAAATAGATGAAAAAGGTTTTATCTTTGTGGTAACAGAAAATGGGGTGCCTTAATACTACGGGCTGAGATCATACCCTTATACCTGATCCGGATAATGCCGGCGGAGGGAATCAAGAGTATCCTGCGCATCAGCTAATTAAGAACAACCTTATTTTCAATTAATTAATTTTATTCGAAGATGAGGATAAAAATTGTTTTATTATTATTTGCCGGCTTTGTCACATTATCCGATGCTTCGGGTTTCCAGGAAAAAGGCTGTGTGGTCAGAGGAAAAGTAACTGATGATTCAGGAAATCCGCTGGCAGGAGCCGGCATTGCGATCGAAAACGGATTCTTCGGGGTTCACAGCAACAGTGATGGCTCTTATATCATTTCGGGGTTGAGAGCGGGCACATACAGGATACGTTTCTCCTTTATTGGTTATGAGGCAAGGATAGTTGAAACAAATGTGACTGGAGAATCAGTGGTGAATGTTTCAATGGTGCAGAAGCCGCTTGAGGCAGGAGAAGTAATAGTCAATGCAACGAGGGCAGGGGAACATTCGCCGCTGGCATATGTAACTGTTGGCAATGATGTTCTTAAAAATCAAAATACAGGTCAGGATATTCCTTTTATTCTTGGCATGACTCCTTCGCTTGTGGAGACGTCTGAAGCCGGAACCGGGATCGGCTATACCAGTCTCCGCATCCGTGGAACTGATGCAAGCAGGATAAATGTCACCATCGACGGTATTCCTCTTAACGATCCCGAATCACAGCAAGTGTTCTGGGTAGATCTTCCCGACCTGGCATCTTCAACCGACAATATCCAGGTGCAAAGGGGTGCTGGCACTTCCTCAAACGGGGCAGCAGCATTTGGTGCAACAGTAAGTATTCAGACAAAAAGTCCCGAAAATGAACCGTTCACTCAGATCAGTTCATCGTATGGTTCTTATAATACAGTTAAGAACACGATAACTGCCGCCACAGGTCTTCTTGCTAATAAATTTGCATTTATGCTGAGGCTTTCACGGCTTCACAGTGATGGTTATATCAGGAGAACCTGGTCNNGAGATGCTTTCGATCGACAGGCGATATAACCCGGCCGGGGAATACACGGATGAAAATGGTATTACAAGATACTACGATAATGAGTCTGACAATTATTTTCAAAATCATTACCAGCTGCTTTATAGCCTCAAAATAAATGAATCATTAAACTTCAATGCTGCTCTGCATTATACCACTGGTGAGGGATATTATGAAGAATATAAGGATGATGATGCTCTTTCAGGTTATGGCCTTCCAGATATAACAATCGGAGATTCAACCATTTCATCGACGGATCTTATAAGGAGGAAATGGATGAAGAATGATTTTTCAGGAATGGTATGGTCCTTAAAATATAAGAAGGAAAAGCTGGAGGCTGTAATTGGAGGAGCCGCCAATTATTATTATGGAAATCACTTTGGCAGGATAATATGGATGAGAAATGCAGGCAGCATTGAAAAGGATTACCAATGGTACCTTGGCCATGGAGATAAAGGCGAAATAAGCTTTTATGGCAAGGCAGATTATTCTTTAACCGATAAGATTTCACTTTTCGGTGACCTTCAGTACAGGTTTTTACATTATAATATTAAAGGAATAGATGATGATCTTAAAGTATTGAATTCAGATCATAAGTATGGTTTTTTCAATCCCAAAGCAGGGATCTTTTTCTCAATTACGCCTCATCAGGACGCGTTTCTCTCTTTTTCGGTTGCCAACCGCGAACCTACCCGATCTGATTTTACTGAGGCAGCCGGTGACCCCAATGCCACACCTCTGCCAGAAACATTATACGATTCCGAGCTGGGTTATAAGATGAGGAGTAATAAATATTCACTTGGAATAAACCTTTACTGCATGTATTATAAGGACCAGCTTGTTCCGACCGGTGAGCTGAGCAGCACTGGCTATCCGATAATGACTAATGTCGCAAAAAGCAATCGTCTTGGTACTGAATTAACGGCCGGGATAAAGCCGGCTGGATTTTTAAGCTGGGATATAAGCCTTACCCTCAGCAGGAATAAAATCAAAGATTTTACTGAATACTATACAGATTATAACACCATTGACAAGTCAGAAGAATATAAGAGCAAAAATCTCGGGACAGTCGATATTGCTTATTCCCCTGGCTTAACAGGTTCAAGCGATATGAATTTCAGNNGCTTCAGCCCATCGATAAAGGGACTAAAAAGCGCTGAACTTCAGGTACTGGTAAATAATGTCTTCAATGTAAAGTACGAAAGCAATGCCTATGGCGGAAACTGGTTTGAGGACGGGCGAGAATACACATGGTCATATTTTTTCCCCCAGGCAGGCAGAAATTTTATGATCAAAGCAGGCTTTACATTTTGATAATAACAGGTTGTATGGGTGTTTATAACTGGATATCAAATAATTACATTGAGGTTTTCGGGGCTGTCACCGGGATACTTTATGTTTTCCTCGAGATAAAACAGAATCTGTGGCTCTGGCCTGTAGGCATAATAACCTCAGCAGTTTATATCTGGGTCTTTTTTACGGGAAAGCTTTATGCCGACATGAGCCTCCAGGTTTATTACCTTGCAATAAGTGCACTGGGCTGGTACTGGTGGATCAGGGGCTCAGGGCTCAGGGCGCAGGGCAATAACTCCCCCTTTGAAGAGCCTGTCCCGCTTCGGCGGGAGAGTGGGGGGGATGTAAATAGAAACCAAATGCCAGTGAAATTGACCGTACACCGAATTAATTTAAAATCCGGCATTATCCTAACAATTGTCTTTGTTTTGCTATATTTTGTGATGTGGCTGGTCCTTGACAGGCTTACTGATTCACCGGTTCCAGCCTGCGATTCCTTCATTACATCTCTTTCAATAATCGCTACCTGGATGCTTGCCAGGAAGATTTATGAACACTGGTACCTCTGGATCGTTGTAAATGCATTTGCTTCAGTACTGTTTTTTACCAGGCAGCTCTACCCGACATTAATATTATATATTGTATATTGTTCAATGTCGTTTGCGGGGTTGATCGAATGGAGGAAATCGTTAACAAAACAATAGTTTTTAAAAATGTCTAAAACAGTTATAGTTGCTGATGGATCTTTTCCTGTTCATCCTGTACCTCTGGAAATATTAGACAGAGCGGAAGTGATCGTATGTTGTGACGGCAGTGCAGAGAATCTTGTCAGATATGGGTTGAAACCGGATGCAATCATCGGGGATATGGATTCGCTCAGTGATGATCTTAAAGACATGTTTGCCGACAGAATTTATGTCGACAGCAACCAGGAGACCAACGATCTTACAAAGGCCGTTCTCTGGTGCTGTGAATCCGGATACACCGACCTTCATATTATAGGTGCAGGTGGGAAAAGGGAAGATCATACAATTGGTAACATCTCGCTTCTGGCAGAATATGCTAAAATCGTAAAAGTAAGGATGGTAACAGATACAGGTATATTTATGCCATTCCAAAGCAGCTGTAAGGTAGAATCATTTAAAGGCCAGCAAGTTTCAATCTTTTCCATCAGTCCCGCGACTGAAATTACCTCCAAAGGTCTCCTTTATCCGTTAACGAACCGGAAGCTCAATAACTGGTGGGAAGGAACGCTGAATGAAGCGACCGGGGAGTTTATTGAACTTGAATTTACGGGCGGTCCGGTTCTGGTGTTCCTTCAATTTACGGAGGGGGAGAGGGCGAGATTGGGAGATTGGGAGAAGTAAATTACTCTTGATTGCACGATTGCACGATCTTACTTTCCAACTTCCTCTTTTACCAATGTAATCAGCTGTACCCTGCTCTTTACATTTGTTTTGATATATATCCGATGGGTGTGGTCTTTTACAGTCTGGATGCTGATGAATAATTTTTCCGAAATCTCTTTGTTGCTTAGCCCGTTGCAGATTTCGTGCACAATATCCGTTTCACGCGGTGAAACTTCGAATTTTCGACAGAAATCCTCGAAAGAGATCTCCCTGCCGGGGTCAGATGATAAACCGGAAACAAGGGTTCCATAGGTCAGGTAAACAGGCAGAAAAGCATTTCCCGTAAAAAAGGTAAATATTAATATCACAACCAGCCACTCCTGTGTGGTATAAAAGATAAGCGGCAGACATTGTACTATCATGATTAGAAATATTGAAGGCGCAATAATTTTCCTGTCATAATCATGAATAACAGCACGGCCTTTCAGAGGAAGGTGAATGAGATAAGCTCCTGTAAAAGTGATTATAAGGTTCATTATTATATAATATTTCCTGATCAGGGAGGCAGAATTCATTGTATTTGCCCTGGTGGTATAATAACCGACCGCTGCCAGCAATGTGAAATTGATGAAAAGGAAGAGGAAAATGAACCAGTTGCTGTTTTTCCTGCCAGATAACCCGGCTGAAAATCTAATCAGCATCAACCATGCAAATACAAGGAAAGGTATTCCCAGGAGAACAGAGATATCGGTAAACCTTGACATCTGCACAGGTGTAATTAAGGTTGCCAGAAATGTTTTGATAATCACCTGTCCCCATATACCGTAAAAGCCGAAAGTAAAAATGAACACCTGGAAATATAGCAGTGATGAGAACAGATCTGTTTTTGACCTGTTTTTCAGTCGGGATGAAAGTATGATCCCCAGCGCTGCCATCGCAACTGAAACTATGAAAATTATGTAGAACAGGAACCTCAGCATTCTATAAAAGTATTAAAAACTTTGAAACCTGAATAAAAGTATACACTACTTAAGTACGGCACTACATACTTAAGTAGGAAAATCTAAATTCACTACTATAGTATGAAGCCCGATGGGAAAGAGGGTTTTACATTTGCCTCACAAACAGATATCAGCCTATAACTAATACATCTTTAGAAATGGAAACAAACAATGATTACACCTTAAGGCCTTCTTTCGGTGACAGCTTCGGAACCGGATGGAGAGTAATGGGAGACAATTTTTTAAGACTCTTCCTTGTGGTCCTGGTAGTGGCAATTCTTTCCGGGCCAACAAAAATATTCCATATGAATTTTAATGCATCGGATCTGCATCATCTGCCATGGAACTGGCACGGAAACTGGGGACATGATTTTTTCAGCCTTGCATCACTGGGGCTGCTGGCAGGCTTTTTTGGCTTGCTTGCCTTGCTCTATTCATTTCTTGCTTTACCGGTTATTGAGTATGGCAGCAATATGATCTTTGTACAGGCAGTAAGGAAGATCAAACCTGAGTTTGAACTTCTTCTAAAGGGTTTCTGGGAAAATTACCTTAACATCATTCTTGCCAACCTGCTGGTTGTTGCTCTCGTAATCCTCGGCTGTATTGCCCTGATCATCCCCGGGATAATTATCGGATGCAGGCTCGCCTTTGTATCATATCTGGTAATGGATAAAAAGCTTGATCCGATTGAAGCGGTTGAACAAAGCTGGAAGCTGACCCGCGGACATGGCTGGACCATATTCTTTATGGGTTTTGTCTCAATATTCATTGCTATTTTCGGGTTGATCATGATGATTGTTGGGATATTCCCGGCAATTATTTGGATATCAAGCTCTTTTGCATCACTTTACCAGGCTGTTCTTAACGAAAAGGAGAAGCCTGCTGAACCGGTTATCGCTCAGGCTTAAATCCTTGATTATCTCGAAAATTGCCATATTTTCATCAGTAAAATTGGTATGCTCTTTGCTTTTAATATTAAAATTTGCATAATTTTATACTTTGTATTTAAAATTTTTAAAAATGAAAACGAAAGCAATACTTTTATCAGTGATGATGGTTTTCCTGGTACCGGTTGTCTCAAATGCACAACTCGGGAACTTGATCAGGAACAAGACTTCAAAGGTCCTCAATGCCGGTTCCAAAACTCTTAATAAGGAGGTGGACCACAAAATTGATTCTGCGGCCACGAAACGTACTCAGGATGAAATTGATAAAAAGAATCAGGAAATAGAGCAAAATAAGAGCCAGAACGCTCAGTCAGGGCAGACAGAAGAAAACCAGACTGAAGGAACCAAGACAGGCAGCAGCGAATCCAAAGGGTTCAACATTGGAGGCTTAATGGGCGGGAAAGTCACTTCCAAATATAATGAGTCATATTCATTCACCAGCAGGATCTTCCAGCAGATGGAGATGTACGACAAGAAAGACAAAGTGACTAAAATGGATTATTACATCTATTTCAGTGAAGCTGATCCGATAATGGGAATTGAGACTAAAATGGAGGCGTCTTCCGATGAGGGGGACCAGGTTGCGATGAATTCATCAATTGTAATCGACGGACCGAATAAAGCATTTATTTCAATGACGGATGTCAATAATATGAAGATGGGATTCATAAGCGCTATACCTGATGAGAACAGCCAGGCACAGACCAGCGGAAAAGCCAAAACTCCTCCGGTAATTACCAAAACCGGGAAGACCAAGGTCATCGCTGGTTATAAGTGTGATGAATACACTTATAAGGATGAGGAGAACAAGAGACATGGCAGTATCTGGGCTACAAAAGACCTTAAGCTCAATGTAAACAAAAGTGCTTTCTCAAAAGCCGGGATGAATTCATATTATGGCAATACCGACCTCGAGAACAGTGTAGCTCTTGCCATGGAACAGTACAACGACAAGAATGAACTTGAACTCAGGTCTGATACGAAAGAGGTTAACAAATCATTCGGCCATTCTATCTCTACAACAGGGTATAACTTCCGCCAGATGAACTTCAACCAGGCAGGAGGACAGAAGAAGAAGTAGACCCCCGTCCATCAGCCAACTGGCTGATGGACTGCCCCCTAAAGGGGGCCTCTTAACGGGATATAACAGATTATTTTAAAGGCATAGAATCAGCCCCCCTT
>PMBC01000163.1 GCA_003152835.1 Bacteroidales bacterium | reverse complement strand
AGCGACTGCGTTGTAGCCTGCCAGACCGAGAACAGTGTACCGATCGGATTCTGCCGCGACTGGGTTGTTGAAACTACGGACGGCACCTATCCTCAACTCCAAACGGAGATAAGGTCGGAACGGTGTAATCATTGCGCGAATGCTCCCTGCGTACGATGCTGCCCGACAGGCGCCAGCCATTTTGCAGAAGGTGGTATTGTACTTGTAGCACGGAACAAATGCATCGGATGCGGCGCATGCATTGCATCCTGCCCCTATGATGCCAGGTATCCACACCCGAAAGGTTATGTTGATAAATGTACTTTCTGTGAACACAGGATTAAAGAAGGAATGTTGCCTGCCTGCGTTTCCGTTTGCCCGACAAAATGCCTCTATTTCGGCGATCTTGATGACCCGAACAGCAGTGTCTCAACGGTGCTTAAGAAAAGAAAATATAAAACCCTGATCCCTGAGGCAGGGACAAATCCACAATTGTATTTTTTGATTTAGAATATTAATTCTCAGATATATGAAAGAAGAATTAATCGTAAGCGGAAGGATGAACCCCCTGGTTGATCCGAACCTGAATATATGGCATTGGCAGATTCCCCTTTATCTTTTCCTGGGCGGAATGGCTGCAGGAATACTTTGCATTGCAGCTCTCTATTACATTCGAGGCAGAGAAAATGATTATCGTACAGCCGTACGGATAACACCATTCCTCGCCCCGGTTCTCCTGGTACTTGGCCTGGTTGCTCTTTTCTTTGATTTAAGGCATAAGCTTTTTTTCTGGCAGCTTTACACCAATATAAGACTTCAGTCGCCAATGTCATGGGGAGCATGGACCCTTCTGGTTATTACACCCGTCTCATTTATCTGGTGTGCTCTTCATATCAGGGATCTGTTCCCAAACTGGGATTGGAAATACAAGTGGCTGAAGTTCCTTGAGGAATTCTTCAATAAGTACAAGAAAGCCCTGGCATGGGTAATGCTGATTTATGGGATCATCCTTGGTGTTTATACCGGTATACTTCTGTCGGCTTTCAATGCCCGGCCTCTATGGAACACCTCCATACTTGGACCGTTATTCCTGGCATCGGGCCTTTCTGCCGGAGCAGCGGCCACATTGATATTATCGAAGAATAAAGAAGAGAGGAAGCAGTTTGCCAGGATCGACCTGGTGATAATCGGGATTGAACTCTTCCTGATTATTCATATGTTCATGGGATTCCTTGCCAGCACTCAGGTGCAGATAGACGCAGCAAAAATGTTCCTTGGAGGATCCTATACAATGGTATTCTGGATATTTGTGGTGATACTGGGTATGCTCATACCTGCGTTGCTTGAGATAATGGAGCTTGGCAAATTTCATATACCTGCAATCCTTCCTGCTATCCTGGTTATATTTGGCAGCTTCATGCTCAGGTTTGTAATCGTTTATGCGGGACAAATGAGCAGATGGCTTTATTAAAGACAAAAGACAAAAGACAAAAGACAAAAGGCAAAAGNNCAAAAGAAACAAGAAGAAATAGTATAAACGAGATGCACGCGTCTCAATCAAAGATTTTAAATATGAGTGATACGACAGAAATTAAGAAGACAAAATACCTGAACCCTTATGTGGGAGGTGTGTTGCTTGGATTGGTGCTTCTTTCTGCAAATTTTATTGCGGGAAGGGGCCTCGGCGCCAGCGGTGCAATAAAGAGTGTAGTGGTTACGACCATGACAGCTGTTGCCCCTTCGTCAGCAGCAAATTCCGGTTTTGTGAAGGAGTTCCGCCAGTCGCATGAGGGTAATCCTATGAAAACATGGCTCGTGTTTGAGATGCTGGGGGTGCTGGTTGGAGGATTTTTTTCGGGAGCTATAGCAGGACGCTTGAAACTGAAGGTCGAGCACTCCCCGAAGATCACCTCGCGAAAGCGACTGATACTTGCACTCACAGGAGGAATATTATTTGGGTTTGGATCTCAGCTTGGACGGGGTTGTACAAGCGGTTCAGCCTTAAGCGGTATGGCAGTATTGTCGCTTGGTGGCTTCATTACCATGATGGCCATATTCGGCACTGCATTCGCACTGGCATATTTTTTCAGAAAAAACTGGATTTAAAAAAGGTACAAAGGTACAATGGTGCAACGGTTCAAGGGTAAGAACCATTTAGAAACAAGCCATACGACCATAAGATTATACGATAAATTAACTGACAGACAAAAACCATGGGACCATTAGTAACAAACGGAATAATTTCAGAGAACTTAAATCTCTTCCTGGCATTTATTATAGGGATCGGCTTCGGATTCGTTCTTGAGCATAGCGGATTCTCTTCAAGCAGAAAGCTCGCAGGAATCTTTTACGGATATGATACCGTAGTTCTTAAAGTTTTCTTTACAGGTGCGATTACCTGTATGCTCGGGCTGCTGTTTTTCAGCCTTTTCGGCTGGATAGACCTTAGCCTTGTCTACATAAATCCAACTTATCTTACTTCTGCAATTGTTGGGGGAATTATTATGGGAGCAGGTTTCATTATCGGAGGCTACTGCCCCGGAACCAGCATCTGCGGCGCATCAATTGGAAAACTGGATGGACTGATATTTGTTGGAGGCCTTTTTATCGGAGTCCTGATATTCGGGCTTGGATATAAGTTGTGGGAGGGACTGTATATGGCCAAATTCCTTGGGTCTCCCAAGATCAGTTCGGCACTTGGCTTATCGGATGGTATTTTCGCTCTGCTACTTATACTGGCTGCTCTTGCAATGTTCTGGGTTGCTGAGTGGGCTGAAAAGAAATTTCCGAGGGAAGAATATTAAAATCTGAAACACAAATAGAGATAATTATGAAACCACTAAAATGGCTGGCATTGTTCATCATCCCTCTGGGACTCGTAATTGCTGCTGTTCCTCAGAACACGACCAAACCCTACAAGCTTACTGCTGATCAGCTGCTTGGCGAAGCAAACACAAGGACTCAGTATGTCACACCTGATGCNNGGTGCCATGAATATTCCGCTTACTGATCTTTTGTCAGATAAGTACATAGACATTTTTAACCAGGATGTTAAGATGAATGTCTTTTATTCAAATGGTACAGTAACGGCAAATGAAGCCTGGATGCTGACCAGGCAACTGGGTTACAGCAATATTTTTGTGCTGGAGGGAGGTCTGAATTACTGGTTTGATACTATTCTCAATCCTCAGAAACCTGCTTCTACCAGCCCTGATGAAGAGTTTGCCAAATATGATTTCCGCAAAAGTGCAGGCGCTGCTCTTGGAGGAGGTGGCGCAATTCAGGCGCAAATCGATCAGTCACAGGTTGCATCTTCACCCAAACCTGCTTTAACTGCTGCGCCTAAGAAAAAGAAAGTTGCAGGAGGCTGCTGAGCAGATTGTGTAATTTCATGTTCTCTTGATGGAACACAGGATTTCCGGGGTGATCCTCGCAGGGGGCGCCAGTAAACGTTTTGGAGGAATTACAAAAGCAAATTTCGTTATCGGCGGAAAAACTATTATTTCGGCTATAATCTGTACGATAAAGGATCTTTTTAGTGAAATACTAATTGTTACCAATACTCCTTCAGAATTCCAGGAATTTAATCAGTATAAAATTATTGAAGACCAGTACCTTAAGACAGGTCCNNCATGTGATGTATTAATTCCCAAAGTTGACCAGTTTATTGAACCTCTCCATGCTATTTACAGAAAATCAGTTTTGAAAGATCTCGATAGGTTTTTATCTGACGGAAAAACCCGGGCTGTGAGGGATTTTCTATTAGAAGTGAATGTTGGATATTTGCAAATACCCAAAACAGAGACAAGTAATCTGGCCTTCACAAATATTAATTCACTTTCAGATATTGCCAAAATAATTTTATAACTTCATTTAAAATTATTTTAAATCATTAAGAAAGGTATTTTTGCAATTGTACTGGTAATATTTTTTATTATTTCATCATCAGCATAACAGGTGCAGCACTATTTATGAATGATCGTCATTGAATTTTAAATTCAGCAATACTTATGAGAAAACCATTGTTCATTCTTACACTTTTGCTTTCAGTTTCAGGTGGAGTTGATTCACAGGTGATAAATAAAGTTCCCCTGAGTCCGCGGATCACCGGATACAAGATTGATGCAAAGCTTAACCCTGCAGCAAAATCCATTGAAGGTACAATGGAAGCCTTCTGGGTAAATCAGACCACTGAAACTGTGTCGGATATTCAGCTTCATCTGTACATGAATGCTTTTAAAAGCAAAAATTCGACCCTTTATAAGGAAATGTCCTATCCCTCCGGTAAAGACACGACAGTTTACGGATATGTTGATATAAAGTCATTTACAAGTAAAGATGGAACTGACTTTCTTCCCCTGGTTCGCTATATCCATCCTGACGATAAGAACAAATCCGACAGCACAGTTATAGATGTTTTGCTTCCGAAACCTGCAAAGCCTGGTGATACCGTTGCTGTTAACATAAGATTCGTTACAAAGCTTCCTTCAAGGATCAGGAGAACCGGATATAGCGGCAACTTTTATTTTGCGGGACAGTGGTTCCCGAAATTTGGAGTATACGAACCTGCCGGGATGCGCCAGAGAATTGCCGGAGGATGGAACTGCCATCAGTTCCATGCCAATTCTGAATTCTACTCCGATTTCAGTGTTTATGATGTAAAAATAACCGTTCCGAAAGATTATGTTGTCGGAACGGGAGGAATGCTCATGGGAGAATCCGATGCTGAAGGTAATACTAAAGTACAAACATGGAGGGCAGAAGACATTGTTGATTTTGCCTGGACAGCCTGGCCGGGATATGCTGCTTTTACAGAACAGTGGAAACATGTAAAGATCACTCTTCTGATCCCGAAGACGAGGCTGGAGCAGGTTGAAAGGCAGTTTGCCGCCGTAAAGAATGCCCTTGAATACCTCGATAAGAATGTAGGTCCTTATCCATGGCCCCACCTTACATTCATTGATCCTCCAACTATCGGATCAGGTGCGGGAGGTATGGAATATACTACACTCTTTACCTCAGATTCATTTTATAAAGTCCCCGGTTCAATTCATCTTCCTGAAATGGTGACTGTACATGAATTCGGCCATGCATATTTTATGGGTATCCTTGCCAGCAATGAGTTTGAGGAACCATGGATGGATGAGGGAATTAATTCATTCTGGGAAGAGCGGATAATGGACCATTACTGGGGCGAGAACTCAAGTATGATTGATCTTCCAATGCTGAGAATATCGGATAAATCTCTTTCGCGGCTCTCTTATGTCCGTTCTGACAGCCGGCAGGTCATCAGCAATAATGAATACTCATGGAATTATCCTCATCAGACATATAGCATGATGTCGTATGAGAAAACAGCAACATGGCTTTATACAATGATGGGGATCATTGGCGAGGATGCAACAAATGAAGTCTTTAAGGAATACTATAGGAGATGGGCCTTCAAACATCCTTCAGGCAAGGATTTCGTAAATGTGGCAAATGATGTTGTAAGAAGGATCTATGGCGATAAGTTTGGCCCTGATATGAACTGGTTTTTCGACCAGACTCTTTATGGTACCGGCATTTGTGATTACAAGGTTGTTGGTATCAGAAACGACTGGCAGACCCCTAAAATGAAAAAAGACTCGACTGCCGGCAGTACTATG
The DNA here is from genome assembly GCA_003152835.1 of Bacteroidales bacterium. Classification (GTDB taxonomy): domain Bacteria; phylum Bacteroidota; class Bacteroidia; order Bacteroidales; family VadinHA17; genus LD21. Next base: position 26,249 of record PMBC01000163.1, on the reverse strand, counting down.
GTGACTGATTCATCTAAAAAGGCAATTGCCAGGCTTGAAAGGGCAGGAGATATTATCTTACCCGTTGACGTACTGGTACATTTTATGGATGGAGAAGAAATCCATGAATCCTGGGATGGCAAAAGCAGGTTTAAAGACTATACCTATTATGGAGAGAAGAAAATCCAATGGGTGAAAATTGATCCTGACTACAAGATAAGGATGGATGTTGATTTCATCAATAATTCCATGACTGAAGATCCTGTCCGTATTCCCCTGAAAAGGTTTTCGGATAAAATAATTTCATTCATGCAGTTCTTAACCAGCATTGTAACTTTGTAATTCACACATCATGAAGATATTTAAAGCTTTAGGCTCAGGCTGCCATCGATCGTTAAAAGCCTGGAAAGGCATTCTCATTTTCTGGTTTATATCATTGTCACTGGCAGCTATCATTGCTCTGCCAATGAAAAGTGCCATGAAGACAGGATTCGGACAGAGTACTATAACCGGGAAGCTGATGAACGGAATTGACATTGAGGCATTAAGTGACCTCGGAACCGTTTACAATAGCCTGGTTCACTATTTTACTTCCGGCTTATTGCTGTTATTGCTCCTCTGGTTGCTGATAAATGCATTTATTACAGGAGGGTTGTTCAATAGCCTGAAAAGCAACGAAGAGAGGTTCTCCACAGGAGAGTTTTTCAAAGCATCTGCAAGGAATTTTCTGCCATTCCTTGGAATAACGTTGATCATTAGTACGATATTGATATTTCTGGCTCTGGTTCTTGTTGTATTGCCATTTCGGGGAATCGTTTCTCCCAAGAACCCGAATGAATCTGTTCCATGGCTTATCATGTATATTTCAGTATTGTTCTTTATTCTTATTTCACAAATATTTGTGCTTGTTGCAGATTACGCGAGGGCATGGCAGGTTAAAAACGAAAAACCTGCATGTTTCCGGTCTCTTGGATTCGGTTTCAGCAGGAGCTTCAGGAGATTTCTTTCTTCCTTTCCGATGATGCTTATAATCTGGATTATCCAGGCACTGTTTGTGTTTCTTGTTTTAAAGGTAATTGGAAACTGGAAACCTGTCTCAGGGATAGGCATTATTGGATTATTTCTGCTTTCTCAATTTTTATTTTATATGAGGCTTTTCCTTAAAGTGTGGAGGTATGGATCAGTTACTTCGCTGAAGGAGCTTAATGACCCCTCAACTGCTTCAGAGGCAACAGTCACAATTTAGAGCAAGTTCGGGAACCCATCTGAGAGTTTTACATCAATAATAATAAATAAAGATCTGGAGAAAATTTTAAAAAAAATGCTATGGAAAAAATAATTGCATGCTGCGGACTAAATTGCGCCACCTGCGATGCCCGTATTGCGACGATGGCCAATGATAATGAGCTTAGAAAAAGCACTGCCGAAAAATGGCAGAAGGCTTATAATTCGCCAGACATTACGGCTGAGATGATCAACTGTACAGGATGTATGGAACCGGGAGTGAAAATAGGACATGCCAGTGAATGCCAGGTACGTAACTGCGCTATTGCAAAAGGTTTTAAAACGTGCAGCGAATGCAGTGAAGTGACAACATGTTCTATTATTGCCCCGATACATAAATTTGCACCTGAAGCTCTGCAGAACCTGATAAGCCTCCGAAACTAAAAATTAATAAAACGATGGCAGAGAAAGAGGAGATGATTCTTTCTGACCGGCAGGTAATCCCTACCGATGAATATATCTTTTCAATCCTTGGAGAGAAAAAGATATTCTGGCATAACATTATTAGCTATACTGCGGATAATTTTAAGGATATATCAGGCGTTTGGAATTATTATAACGACGGTAATAAGTGGCTTTACAAACTCACTCAAAAGAAGAAAACTGTTTTATGGGGAGCAATGTATAAAGATACTTTCCGGATCACTTTTTATTTTGGTGATAAGGTTGAGCCTATTCTGGAAAACAGTGAGCTGCCTTTGAAAATAAGGGAAGATTTTAAAACCTCAAAACGATATGGAAAGATAAGAGCTGTTTCACTGAAAGTATTTTCGGCATCAGATGTAGAGTCTGTTAAGAAACTTATTGCCATAAAGATCAAATTAAAATAGAATCATATCACTGAACAGAGCGGAGACCTGATAATTGAAAATGAAACAAAGATTATTGATATTACTGTTCTTGTTTATTCAGGTCTGTATTCACTCCCAGAATATTGATATCAGGATGCTCAGGTCCATCAATTCATCTGAGACGCTGCCATCAGATAATTTCTTCAGATTCGTATCAAACTCCGATGCTTTTGTTGTTGCCGGTGTGCCTGTAGGTATGGCCGTGACGGGATTAATAAATAAAGACAAGGAATTATTCAGGAATGCCTGCGTGACTGCCGTTGCATCTGCGCTTAATGCCGGGATCACTAATGCTTTAAAATATCCAATTAACCGGGACAGGCCATTCGTCACATATCCTGAAATAACAAAGAAATCAAAAGCCGGCAGCCCTTCATTTCCCTCAGGACATGCCTCCAGCGCATTTGCTACCGCCACCTCAGTAAGCCTTTCATATCCAAAATGGTATATTATTGTGCCGTCTTACTTATATGCAGGAACAGTTGCTTATTCGAGAATGGACCTCGGAGTTCATTATCCCAGCGATGTCCTGGCTGGAGCGGTGATCGGTTCGGGATGCGCCTATCTTACCTGGAAGGTAAATCAGAAATTACTCATTAAAAAGAAACACAAAGCCTGTGGCTGTCCATAATCCGGCTACCGATAACTGGTTACCGGTGACCGGCATTTACGTCTTTACGCCCTTCCTAATACGCATAAATACCACATCTAAAATAGGCTTTAAGCCTCTTACCCTTTTAATTCATTAGGCGTACTTTTGTTGTTAATTAATTAACAATGGAATTATGCAGGAGTTAAAGAATTATCATGAGATGCTGATGCAGGATATCCGGTTCGAGGAGGGTCTGAACGCCTGTATGAACTGCGGTGTCTGCACTGCCATCTGTCCTGCAGCAGAGTTTTATAATTATGATCCCCGCCAGATAGTCGATATTGTCCAGACAGGAGATAATGATGAGATCGAAAAACTGATGAAATCTGATGTCATCTGGTATTGCGGAGAATGTATGTCCTGTAAAACCAGGTGCCCCAGGGGGAATGCACCTGGTTTAGTAATAATGGCTTTGCGCGGCTTATCACAGGATCTTGGTTTTTTCGTTGAGTCAGAGAAAGGCAGACAGCAACTGGCATTGAAAAGAACTGTCGGACAATGGATTCTGACTCATGGTTATTGCCTTTATCTTGAGGGTGTAGGCACCGCAATGCATCCTGAACAGGGGCCGGTTTGGGATTGGATTCAGGCGAACTGGAAGGAGTTATTCAGGAGACTTGGAGCCAATTACCAGGGTGATGGCCCGGGAATCTTGCGAAAGATCCCTGAAGAGGCAATGGATGAAATACGCAGAATATTCGATGTTACCGGTGGTACTGCCCGGTTCGAGAAGATTGAGGATGCTTCCAGGAAAAAAGCCAGGGAAATGGACATGGCTTTTGATGACGGAATAGACAACGAATACTTCAGGCATATTTATAAAACGAATAATAACAGTCACACCCGGCAAAAATAGGTATATGAAGATAGATGGTAAAAAAGCAATCTGGAAAGATTATCAGAAAGAGATAGCCGAGGACAAATTCTATTATGTAAGAAGCTGCGTTCGGCAGAACTTCTTCCCGGGATCAGAGACTGCATTTCTCAGAATTATGAGAGATATCCTGAAGAAAGATGTTTTTGAACATCCATGCCATACGACTTGCACAGGTATTGGATATCATAGTGATATTGTACCTGTTGAGACGACGATGACAGTAGTGGCCCGTCAGTTTGCGTTAATGACTGAATCAGGATATGAAAACCTTATGCCGTCCTGTATCACTTCATTTGGTCTTTATACTGAAATACTTGATACCTGGCATCATTTCCCTGAAGTGGAAGAAAAAATAAGGAAACAGCTCAGGAAAGCTACAGGAAGGGAATTCAAAAGTCCAAAAAACCTCGCACATGCGAGCGATGTTATCTATAAATTCAGAAAGGAAATTAGCGCGAAAGCAAAATACAAGCTCGTAAATAAAAATACCGGAGAACCTCTGAAAGTTGTGGACCACATTGGTTGCCATTATGCCAAGATGTTCCCTTCAAAAGGCGTTGGTGGAGCTGAATACCCCTATGTTCTTGCCGGAATGGTTGAAGAATGGGGAGGTCAGGTTATAGATTATCCTGAAAGGAGGCATTGCTGCGGCTTCGGTTTCAGGCAGTACCTTGTGCAGGCGAACAGGGGATTCTCAATTGCCTGTTCAAAGGAGAAATTTGAGTCGATGAAACCTTTCAAGCCTGATATGATCATTACCAATTGTCCTGGTTGCCCGATGTTTCTCGACAGGTGGCAATATGTGATAAATGAGATGGAAGGTAAAACATACGGTGCTGATGGTGAGGGAATCCCTGTATTTACTTATGAGGAAGTTGCCGGCCTTATGCTCGGATTTGATCCATGGGACCTTGGCCTGCAGATGCATCAGACCGACTGTGAACCGGTTCTCGAAAAGATAGGTATTGAATATGATCCGGCTGCAAAATATGTGATCAATGGAGTCAATACAAAAACTAATGCCAAAGCTTATTTGACAGTTAACTGATAAATGGAAAAGCATGTAGTTGTGATCGGAGGCGGGGTAGCCGGGATGGAAGCGGCCGGACATCTTCAGAAATCAGGCTTCAGGGTAAGTCTTTTTGAAAAGGAAGAAAAGCCTGGAGGGCATCTGAATGACTGGTACAAACTATTCCCGGACAGGAGAAGAAGTTCTGAGGTAAAGGAGTATCTGGATAAGATAACTTCAGAAGATGGAATTAAGATAATTACCGGCAGCATAATTGATAAGATCGTATCTGATAAGAACCAGTTTCGCATTTCAGACAAGGATGGTAAAGAATACTCAGCAGATGCTGTCATCATTGCCACAGGCTTTGATCTCTTTAAGAGCGAGAGGAAAGAAGAGTATGGTTATGGAATTTATGATAATGTAATTACTTCTGCTGACCTTGAAAAGATGTTCAGGAGCGGAAGCATTGAACTCGCTGATGGCAGGATCCCCGAAACTGTAGGAATAGTGCATTGCGTAGGTTCACGCGATGAAAAAGTTGGTAATTTATATTGTTCCAAACTATGTTGTGTAACCGCTGTAAAGCAGGCTATCGAGATCAGGGAGCATCTCCCTTCCTCCAAAGTATTCTGTTTTTACATGGATATGAGGATGGGTGGTGCATACTATGAGGAGCTTTACCGTGAAGCACAGGAGGAGTGGGGAGTAAATTTCATCAGGGGAAAAGTATCGGAAGTGAGTGAAGCGATAAATAACAAGCTGGTGATAAAGTCGGAAGACACTCTTGCAGGCAAACCCCTGAAGATGCAGGTTGACATGCTGGTACTGATGGCGGGGATGGAAATGTCTGAAGGAGGTTTGAAACTATCTGAATCTTCCGGCTTGAATAAAGGTAACAACCGGTTTTTCTCGCCTGCCGATCATCATTTTGGCAGCAATAAAAGCAACATAAAGGGAATCTTTTATGCCGGCACCTGCACGATGCCGATGAATATTACCGAGACAATCTCTCATGCAAGGGCTGCGGTTTCGGATGTAATCGATTATTTAAAGGATAGTAAAGCCTAAATGGAAAGATTCGGTTTTGCAATATCAAAAGGACGCCAGATAGATTACGATGCCAACAGCAGGCATATTGCCGGTTATATTTCTGAACGGGAACCGAGCTTCAGGGTGTGCATCGAATGCGGATGCTGCGCGGCGACATGCACAACCGGTAATTTTACAAGTTTCAGCCTGAGAGAACTCCATATACTTTTGAAAAGGGGGGAGAATGAATCAGTACGCGAGAATATCAAAAAATGCATGCTTTGCGGTAAATGCACCCTGGTATGCCCGCGAGGGGTAAATACCCGCAACGTTGTAACCCTGGCGCGCCAGGCTTTTCAAAAATTTCCAGCTGATGCAGTTTGATCCGTTTATCATACCATTTAATATTGGGCTATACTTCATAGTAATATATGCCGTAGTGCGCTCCGTAAGCTGGTTCGGCGACCTTTCACGACCCGACAAGCTAAGGCTGCAGAGAGGTTTTTTTGGTAAGGCATTTGGTCAGAGCATAAAAGAAATATTCCTCGAGAGTCTCATTCACAGGAAAATACTCAAATCAAACCCAAGGCTGGGATACATGCACATGAGCCTTGCTTTCGGCTGGTTCCTCCTTATATTATTTGGCACCATCGAAGCCGACGTTTTCGGTGCTCATCATCTGAATGCCCCGTATAAGGCAATTTTCTTTAAGTTCTTTAATCCCGAGCATGGCCGCATGGGTTTCGAAGCAGCCTTTTCGTTCCTGATGGACCTTATCCTGGCCTTTATTCTCTCCGGACTTGTACTTGCAATAATTAAAAGATTCTCGTCAAGAGTTGTGGGAATAAAGAAAACCACAAAGCTGAGGGTTCTCGATAAGATAGCGCTTACCTCATTGTGGCTGATATTCCCAAGCCGTCTTTTAGCTGAAAGCTTTACCAGCGGCGCTTACGGCACCGGCAGCTTTCTTACTGGTTCGCTGGGTTCAATCCTGGCTTCTTTTCTTCCCGCTCAGGAGATGGCTTACCCTTTCTGGTGGCTCTATTCTCTTTCACTAGGCACATTTTTTATCTTGCTTCCCCTGACAAGGTACATGCATATACCGACTGAGTTGTTCCTGATCTTTGCACGGAATTCAGGGATAAAAACCGGAGATCAGCCCGGGGCGTTCAGGGAGATTCAGATTTATTCCTGCTCGTCATGCGGTATCTGCATAGATGCCTGCCAGCTTAATTTCTCAGCAGGAATTACAAACATTCAGTCTGCATATCTTATGAAGGGCATACGAAACAATGAAAATGTCAGCGATATAGCCTTTAATTGCCTGATGTGCGGAAGGTGTGACCAGAAATGTCCTGTAGGCATAGAGCTGACACCTCTTAGAATGCTCAGCAGAAGAGCAGGGGAGACGGTGGAAAATGAGCAAAGCATCTGGCAAAAATATTTTCCCGGCCGGCAGGTCATGCTGCCTGTTAAGCCTGTATCCGATCCTTCCTACAGCTGGTTAAAACAGGAGGAACCGGCAAAAACAGATGTAATATATTTTGCAGGGTGTATGACACATCTGACTCCTGCAATTAAAAATTCTATGATCACAATACTTGAAGCCTCAGGGGTCAGGTATAATTTTCTTGATGAAAAGGGTGGGGTTTGCTGCGGCAGGCCGCTTATGCTTGCAGGCCAGGACAGGGAAGCAAGGGAATTGATAAATCATAACTCGCAGCTTATCTGGAAGTCGGGTGCACATACAATAGTCACTTCCTGCCCTATCTGTTATAAAGTATTCAAAGAGAGCTATTATCTTGATGTTGAAGTACTTCATCATTCACAGTTCATTAAGAACCTGATCGAAGAAGGTTCACTTAAGCTTAATTTCCTTCACCGTAAAGTCACATATCATACTCCATGCGATCTGGGAAGAGGTTCCGGTGTGTACAACGAACCTAAAGATGTGCTCAGGCATGTGGCAAGACTCCTGAAGTCGGATTTTGAAGATGAGAATTCTCTTTGTTGCGGCGGAAGCCTTGGTAATATGAAGATAAGCAGCAGGCAGAAGAGTATGATTGCCCACGATGTTGCTACAGAGCTTACAAAGGGTAATCCCGACATACTTGCGACTTCATGTCCTCTTTGCAAAAAGACACTGTCAGCAGCTACAACAACAAGAGTAGCGGATATATCTGAAATTGTTGCAGATGCGATAGTCAGGACTGCCATAAAAAAAAAGCTGAATGAACCGGTACGCAAAGTCAAAGTCGCGGTTGATTTCCATAATTGAAATATTTGAATTTATTTTGCACTTTCTGTTGAAATTGCACAATTGAAAGGATACGGATACGTTCTATGTACGTAAATCCTGTTTAAATTTTAAAAAAGATAATGAGGAGAGAAGTATTTGTATGGGTAGCGGTTTCAGGTCTGACCCTGTTATGTTCATGTGGAAATGCCGGCAGCAAAATAAGTGAAAACCAGGGAGATGAAAACAAGATCATTCAGGGAGCTGATGGTACAATATCTCTGAAACTGGATAAGGCCGCCTGTTACAACGACATAGTGGACCCATCCGGGAATACGGCAGAATGGGATGTGGTTGTATCTAAGTCCGGCCGTTATAATGTTTGGATATCAAGTGCAACAAAAGATACCACAAATATTAAATATAATCATCCTGTGCTGGTCAGCATTCAGGACAACAGGCTCGAAGGTCATCCGGGTTGTAACAAGATCATTTTGAATTCCAGCGATGTAACCTATCCATATTTCAGGGCTGACTCTTTTGTCGGGTCGATGTATATACAAGATACAGGCGAGTTTAATATACAGGTCATCAGCGAAAAAATACTTCCTGAAGATTATAATCAGGGAAATGCTACAAGCGAAGATCTTTCGAAGCTTATTTCAGTTTCATTTACTCCTGTCGTCCGCTGATTCAATCCATTTCCTCGCATTCACAAAGGCTTTCATCCAGGGAGTGATATCATCATTTCTGCTTTCAGGAGGATAGTATCCGCATTGCCACGGGAAATAAGCCCGTTCCAGGTGTGGCATCATCACCAGATGACGACCATCTTCAGAACATAGTGCTGCTGCATCAAAATCAGATCCGTTCGGGTTTGCCGGATAAGTATGAGCGGAGAATTTCATGGGAATATGGTACCTGGATTCATCATAAGGAAGACTGAAGCGTCCCTCTCCGTGAGCCACCCAGATGCCCAGCTCCATACCGGCCATATCGCCCATCATTACAGAATTATTTGGAAGTATCTTTACTCCGAGGAACGCAGATTCAAGTTTCCCCGACTTGTTATGCAGCAGTTTCGGCATCGCCTTGTGCTCCGGATATATAAGATTTAACTCGGCCATGACCTGGCATCCGTTGCAAACGCCCAGTGACAGCGTATTGCTCCTCTTGTAAAACTTATTCAAAGCATCTTTTGCCTTTTTATTGTAACGGAATGCACCTGCCCACCCTTTTGCCGAGCCAAGTACATCAGAGTTGGAAAAGCCTCCCACAAAAACAATCATGCTGATATCTTGAAGAGTCTCCCTTCCGGAGATGAGGTCGGTCATATGAACATCCTTTACATCAAAACCTGCGAGATAAAGTGCATAAGCCATCTCCCTGTCGCCATTGACACCCTTCTCCCTGATGATCGCTGCATTTATGCCGCTCTTCTTTCTCCTTTCAGGAGAGATGCCCAGTGACCTGAATGTGCCCTTGAAATCGGAGAGGTTGATTTTCAGGTCGTGCCTGATATAACTGTCAAACCTCTCTTTTGCAAGCTCCGGACCGCATTGCCGGCGATCGAAGTTGTACGATGTGCTGAACCACTTGTCGCGGAGATAATCAATATCAAACTGATCATTATAGCTGCCATTGCTGATGAAAAGAGTCCTTTCGGCAACAGGATGGCCGATTGACAGATATGATACGCCATTTTCGAGCAGTATCTCTGCTATCTCATCTTCATCCTTAACCTGGATAATAATTCCCGGGTTCTGACTGAACAGGATTTTCAGGGTATCCTTTTCGTCAAGGGCTGACAGGTTAATGGAGATGCCTCCTGAAGTATTTGAAAAGCACATCTCAAGTAGCGTAGTTATCATTCCTCCAGCCGAAATATCATGACCTGCCAGGATTTTATCCTTCAGTATAAGACCCTGGATACAATTGAAAACTGTAGCGAAATATGCCGGATCTTTAACTGAAGCGACAGTATCTCCAAGCCGGTTGACAACCTGAGCAAAACTGCTTCCGCCGAGATTGAATTCATCACGGCTCATATCGATATAGAGCAGGCTTGTAAATGAGTCATTCGCAAGAACAGGTTCAACGGTTTTTCTGACATCAGAAACCTCGCCGGAAGCTGAAATAATAACTGTGCCGGGAGAGAATACTACCTGGTCCTTATAATTCTGTGTCATGGAGAGGCTGTCCTTGCCTGTCGGAATATTTATGCCAAGCCCGATCGCAAAATCCCTGGCTGCAACTACAGCATTGTAAAGCCTGGAATCTTCACCAGGATTTTTACAGGGCCACATCCAGTTTGCCGATAAAGAGATACTCTTTAATTTATCTGACAGGGGAGCCCATATTATATTTGTCAGAGACTCAGCGATTGAAAGCACTGAGCCAGAGGCCGGGTCTATCAATCCGGCAGCGGGTGCATGGCCAATTGAAGTTGCCATTCCATACTTGCCCCTGTAATCGAGTGCTATGACGCCTGCATTGTTCAGGGGTAATTGCAGGGGGCCGGCGCATTGCTGCCTGGCTATTCTTCCTGTTACTGACCTGTCTACCTTGTTTGTGAGCCAGTCTTTGCAGGCTACCTCTTCAATCTGCAAAAGAGCCTCAAGATACTCATGGATCCTGGCAGGATCATATTCCACCTTCCTGTACCCGGATTCAAGGGTGATATCCTTCATTATGGTCTTCGGCGGCTTGCCAAACAGAGATTCAAGCTTTATGTCTATTGGTTTTTCACCTGAAACAGAGCTGTAAAATGTAAACTGGTGATCACCAGTAACCTCACCTATTATATAAATGGGAGCTCTCTCTCTTTCAGCGATTTTCCTTAATGAACCGATGGTGTTTTTTTTCATCACCAGCCCCATTCTTTCCTGCGATTCATTCCCGATGATCTCTTTTGCCGAAAGGGTGGGATCGCCCACAGGCAATTTACTGATATCTATTTTTCCTCCGTTTGCTTCGACGAGTTCCGAAAGGCAGTTCAGGTGACCGCCGGCACCATGATCATGGATTGAAATTACCGGGTTATTATCCATCTCCGCCAGGGCGCGGATTGCATTATAAACCCTTTTCTGCATTTCTGGATTAGCCCGCTGGACAGCATTCAGTTCTATTGAACTGTCATATTTGCCTGTTTCAACTGAAGAAACAGCGCCTCCACCCATGCCGATCCTGTAGTTATCTCCTCCAAGGAGTACAATTATATCTCCTTTTTGGGGAATATCCTTTTCGCTATCTTTTTTCTTTCCAATGCCAATACCGCCAGCCAGCATTATCACTTTATCGTAACCAAATTTCCTGAGATTCTCAAAATGTTCGAATGTGAAGAGGGAGCCGCAGATCAGAGGCTGCCCGAATTTATTGCCAAAGTCGCTGGCCCCGTTTGATGCCTTGATGAGAATATCTTCAGGTGACTGGTATAACCAGGGACGTTCCCTGGTCGCTTTTTCCCATGCTCTTCCTCCGCCAGGCCTGGGATAGGATGTCATGTAGACAGCTGTACCAGCTATCGGGAATGCTCCTTTGCCTCCGGCAATGCGATCCCTGATCTCACCACCGGTACCGGTAGCAGCACCATTGAATGGTTCCACTGTAGTAGGGAAATTATGTGTTTCGGCTTTCAGGGAAAGAACAGATTCGAAGTCCGTAATTTTAAAATAGTCGGATTTTTCATGTGTCACCGGGGCAAACTGCTCAACAACAGGACCCTGCAGAAAAGCGCAGTTGTCCTTATATGCTGAGATTACCTTATTGGGGTTTACCAGGGTAGTCTCTTTTATCAGTTGGAAAAGAGTTTTATCCTTTTCAATTCCATCAATTACAAAGGTCCCGTTGAAGATCTTGTGACGGCAATGCTCTGAATTTACCTGGGAGAATCCGAATACCTCGCTGTCTGTCAGCTTTCTGCCTAGTTTTCCGCTCAGATTATCAAGATATGAGATCTCCTCTTCATTCAGCGCAAGTCCTTCTTTCTTGTTATACTCACCTATATTATCAATAAAAATTACAGGGTCTGGCTTCTTATCTATTGTGAAAAGATGCTGGTCAAGGCCTTTATAGAGAGACTGAAGCATTGGATCCCATAAAGTTTTTCCTGAAGCCTGGTGAAATTCTTCAATCCGGGAGATGCTGCTGATCCCCATGTTCTGAGTAATCTCCACAGCATTAGTGCTCCAGGGAGTGATCATCTCTTTTCTTGGGCCTATAAAATCGCCTTCCAGTTTTTCTTTTACGTCAATGGTGGCGTTCCCGAAGAGCCAGACCAGTTTCTCAATTTCATTTTCGGAAAGGTTAACTGATGTTCCTACGGCAAGAATTTCTTTGCTCAGGGTTTCGAAAAAGGTGATCATGTTTATGATTTTATTATATTGATTTTAGTCCGCTTCTTTTCAGAAATGCTTCAATTGAAGGTTCCTTGCCCCTGAATGCTTTGTACAGGTTCATAGGTTTATCTGTGCCACCCTTCTCAAGTATGTTTTTCCTGAACGCCGCCGCAGTTATCTTATTAAAAATGCCTGTCTCCTTAAAGTACTCGAAAGCATCAGCATCCAGTACTTCAGCCCATTTATATCCATAATAGCCTGCTGCATAGCCTCCTCCGAAAATATGTGTAAAAGATACACTTATATTTAACCCTTTGACTGGTGGAAACAACTCTGTTTTTGTCAGGGCTTCCGATTCTAATTCAGCAAGGTCCTTTTTGATTGGAGTAGTTATTGTATGCCATGCCATATCGAGGAAACCGAAGCCCAGCTGTCGGTTGCATGCATATCCTTCATTAAAGGCTGAAGCGGCTTTGATTTTATCAATAAGCCGGTCAGGAATTATCTCGCCGGATAAATAATGTCTTGCCCAGGTAGACAGCCACTCTTTCTCGAATGCGAAATTCTGCATAAACTGTGATGGCAACTCTACAAAATCCCTGGCAACACTGGTTCCTGAAAGACTTTCGTATGTGCATTTTGTCAGCATTCCGTGCAAGGAATGTCCGAATTCATGTAGAAAAGTGGTGACTTCATTGAAGGTCAGAAGCGATGGTCTCGTCTCTGTAGGCCTTGTAAAATTTGCAACTATCGAGATCAGGGGTCTTGTATCAGTGCCCTCATAATATCTCTGTTCCCTGAAGCTCGTCATCCAGGCACCGCCATTCTTTCCNNTGACTTCCCAGGTTTTTACTTCAGGATGGTAAACCGGAATATCAGAGTTCGCAATGAATTTTATCCCGTAGAGGGTTTCCGCCAGATCAAATATACCGCGCTCGGCGTTTTCGAGAACGAAAAATGGCTTCAGCACTTCATCATCAATATCAAACTGTGCCTTCTGAAGTTTTTCAGAATAATAAGCCCAGTCCCACCTTTCCGGTTCACCAGCGAAACCGTTTTCAGCAGCAAATTGTTTTACTTTTTCGAGATCTCTTATTGCAGCCGGTTTTGATGCTGAATGAAGCTCATCGAGAAATGTTACTGCTTTTTCAGCTGAGTCGGCCATTCTATCGACCAATGCAAGTTCGGCAAAGTTTTTGAATCCCAGTAAATCAGCCATCTCCAGCCGCAGGTTGGCAATCCTGACTGCAAGTTCGCGGTTGTCGTGAGCATCTTTATGAAAGGCTCGAGAACCATATGCTTTAAAAAGCTGTTCCCTGAGTGAACGGTTAGCTGAATATTTCATGAAGGGAATGTAACTGGGTGCATGGAGTGTGATTACCCAACCCTCCTTGTTCCTGTTTTTTGCCTCCAGTTTTGCTATCTCAATAATACCCTCTGGCAATCCTGAAAGATCATTTCTGTCGGTAATATGAAGCTCGAAATCATTTGTATCTTCCAGAACATTCTCTTCAAACTTTATCTGCAAGCGGGAAAGCTCTTCTGAAATTTCCCTGAACCTTGATTTTTTTTCCTCATAAAGATCAGCTCCCCCAAGGATAAAGTTCCTATAGTTTTTTTCGAGAAGCATCATCTGTTCGCTGTAAAGCCCGATAGCCTCGCGTGATTCATAAATTGATTTTACCTTCAGGAAAAGCTTATTATTCAGAGTTATATCGTTTGAGAAGCGTGCCAGAAGGGGCGAAACCTCCTGGGCAACAGCCTGAATCTCTCTGCTCGTTTCAGCACTGTTCAGATTAAACAGGACCGAGGTAATATCGCCAAGCTTATCACCGGCATGGTCGAGCGCGGCAATGACATTTTCAAAACCCGGCTTTTCAGGGTTATCTGCAATTGAATCTATCTCAGCAGACGCAATCCTTATGGCTTCTTCAATTGCGGGCTTGAAGAGCGGAACAGTAAACCTGTCGAATGGCGGTGTTCCGAAAGGTGTATTCCATTCCTGCAAAAGCGGATTGTCAGAGATCTTATCCATTTAAAGGCACTCTTTTAATCGATTTCATCCTCTTCCCGGTCATCCTTATCAGCACCTGCATATTTAGCCGGGTAGGGGATATTCCCTTTTTCAGCAAACCAAAGTATTCTGTTGAGCAGGTCGTCATTGCCCGAATCTATACCGTCAAACTCAGGCAGCATGCTCTTTTTGGCATAATGAAGTGCTTTGCCGTTAAGAGAGACCAGCTGTGGATTCATTTCGTCAATTCTGACATTTGCTGGAACTGCCGTGAATGGGGTCTTGTCAATAGCATTTCCAAAACAATCGGACATAGGGTTAGCAATGGCATCCTGTATATTCATAGGAGGCAGCCCGAGTATCTGTTCTATGGTCCTTACCATTGAAGGCTGGGTATAAAATGTATGATTGACTGATTTGAGTCTTGAATAGGGACTGATAACAAGCGATACAGTTCGATATGCTGAAACATGGTCCCAACCTCCCTGTGAATCGTCTTCGACTACAAAGATCACAGTGTTTTCCCAGAACCTGCTTTTTGTAACCGCTTCCACGATAAGCCCAAGTGCCCGGTCATTATCGGCAACCATTGCCCGCGGGGTAGGAGAGCCGGGGCGAAGGCCATTAGCATGATCATTTGGCAAAGCCATTATCATTAGCTCCGGAAGCTGATCTCCCGGCAATGCTTCAAAATCGCTGAGCTCCCTGATAAATGCATCGGCCCTCATGGCATCAGAGAATTCATGATTTCCATAGGAAGGGTATGTCTGACAGAGGATGTTTTTCACGGGTTCAATGGTTGTCTTATTGTAGAAATCCACTTTTTCACCCTTTATGTACATATTGTAAATATCTGTCCACTTCAGCTTATTGTCAAAGACAGGTATTGAAGCTTCGCCATAGATCCTTACCGACTTTCCATTCTTCAGGCCGTTGTCCCACAGGAAACCAGTTGGTGCGTACACGAGAGCATCAGTCTGCACATGTGGATAGCTCCTGAACCATGCTCTCATGTTCTTTTCAATATAATCAGTTACTATAGAGGCATCTGTCCACTGATGTCCTTCTGGTGAGGATTTGCCCGAAACATAGAAATTATCAAGAAGGATATACTCTTCACACAACTTATGAGTGTTGGGAGTAATTTCTGCGCCGTAAATACAGAGAGAAGGGTCTCCGTTGCCCTGTTTCATGTCTCCCAGGACCTGGTCGTAGGTACGGTTTTCCTTGATGATATAGAGAACATGCTTAAATAATGAAGGCTCTCCGATCCTTTCGGGTACAGCTTTTGGTTTTGCCTCAGGTGAAGGTTTCTCCCTCGAAAGTGTAGCCCTGACAAGGTTGTTTACTGCGATGACAGTATCGGTATAGGCTTTCAGTTCTTTCTTCAGAGGAACAGGGATTACCGAAACTGAAGCCATCATGTGATGTGAATTGTAGGCGAGATTCTTTGATTTGGAATCGGGCAGGCCAAGCCTTACACCTGCTGCTTCGAGATTACATACATACAGGATGCCAGGGTTCATGATGCTTATAGCTGAGGGGTAGGCTCCTGTCGGGATAAACCCGCTGACAATGCTTGATTGCNNCCATCCGGCGAATCGCCAAAGAACTGATTTATAGACAGCTGTAGCCTTACATTTATAGTTTCGGTAACTTCATCAGTTGCAGTGTTAATTACTGATACATTATCACTATTGGAGTTAGTTACATAAATAAACTTACCGCTCTTGTTAGTAATGATTTCATTGGGATGAAGACCAACAATTATCTCTTTAATTATCTTTCCGTTTTCCGGATTTATAACAGTAACGCTTCCCTCTCTGGTCGAACCACCTGCCTGGTTATCAACCCTGGCCGATCCCCATGGTACACCAGCAACATTTTTATCACCTGGTTCAGGGAATCTTCCAGCCCAGTTGGTTACGTATATTTTCCCGGAAGCCATCGTAATTCCATAAGGAGCAACTCCCGGGTTTGCAATCCAGATAGTATCACCGGTTTTTAAATCTTGTTTTATCAGGTTATTATTTCCGTTAAGTACAACATACAAGAATTCCTTTGAGGATTCTTTGGTTATAAGGAATTCGTTAGGGAGAGCCATGTCGGTTTTTGGAGCAGCTTTATATTCAATGAGTCTGCTGAATTCAGCTTTTATTCCGTCCCATTTTGCAGAGACAATAAATGACCTTTTCTTAGCGTCGATCGCACTCCAGTATACTTCAGTAAGATTGTTCCCTGAGTGCCAGGTAATACCGGAATATGTGTTCATTCCTCCAGTCAGCTCAGGGCAGTAATAGTCCGGCAATGTAAATAATACATGGTTGTTTTCAGTACTGATAAACACAATGCTGTATCGTTCCATAACGGCAAGAAATTTTCCGTCGGGAGATAGGGCTGCATCCAATGAATGGTTTTCCATGTCCGTGTCTCCAAAATATACCTGGAGTCCTGCAGGCTGAATGAGCCTGTTCCATGGAAGAAGGATCTGACGGGAATTTTGCGGAGAAATATCTGATGGCAGCTGGGCCTGTGAGATTGTTGTCATTAAATAAAACAGGAGAGGGAGGAACTTTATCATCTTCATGATTGAACCGTAATTATTATATTAAGTGAATGAAATAATTTTTAGCCAAGATAAAAAAAAGAGACTGAATTTTTGTTTCAGTCTCTCGTATTCTTTTCAGAATGGCAGATCGCTCATCTCATCATTCTCCGGCGGAAGATCTTCCAGCGCTGGGCGTGACTCGGATACATTCTGTTCGCGTCCCTGCGATGATGCTCTCTCAATCTTCCAGGCATCGAGATTTGTGAAGTAATTTATCTTGCCATCGCGTTCCCATTTGTTGCCTTTCAGGTTGAACCAAATCTTAACCTCTTCATTGAGATATGATTCATTAATGAGGTCACATTTATCCTGGATCAGCTGGAACTTGATATAATCAATGAAAACTGCACTTCCTCCCGACTCTTTTTTCTCAATGACAAATTCACGTTTTTTGAATTTATCACTTACCTGGTTTACGGGTGAGATGTCAATTATTTTGCCGGTAATTTCAAAAGCCATTTTATTCTATTCTTCAATTATTGTGATCTTTTCAATTTTATCGCCCTGGCGTATTTTATCAATAACATCATTTCCTTCAAATACTTTTCCAAAGCATGTATGCTGCCTGTCGAGGTGTTTTGTATTGGTCCTACTATGGCAGATAAAGAACTGAGAGCCACCGGTGTTCCTTCCTGCATGAGCCATTGACAGAACACCCTTGTCGTGGTACTGGTTATTACCATCGAGCTCACATTTTATTTTGTAACCCGGGCCGCCAGTGCCAATCCTGGGGTCGCTCATATCCTTTGAAAAAGGACATCCGCCCTGGATTACAAAGTCGGGGATAACCCTGTGGAAGGCAAGGCCGTCATAAAAACCCTTCTTTGCAAGTGTAACGAAGTTCTCGACAGTTCCGGGTGCGTCAGCCTCATAAAAGCTGACTTTCATAACACCTTTTGCAGTATGTAATTCTGCACTTCTCATTATTTGACAATCTCAAGAAGTTCTATATCGAAAATAAGTGTCGAGTAAGGTTTGATCTTTTCACCTGCTCCAGCAGGTCCGTAAGCAAGACCCTGGGGAATATAAACTTTAAATTTCGATCCTACAGGCATCAGCTGGAGAGCTTCTTTCCAGCCAGGAATAATATTTCCGACCGGGAACGTGGCAGGTTCATTTCTCTTAACGGATGAATCAAATTCGGTTCCGTCAATAAGGGTTCCGGTATAGTTAACTTTAACGGTGTTCTCATTTGTCGGTTTTGGTCCGCTTCCCATTTTTATCACTTCATACTGAAGACCGCTGGGGGTAACAGTAACACCTTGCTTTTCTTTATTTTTGGCAAGGAAATCTTCGTTCTGCTGAATCCAGTCCTTGTAGAGAATTTTATCTGCTTCGGCTTTTTTTACTGCTTTTTCAGATTCACGATGATTTATGAATTTCATGATTACTGCTCTTGCGGTTTCATCATTTAAAATTGCCTTACCGTTTTTGCCGTCAAGCATTGCTTTGGCAACAACCATCGGATTAAGATCCAAACTATCAGCAGCAAGCGCATTGTAGTTTACAATACCAAATGCATAGGCAAGAGAATCCTTGTCAGAATGTATTTTTGTACCCTGAATTGCATTTTTTGCGCATGAGCCAGCAATAATGGCAATCATGGCAGTCAGAACAACTAATCCCTTAAATTTCATATCAGATATTTTTAAATTAATTTTCGCAAAGATAATACTTTGAGCCTTGTAAAAAAGTCTTTAAAACATTTTTTCAGATTTTCTTTGCACTTATCATTTCTCTTTTTCCCGGTGGCCCGGGAAGTAATTTTACATCAAAACCAATATATCTGAGATTCCTTTTTACATCACCTTTTGCTGAATAGGTCACAAGAATTCCTCCGCTTCTCATGGCAGAAGCTATTCTTCCAAAGATTTCCCTGGTCCACATAGACGGCTGTTTATCAGGACCGAAAGCATCAAAATAGACGAGATCAATTGGAAACGCCGGGATAAAATCAGCCAGGTCTCCTTCTACTTTACAAAGATTGAATTTATTGCAGATGAGATGCATTCCTCCCCAGGCTGATGAATGGATAAGTTGAAAAATATTCTTCCCATCGGAACCCGCATATTTATTATGGTTTAATGATTTTATCAGGTCGTTGCCGACAGGGTACTTCTCAACTGAAGTGTAGAACACCTCCCTGTTATCATTTATTGACCTGACAGCAGTAAGAAGTGCATTGAGACCTGTTCCGAATCCGGCTTCGAAAATATACAGCGGGTCTGCCTTGCAATTGTCATAACCTGCCTTTATGAATATATGCTCCGATTCCTGAACTGCCCCATGGATGGAGTGATAATGCTCATTCAGCTCGGGAACGTATAAGGTATGCGAACCATCAGAAGTTGTAAATAATTGATTCATTTTTTCCGGTGACCGGTGACCGGTAGCCGGTTACCGGTATTATAATCAAATATGAATTCCTATAACCAGTACATCATCCACCTGTTCGCGTTCATTTTTCCATTTCTCAAAGGTGTTATCAAGGATTTCTTTCTGAAGGTCCATAGGCTTTGAATAGTTCCTCAGGAGAAGATCCTGAAATGGCTTATACATGAACTTTTTGCCTTTCGGACCACCGAACTGATCGGCATAACCGTCAGAAGAGAGATACAGGTAATCGCCCTTCTTTATTTCAATTTCCCGGTTAGTGAAGGGAGAGAATGATATAAAATGGATACCGATAGGCATGCGATCGGCCGGATACCTGATCATTTTCCCGTCCCTTATAAGATAAAGCGGGTTATTGGCGCCGGCATAATCAAGCTTTCCGGACTTAAGGTCAAGTATTACAAGGGAAATATCCATGCCGTCACGTGCTTCTCCAGTCGTTCCCTTCTGTTTAAGCGTATTG
Source organism: Bacteroidales bacterium (assembly GCA_003152835.1). GTDB lineage: Bacteria > Bacteroidota > Bacteroidia > Bacteroidales > VadinHA17 > LD21. The sequence goes on along the minus strand of PMBC01000163.1, from coordinate 6,513 downwards.
ATTATTTCATCACGCAGGAGGTTGAGGATAGCAGCTGCATTTTCAGGATCCTGTGTATTTATTATTTCATCAAGAAAGGCGTGACCAAGCATGCTCATAAATGCACCAGGCACTCCATGTCCGGTACAATCACCGGCAGCAAGAATGATCTTTTCATTTTTTTTCACCCCCCAGTAGAAGTCACCGCTTACGATATCTTTTGGCTTGAAAAGTATAAAATTTTCAAGCCCCCAGTCTGACAGGAAGCTGATGGGAGGGAGGACAGCAGTCTGGATCCTGCTGGCATATTGTATGCTGTCGGTAATTGACTGGTTTTTTTGTTCAATTATGTCTTTCTGTTTAAGTACCTCAGTATTTTTTATTTCAAGGTCAGAATTGATAATCTCAATCTGTCGCTTGCTCTCTGCCAGCTTCTGATTTTTCTTCCTGGTTGAGATCAGCCCGAAAAGGATGCTTGCAGCAACGAGCAGCATCAAAACCCCGATACCTACTGCAAATTTCCTTTGAAGTTTTTCACGCCTGAGCTCTGTTTCCTTCTGGAGTTTATCCTTCGCAAGAAGTATGTTTTCAGTTTCAAGGCTTTTTGCTGCTTCATCTTTCTGAATAAGGCTCAGACTGTCGTTTGCCTGCTGCAGCTTAAGGGATCTGTTTTCCTGAACTCTTTTACTGAGTTCGAAGCGCTCATTTTGAAGAACCAGGGATTGATTAAGCCTGACTTTTTCGGATCTGTCAAGGTCCTGTTGTTTTTGCAGGAGCATGAGTTCATTTTCTTTCCTCCTGTTATCGGTTTTAAGATTTTTCAGCACGAGTCCCTGGATCTCTTCGGATGACAATTCACTTTTAATACGCTGCTCTGATTCCTCCATGGCAGTGATCCTGTCGGTTCTCTTTTCTTCAGCCAGGCGATTAGCATAATTGAGGGAATCGCGGAGATTGAGGTATTTCTCATAGTAATTGAGCGCCTTTACAAAGTCGTTACCGTTTTTAAGAACATCGGAGTAATCTTTATAGCAAAGTTGAAGAACATCCAGGTTCCCTGACTTTTTTGCCGCTTCAATACACTCCAGGTAATAAACTTCAGCATGATAGTTATCTCCTTTTTTGAAATAAATTGTACCGATGATCCTGTCAATCCTCGCAACCTCCTCAGTTCTTCCTGAAGCTTTCGCATGCACAAGTGCTTTATTGAAGCTCGCAAGCATGTCATTCTGATTGCCCAGATTCTGCTGGCAGATTGCCATGTTTGACCAGGCATCGGTCAGAAAAAAGTCATCTTTTCCTCCTTTCACGGAATACTCTATAGCTCTGCCAAAATAATCCTGTGCTGCCTTGATATCCCCTTTGTGGAACATCAGAAAACCTATCTGGTTAGAGGCGGATGCCAGATTTTTATAATCTTTTATTCCTGCATAAACCGACGAAAGAATACTGTAATCTTCAAGTGCCTGATCATACTTTCCGGACCTGGTGTAGAGCATTCCCATCTTCCCGGTACACCTGAGGTAACCAGAGGAATCGAAATCTGTTAAATAGTAATGACTCGCTGCGCTGTACCATTCCAGTGAGAGCGAATCGGAAGGCACATAAAAATATGATTTACCTGCTGTTTCAGCTGCTGAAGCCAGCATCCTGGTCTCCTTTTCGCCATATAAAATGAATTCCTGCTCAGAATAAGCTGCTGACTTATTGTAAACTCCTGCCTTATAGTATTTGCCGGCAATTAGCCTGAGGATTCTTGCCTCATTCGAACTGTCATGGGAATTTGAATAAGCTGATGATGCACGTAAATAATTTTTCAGCGCTTTGTCCTCATCCGATTGCCTGTCATAAAATGTTCCCAATAGTTCATAATCAGCCGCTTCAATATTCTGGAATCCGTTTTCTGATGCTATATCGAGTGACCTGGATATATTAGCGAGCGAACTGTCAGCCTTATTTCCTGCCAGAAAATTAACAGCGCTCTGGTAGAAAGATACTGCCTTTACTGAATCTGCAGCCCTTCTAAGTTTTACATATGTTGTCTCTTGTCCGTAAGTGCACAAGAAAATTGAAGAGAAAGCCAGAGAGTATAATATGACCGGTAACTTTTTCTTCATCAGTTAAGAGTATATGTAAGGCCAAAACTTATGCTTCTTCCGGTCTGTGGATTATAGGGCAGCGGGGTGTTCATTCCGGAATAGAAAGGTCCGCCATATCTTTCATCAAAGATATTAGTGACTTTAACAAAACAATTGAGATTAGGACCTATCTTATAGTCTCCGACAATATCCATGCTGTAAAATCCGTCATAATCTTTCAGCAGCTGCTCGTAAAGGCTTTTAACAGGTATGATAACCCTTAGCCAGCTTGATGTCCAGATGCTTGTCACCTGTAAATAAAGGTTCCTGGTTGGCCGCATTGATATTTTGAGCTGTCCGTTATGTTTCGGAATAAGCTTAAAATTGCTTAAGTAGTCAGTAGCAATCTGGAGGATTTCCGGGAAATCATAGCTGGTTTTTGCAATCGTGAGGCTCAGTTCCCCGTTCAGATGGATTGACTTCACAATGTCATTTGCCTTGAAGGTAGCCTGTATTCCGTAAAGTCTGTATACTGAGTTTTTGGCATTTGACCTCTGAAGGACAGTGGCTGTATCGGACGTCATAACCGCAAGCGGCAGTCCCAGTCCTGCGATGGGAACATCGCGCTCAACAATGTTATTCCTGATCTCGTTATAATAAAGCGAAAGATTGAAGTTGAGACCTTTCCTGGACTTCTTGATAAGTCCAAGCTCGACATCCATGAATTGTTCAGGTTCAAGGGCGGGGTTTGGAATTGATATATAAAGAAGACTGTCATGATTATTCCCTGTCCGGACAGCTAATGACTGGTATGCCAGGGATGATGCAGGAGCTTTGTATGCAAAGCTTACTGAACCTCTGAAACTTGTTCTCGGATTCATAATATAGAGGCCTGCCAGCCTTGGACTTAATTTCATTCCGTAACGTGAGTTGTTGTCTAATCTGACGCCTCCCATGAACCTGAATGATTTGAAGGAATAATAGGTCTGCGAAAAAACAGAAAAGTTATGGTAGACAAGGGGATTAAATCCGAAATTGTTTGTGAGAGTATCCAGAAGATCAATTTTTGTGCTGAAGAAGCTGTATTTGGATTCCTTGAAAGGAGAATCCAGGAAATTTGTTTGCGGCAGGTTACCGGAATACTGATAGGTGAAGCCCGACATAATTTCAAGTCCATTCTTCGGCATAACTGTGAAAAGCTGCTCAAAGAGAATGTCACGGCTTGCGGCATACCTGTAGACCTGGTCATTATAATCAATGAATGTAACCCCCATATTTGAGTTGTTATCCATTTTATAGACAAGGCTCGACAGGTTGGTTGTTGTCATGAATTTTGGCGTCCATTCATGATTATAGCTCAGCGTAGTCGATCTGATATTATCTCCCCAGTAATTCTGCGGATTATTATACTTGTACAGGTAAGCTGACTGGCTTAGAGAACTATGGGTTCTCCTGTACATGTTATTAAACGACATTGAGACACCCCTGTATTTAAGCTGGAAGCCAAGATGATTGCTTGAAGCGGGAAGATTCTCCATATCAGGCATTGTAAGAGAGCCTTCGTAATTTTCAGGATAATTCTCCTTAATAAAGGCTGATGGTTCAATCCCGCCGGCACGAAGAACACTCTCAGTAATATTTATCGGTTCGTAGCTGGTACTTCCGATAGTATATTTGACCCCCTTCTTCTGAAGATACTGAAGCGGATTGTAAACATCAGCATAGCCATCCTTAATATTCACATCGCTCACTTCACTGAGCCCTCCGTAAAAGGTATACTGCATTATGTTCTTATTCTTTCCTGTTTTTCCTCCTACCATAAAATCGCCATTCCGGTAATCAAGCAGCCCAAGCCCAAGGTTACCCGAGACAAACGTCCCTTTATCGGCCTCTTTAGTAATGATGTTTATTACACCTGATACTGCATCGGCACCATAAACGGCAGCAGCCGCACCATATATAACTTCTATTCTTTCGGCTTCTCTTACGGGAAGCTGTGCCCCGATAGGCATTCCTGCCGCACCACTGGGTTTAATTGGCAGTCCATTGATAAGTATCATTGTGTAAAGATTCCCGACAAGTCCCCTTAACTCAAAAGACTCGCCAAGTTCTCCGGATCCGGGTTGTGATACCCTGACTCCCGGAAGGCTCTTTAATATGTCAATTAGAGAATTATAGTGGTTCAGGATAATCTCCTCGCGAGTGACCACATATATAGTTATTGGCAATTCGCCGATCCGCTTTGAACTGCGGCTTGCCGAGGTGACGTTCATCTCGGCAGTATCTTTTTTGAAATAGAGGTCGCCGGCATCAAGCTTCTGTGTTTTAACCTGCAGCGTATCAGTAGCCTGCTGAGCAGAGACAGATGAAATGGTTAAAACAAGAAATATCAATAATGCAAATTTTGTTCTCATCATGCAGATATTGAGAATAAAATTATTAAAAATAAACATAATGAGGGTGTTAAATCCGGTTTTTCAGGAATCCGTTGACTATAGATGCATCTCAATTGCAGTTATTGCACCCTTCCGGATTATTGCCAAATTCTACCTGGATCGTACAGTGCCCAACTCCAAACCTTTCATTCAGCTGGTTCTGTATTCTGCCAATAAAGTTGACATCAGTTACTGTTTTAGTTTTCAGATGAACTGTCAGCGCGGCTTCAGTTGTGCTGAGCGCCCAGATATGGAGATCATGAATATCATAAACTTCAGGCAGACTTTTCAGGTACTCTTTTATTTCGCTGATGTCAATGTTTTCCGGAACTGCATCAAGTGCAAGATTCACTGAATTGATCAGCAGTTTGTATGAGCTGTAAAGAATTACAGCGACAATTATTAATGAAACGGCTGAATCGATCCATGCAACCCTGGTGAATGCCATAATAATTCCCGCTACAACAACACCCAGTGAAACAAGCGCATCGGCAATAAAGTGAATAAAGGCGCTTCGAATGTTCAGGTCATGTACCTGCTTCTTTATGAAAAGCCAGGCAGTAATACCGTTGATAATTATCCCGGCTGATGCGGTAAAAATGACAATAGTCGATTTTATCTCTGCCGGATGTCTTAGTCTTCCGATAGTTTCCCAGATAATGAAAACTACTGCTGCCATGAGGAAAAGAGTGTTGAAAAGTGCAACAAGAATTGTTGACCGCCGGAAGCCATAGGTGAATTTCATGGTCGGCTTGCGTTGGGATAATGCTACCGCCACCCACGAAAATACCAGCACCAGTACATCACTGAAATTATGTCCGGCATCAGCGACCAGGGCCATTGAATTTGCCCTGATGCCGGCAATGACTTCTATAATTATGTAAATGATATTGAGCGTTATGCCAATTTTAAAGGCTTTGCCCAGGCTATTTGTACTTTTATAAGAGTGCGAATGCTCCATTCCTTTCAGTTATTACCAGTTCGAAACGTACCACGACCTGACATCAGTAGCAATCATCCCTGCCATCTCAGCCGCCCTGAGGCCCAGATCGCCATCTTCAAAAACCTCAATGAACGCAGGATCGATTTTCATTAATTCAGCACATTTCAGGAATGTTTCAGGATGGGGCTTGAAGTTATCGACATCATTTGCCGTAACAATGATTTCAAAATATTTCCTGAGACCTGTTATTTCAAGTGTACGCTCAACTGCTTCCCTGTGTCCTCCTGTTCCGACAGCCATCGGCAGCTTGCCATAGTATTTTCTGACAATATCTGCAACAGGTTCTATTGCCTTTACTTTATGTTGTATCTTATAGAATTCAACCAGCTTTTCTTCAACAATCTGGTCAATTGTTACTTTTCCTTCAAGTTCGCATTTTTTAATGATCTCCGAAGCAATTATCCATCCGGGGCTTCCGGTATGAAGCCTCAGAAAAGCAGGATCCATGTCAGCGCCATATTTTCTGCAGGCTTTCCGCCATCCCTCAAAATGATACGGCATGGTGTCGGCCAGAGTTCCGTCAAGGTCGAAGATGAGTCCTTTAACGCCGGGTTGAATATCGTGCAGCAGAGTTTTCAAGGCGACAAAGGTAGAAAGAAATTGTTTAAAAGTTTAAAAGTTGAAAAGGGTGAAAGAGTTTAATCTCTTACCTTCAACCCCTTCAACTCATTCAACCCCTTCAACCCTTCAACCCTTCAACACCCTTCAACTCTTGTTTCTTTCAGATTATTCAGGAAACAACGCCCATCTATATGGCAGAAATATATTAACTTGTGATTGGATTACCATAATAAAAGGAAGGATATTTTAAAATGTCAAAAAAGATGAACAGCAGGGACAAGGAAAGGGCGGAACCTGAAACACAACTGGTGAAATTGTTGCAGGAGTATGATTCATTAAAAACATCATACGAAAAAGACATCACCGAACGCAAACAGGCTGAGGAAGCGCTTGCTCAGGAACAATATCTGTTGCATACTCTTATGGATAATCTTCCTGACCATATTTATTTCAAAGA
>PMBC01000024.1 GCA_003152835.1 Bacteroidales bacterium | reverse complement strand
TAATCCGCAAAAAAAGTCTTTTCATCGGCATTTATAAGTCCGTCAAGTCCGACATCCTGGTATAGTCTCGATTCCGCCGAGTTATCAAAGGCATTTACAACAGACTGAATATTAGGGACTCTCCCCCATACTGTAGTATCGACATTTATGGGAGTAGCCGTTCCCGGAAGACCGTTTTCAAAGCTTTTTCTTGAATCACGGAGAATATCTTCTGAAATGTTTCCAAGATCAAAGTATAGATCTCCTCCTGCGCCGGTAGGGTTTTCAACGAATGGGTCCATCATCCAGAACTGTATATACTGGACGTTTGCCGTCTCAAAATCACTTGTCAGCACTTCCCTCATTATTCCTCCCCACCGCGATTCAGGATCATTTAACTTGCCTTCGGAACTGATTCCCTTTGAATAGGTATCCGGATCTGTATCAAAATTATATGGTCCTCTTTCATCCGGGTAATAGGCAACGTTCAGGACACTGATTGTTGTGGGTATGCCGCTTGTGCTTTCCTTGTAAGGCCAAAGTTCATTTTCATAGATCTCTCTCACGAAATGACTAGATTGCTCTGCAGGATGTTCTTTTATATAGGTCGGTGTGGAGGATCCGTTGCGCAGGAAAAGCGGGTCGATGACATACCAGGCAATTTTGGCCCTGTTAAATCCGCTCCTGAGGTTGTTATTAAGCTTCGCTTCAGGGAAGAACTGATCCTGACCCTGGGGAATACTGGCAAGAGTCCATGCGTTAAATGACTTCATGTCGAGTGGAATCTCTGATGCCTCAAAATCGTCGATATATGAGTTTCCGGCACTGGAGATTGCCTTTGAATGGCCTGGCACCAGGTCGGCAAACTCTCCGAAGAACGATAAAGTTGAAGGTGTTTTGGTATTCAGAAAAGGAATCTTGTCAATAATATTTGTCAGTGCCTGTGATTGTGTCTTGTACGATGTATTTAACCCCCAGATAGTATTGGATATTGGCTCTTCACCATAATTTACTTTCTGGGTATATGGCCTTTCTGTCAGATGAAGAATAGTGCCTCCGATATTGAAATTATCGGAAAGCCTGTAATCGAGATGCGTCCCCACCAGTGTTTTTGTCTGGAACCCGAAAAACTGGTTGTTCTCAAGAGATACTTTGATCGGAGTCTGCGACTCAATGAGGGCAGCATTAATAATTGTAACCGTTCCCAGGTTATAGTCTACCGTATAGTCGGTGTTTTCAGTAAGAGGTACTCCTCCTGCAGTTACCTTGACTGATCCTTGTGGAATATTTGTTGCGTTAAGCCTTATTTCTGTTCCGTATTCAGATGAATATTCCCCTGCCAGCTTGAATTTGTTTTTCTCAGCCATCTGCTGAGCCACAGTCTGTGTCGAATCATAAAGTTCCTGGAAAACATATTTCTGAGCAATAATCGGATCGTTGATCTTTGCTCTGAGGTAGCTGCCGAAAGGCTCAATTTCCGGGAATACTATCTTCCCCTTGTCAACCATTACGGTAATGCCGTCAATGAAGTCAAAGTAACCATCAGGCTGCCTGTCATTCTGGGAATTCAGATTATCGAGTCCAAGGACCTGAAGGAGAATTTGTTTTTGAAGTTTCCCGTCCGGCAGATAGTTTATTGAGTTACCGGTATTATCATCCTGATAAAGAACATTCAGCTGGAAATCCTTTGTCTCAAGCTTTCCCGAACCGAGTGAATATACGTTCTTCATCATAAGTTTCCATGTCGGAAGCTTAGGGCTTGGGGTTGTGCCTTTTAGCATTTTGAGAATGAGAGTCTGGGGAGAGGTAATGCCATCTGTTGAAAATTCACCTACTTTATGAACCTGGCCGTTGAGAGTATATTCATAAGCGACTGCAAGTACCTCATCATTATTCAGGGCACTGTTGAGGGAGATATATCCGAGCTGGATATTGACAGTGTATTCCCTTTCACCAAGCTTCCTTGCATTCTCTATTTTTTCATAATCACGGCCTATCTGGAACGATGAGGAAATCGGATTAAAAGTGTTGGTCACCTGGTCCACATCACGTATAGCGGCATATGTTGACGTCATCTGTTCGTACATGGGACTGGCACCATTATCAGGATAAGCAGGTGTGCCGGAAGCTGACTGGAATGCTGGGATCTTGTTGTTGATATGGCTTTTATTCTCCGTATTCTCCGCGAGGTCCATAAGTACGACTATGTTCCTGTTGCTTCCCTCTTCAAAGCGGCTTGTCTTGTTTGTAACCCAGACTTCAATCCTCCCAATATTAATGCCGGAACTGACCACCGGCAGGTTCTTCAGTGCATTATCATAAATGTCCCTGAAATACTGCGAAAGAAAGTAATGGCGGTTTGCCTCGTAATCATCCGCATTTATTTCAAACTGTGTCTGCTGCGCTCCCCCCTTAGCTTCTATTGTCGACGATTCGCCCTTCTGCTGCGACATAACAGTAGTTACCGTGAGCTTGCCGAACTGCATCTCTGTCTTAAGGCCGAAAAGAGAATAGCTCCCAGTTATAAGGGTTCCGGTAAGAGGAAGAGTGACATCGCCCGCTTCAATCTTCTTGATTATTTCGTCTTCCTTGCCGGCATACTGCAGCTTTGTCCGGTTTTCAAAGTCGAACATGGCATCGGTGTTGTAATTGACCCCAAGCTGCACTTTGTCGCCGATTGTTCCGGTGACATTCATTTGTATCTTTTCCTTGAAATCAAATGTCGGGATAGTCTTGAGCTTCTCCGAAAGAGTCGGGTTTTCGGTATGCGAAACGTTTATGCCGAAAATCAGTTCGGCTGACCCCTGGGGAATAATATTTATAGTATTGCTGCCAAATACCTTGTCGAACGCTGCGCCGCCTATCTCTATCTGTGGTATGAGGGACGACCTGAACCCCGATTCCTTGCCAGAGATCCTTGATTCCCAGTATTCGCGCATCGATTTTTGGTACTCGTATTTCCGGAATTCCTCAGGACTCATGTGAACCGGAGTCCGGTAATCGAATGTCCCTACCTTCTGATAAATAACATATTCATTCCTGTCGGCATTATAAATTACGGTCGATTTGATATTTGAAGGGTTATCGAGGAACAAAGGAGAATTCTGCTTCAATTCCCATGGGTTACCTGAAACATCCTGTAATCTGAGGATTGCTTTTTTAGTTGTGTCTTGGGTGGCTGAGCCTTTTACAGAACCCTGACTGCTTGCATCCGCTGATCTTAAGATAAAGGCAGCGCATAGTGCAAGAAATGCAAATACCAGAAGATTCCGATATGATTTCTCTGATCCCAATCCGGCTTATATTCAGTGTTACAAGTTCTTCAGCGCTCTCTTGATTATTTCCTCGACTGTAAGATCTTTTTCTTCCCTCACAATCTTTTCAAGTACTTTTGAGACAGCGCCTTTGGCAAACCCAAGCATTACTAAAGCAGATAACGCCTCATTGCGTTTTGTATTGTCTGCAAATGCAAATATTTCACCACTTCCGGCCTGTTTGCCTATCTTGTCCCTGAGGTCAACAATGATCCTCTGGGCTGTTTTCAAACCAATACCCTTGACACTCTTTAAAAGGTCTACATCCGAACCTATTATTGACTTCTCAATTTCATCAGGAGTTA
>PMBC01000159.1:2026-4723 GCA_003152835.1 Bacteroidales bacterium | reverse complement strand
CAACTTAATACTACAACACCGGATTTCCCATATTATAATGAAGGTCTTGTCGGAAGGGTTACCTATGATTATAACCGCAAATACCTTCTTGAGTTCAACATAGGCTATACCGGCTCTGAAAGGTTTGCACCATCCAACAGGTTTGGTACTTTTCCATCGGTTGCTCTCGGATGGGTTGCTTCAGAAGAGCCTTTCTTCAAGAACGCAGTCCCATGGATGAACAGGCTTAAAATAAGATATTCTGACGGTATGGTCGGCAGCGACTATGCAAAAAGCCGCTGGCTCTACAACAGCTCTTATTTCAAAGATAACGGAGGTTATATCCGTGAGGATATGATGGCTAATACGATGGCCCGGTGGGAAAGAGCTCACAAGAGGGACATCGGTATTGAGATGGGTATCTTCAATGACCTGATAACTCTTACTCTTGACGGTTTTGATGAATACCGCGACCAGATGCTGCTGACGCCAAAAAGCGTCACTATGCTCATCGGACAGACATTCAAGGAGATCAACCTTGGCAAAGTCAAGAAGCATGGTATCGAGGCAGAAATGGAATTCAGGAAAAGAACGACTCCGGACTTCGAATATTTTGTCAGAGGTGTTTTCGGATGGAACGAAAACAGGGTTATTTTCAAGGACGACCCGGCAGCCTTTCCTGATCACATGAAACTTGCAGGCAAACCTCTCACTGAAATGCTCAACGTTGAGTACAGCCTGGAAGGACTCGAAATTAACGGAGTGGAACTTACAGGTACAGGGTATCTTACCTCAGTCGACGATATTCATAATAATCCTTCGCCTATTGATTATACCAAAGAATATGTGGGCGACTATAAATACCTCGACTATAATGCTGACGGATTAGTAAATACAATTGATAAACATGCTATAAAGGGCTTAACATATCCCCCGATTACATATTCATTCTCAGGAGGATTTACATGGAAGAACTTTGATTTCAATATGCTCTTCTCAGGCAACCAGGGAAAATATGTTCAGTACAACCAGGCATTTGAGGTTGAGTTCATCAAAGGCGACTGGCGTGTTCACAAATCAGCTCTTGATTACTGGACACCCACCAACCAGGATGCAACTCATGCTACTATGCACTTCAGCGGAACTTCCAGCCAGGATAACCTTGTATGGGGAGGCGGAGAAGCCGACAGAGGTTACCAGACAATCATCAAGGACCGTTTCTTCAGGAATGCTTCCTACCTCAGGCTGAAAGACCTCTACATCGGTTATAACATCAAATCCGCAGCCCTGAACAAGAGTATTGGAATTGCAAACGTGCTTATCTATATCACCGGAAGCAACATCTTCACTATTACTCCTCTGATCGAAGGCGACCCTGAAGCTACAACTTTCTACCAGGGATATTATCCCCAGATGACTACATACAGAGCAGGTATTAAATTTGGATTTTAATTCTTAAGAGACTCATACTATGAAAAAATATTTCATACTGCTTTTTACGGGGATGAGCTTGTTATTGACAACCTCATGCCTCAAGAAATATCTCGACAAGGCTCCTGAATCGGGCCTTACTGAGGATATTGTATTCACCAAATACTCAAACTTCAAGCTCTTCTTCGATGCAGTTTATGACGGCAGGAAGATGTATAACGGAAGTTATGCGACTACCTGGAATTACAAAACCACCCTTCCTCTCTATATGGACACCTGGGATCAGAAATATTGCATCAACTCAACGACGGATTTGCACGATCAGGGACGTTATATGGAAGGACAGGCATGGAAGAGCAACAACATGTCGGAAACTATAGTCGCCAAGCTGGCTTACGACGGTGCAAGGCGGCCAATACTGGGAGCCTGCTTCGATGATATCAGGATATGCAACATTTCGTTGAGAAACGCCAGCAGAATGCAGGATGCCTCTGAGGATGTAAAGAATGATTTCATGGGACAGGCGTATTTTATGAGAGCATGGTTCCATTTCACTCTTTTCAGGTTTTGGGGACCAATGCCTTATCTCAATTATGTAATGGGACCATTCGACTCAACATGGGACCTTGCACGTCTTTCGAAACATGAGTACCTGATGAAGATCGTTAATGATATCGATTCGTCATATTACTTCTTTAATCTTTGCGGTATGATCCGCAGGGATCCTCTGCCAGGTGTTTCGGGGTCTCTTAACTATGCAACGTACGAAATGTATCGTCCAAACGGTATGGCTGCAAAGGCATTCAAATCAAAGGTTCTGCTCTATGCTGCGAGCCCCCTGAATAATGCAAACGGGGTGTCTGAATGGCAGGCTGCAGCTGCAGCTGCACTGGACGCAATCAACGTGGCTGAATCTCATGGCGTTGTACTTCTGCCTCTGAAAGATATCGTGAGCGGAAATGACCGCCATCTCAACTATTTTGATAAAGACGTATGTGCTGAAAGTATCTGGACATGGACATACGGGAGCCAGACATGGAACTGGGGCGGGGGTTCAGGTGCTGTTGCATCTTTGTTCTGCGGTGCTATGATGGCACATGCCTCATCTTCAGGAATCGATCCTTCCCAGAATACTGTTGACAAGTATGAGACTAAATGGGGAGAGCCTTTAAATACCCAGGCAGACAGGGATGCTGCAACACTTGCAGGTCACTACATGGAGCAGCAGCCTTTCGTCAACAGGGATCCGCGCTTTTATACTGATATTATATATAACGGCAGCCCTTG
>PMBC01000159.1:0-1999 GCA_003152835.1 Bacteroidales bacterium | reverse complement strand
TATTCAGGCTTTCAGAGCTTTATCTCAATTATGCCGAAGCCGTCAACGAAGGTTATAATCCGTTGGGAACAGCTCCCGGATCATCTATGACTGCGATTGACGCTATAAATGTTATCAGGACGAAGTCCGGAATGCCGAATGTTCTTCCTGTTTATACCGGATCAACTGATGCCTTCAGGCCAAGGATAAAGAATGAGCGGACCATAGAACTCTGCTTTGAAGGACAGCATTACTACGACGATATCCGCCGGTGGATGGATCTCCCGACAGTGATGGCCGGTCCGATAATTGGAATTATTCCACAGAAAACGACAGTTTCTCCCACCTATCCTGATGGATTTATCTATACACGAGGACCCATAGAGAATAACCAGGGGATTCGTCAGCCGTCGTATAGTCCGGGAATGTATTATCTGCCGTTCCTGAATGCGGATGTTCTGAAAATGAAAAATTTCAAACCAAACCCAGCTTGGTAACATGAACCATTAAAACGAAAGTTTATGAGATTTAATAATATAATATACCAAAAAATCAGATTTGCCGGGCTTTTGATCCTTATTGCCCTTCTATCATGGCCTGTCAGCGGACAGGTTCAGAAAGAGAAGAAAGCCAGGCAGTTGTTCGACGTCGTTCTTAAAGTTGTTGATGAGAACGGAGCGCCGATCCCCGATGCAAAAGTGGTGGTGGGTGAAGGGATCACCCATGTACTGACTGATGCGAATGGTTCAGTATCATTCAAAGGATACGCTGATGATGTTGTAACCATAACTGCTCCTCTTTATGAGAAAAACGTATCACCGGTTATTGATTTGATGCAGAGTAGTTCTCTTACTCTTATGCATGCCAAAACATATATGACTTCCGATGATAATGTGCCGCTGCCTTTTACAACTCTTAAAAAGCGCAACCTTACCGGCCCGGATGTTGTAATTCCTGGATCTTATTTTTCTCACTATCCTACAACCGATATTCGTAACGTTCTTACAGGAATATCTTCAGGTTACGATATCCAGGAACGGGACGGATCACCAGGATTAAGCCCGCTGGAAGGACTCCAGAATTTTCAGGGCCTTTCAAACAGCTACGGTTCCACTGACAAATTCAGCAATATGCCGTTTGTGCTGGTTGATAATCAGCCCATGTGGCTTCAGGAGGCAGTTATTGATCCTTCGGAAATTGAATCAGTCACTCTGGTAAAAGGTATCCTTGGAACGACAATGTACGGCCCTTCAGGGACTGGCGGGATACTCTACATCAAAACCAGACAGGGTGTAAAAAACGAACGCATGCTGCATGTCGATATAGAAGATGGCGTGAGCATAGTTGACCGGATGCCCGATTATGTTTCCGGAGCAGTTTATGCCAGGCTTCAGAACGTGGCAAGGGTAAACTCAGGACTTCCAAAGGTTTATACCAGCGATGCAATAGCTGCTTATGCACAAAACAACGGATATAACCTGAAGTACCCCAGCACTAATTTTGCAGATATGATGCTGAAGAATACAATGCAGGGCAGAAGAGTAAACATGTCATCTTCGGGAGGTAACGATATTGTTCAGTATTTTTCATACCTGGGTTATGCCGGCGAGGGTGATATTATTAACATGGGCCCGAAATCCGATTATAACAGGATTACCACCCGCCAGAATGTCACCGTTAAGATCAATGACCAGATGACTGCAAAGTTTGGTTTTTACGGAAACCTTACTTTCCGCCGCGCACCTAACTATGGCTTCGACCCGGATTATACAACAGAAGGAACTGCCAACTCTACACTTACACTCACTGAGGTGCCGTCAATTCTTACCGACATTCACAACACCCCCCCGATTGCGTTCCCTATCTGGGCTTATAAAGATACTACAACAAAGCCAGCCACACCATGGTACGGTGTAAGTGCGCTCTATGGCAACAACCTGATCGGCAACCTGGTTGACAATGGTTTCTATACCGACAGAGGCCGTACAGGTGCATCGAATCTTACACTGATATACGATGC
>PMBC01000133.1 GCA_003152835.1 Bacteroidales bacterium | reverse complement strand
ATTTCAATAGTGAGGTCGGATTGATAGACAAGGGCAACCGAGTAATCTTTTATTGCTTCTTCTTTCTGACCCAGTCCGTCAAAAACCATGGCACGATTATAATAAGTTCGTCCTTTTTTAGGATCTATGGAAATTGCCTTGTTTAAAAAGACCAGCGCATTCTTAAGATCACCCCTGCCTTCAAGTATTACTCCTGCGCCTTCATAAACATCGGTTTCCTTTGTTCCGGCATTTATGGCTACCGTGAAGTCAGTCATTGCTTTTTCTTCGAGNNCGGGTATCGTTCAATAGCCTGTGACCATAACGTTTCCGAGTTAAACCATACTTTGATCTGCTGCCGCGAAAGAATCATCAGAAGAATAATAAAACAGCCCGAGATGATGAGCAGCACATTTTTGATCCTGCCCGGTGTATTGGCTATCAGTGTTGCAGGTAAAAAAGCCAGCCCTATAAATGGAAGGTAGGAATACCTCTCTGCTATCAAAGCAGTACCTACAGACATGAACTGCAGAACCAATGCAATTGTTATAAAATAAAATCCCAGGCTGAAAAAATACAATTTTGTTTTTCTAAGGGACCAGATTGTTATAATCGCTGTTAATAATAATGCAAAAAAGGCCACCCAAAGATTTATCGAAATCGAGCCATGATTGAATTCCTGAAGAGACGGGTATGGATAAAAAGGAGAAAGATTTACCGGCAGAAAGAATTTTATTATATAGGTAAAAAATCCATAACTACCAACCTGGAAGTGCTGCAATGTGGAAACCGGACCGACGATATTAATCACATCTTTTGGATCTTTGATGAACCTGAGCATCCCCAGGAAATTATGGCCGCTTTGTATTTTTATAGTCATTATTCCGAAGAAAAGGGATACAACAAAGAACGGCAGCAGCAATACAAGCTTCTTAGGTGAAACCATTTCGTAAAGCGCCGATTTAATTGATCTTTTCCCTTCCTTATCATAAATCCAGAAATTTATAAGGAGCAGGACGACAGGAAATATAACGGCAGTAGCTTTTGAAAGACAGGACAAAACAAATAATATAAATGAAAATACCAGCCATAGATACTGTCCTTTTCCCTTATCAAGATATTTTAGGTACGCCAATAATCCGGATAAAAAGAAAAAACTGTACAGAACATCTTTCCTTTCGGAAACCCATGCTACTGATTCAACATGCATGGGATGCACTCCGAAAATTGCGGCAACCAGAAAAGCAACTGTAATATTTCTGCCGCTTAATGAAAATATCAGCAAAAGAACAAGAATTGAATTAAGAACATGGAGGGTAATATTTCCCCGGATGAATGGTTTGGCCGAGATCCCGTTGGGACAGGTTTTACAGGAGTTGTTATTGAGCCTCATGCTCAGCATCGTAAGCGGGTGATAGTTCAGGGATATCACCGTGGAAAAAATATCTTTGTATTGAGTCTCCCCGGGACTTCTTACCAGTTTATTGTTTTCAACATATTCGTTATCATCCCAATCTACAAATCCGTTTTTTGATGCGCCCCCGTATGTAGCCAGGACAAGTATAATAATCAGCAACCCTGAAAGAATCAATTGGTTTGTCTTGCTCGCTTTCAGCTTGCTGACTATTCCATGATCAGTATTACCGTGTTGCTCCATGGATCTCATCCGGATATTTCTTCATCAAAATTAAAATAATCCTGCAACTACGAATGTAGCCGGACAGAATTGCCGGTAAATTGATGCGGAAATATTATTTTTATAGATAATTTATTATTTATCCTTCATCAAATGAAACCATCAATCAGACTTACCGCATTATTTTTTCTCCTGTTTTTTGTTTCTGCGTCTTTGGCCGGAATAGAAAAACCGGGAGCGCCGGTTACACCAAAAGCTTCACCCGAAGCTGCTGCTCTTCTGAATTTATTCTACTCAATCTCGGGGAAATATACGCTTACCGGTCAGCATAACTACCCTAATATCAAAGACCGGAATACACGCTTTGCAAAAGAATATATTGGCAAAACACCTGTCGTGTTCAGCACTGACTGGGGCTTTGCAAAAGAAAATGATAAAGACTCTTATCTTGCCCGTCCCGAAATAGTCAAAGAGGCTATCCGCCAGCATAAGCTTGGGTCAATAATTACCATCTGCTGGCATGCGGTCCCTCCTACCGCGAAAGAACCTATAACCTTTCAGCCTGTTCCAGGAGCAAATCCTCCCGCTCTGGCAAGTGTTCAGGGTCAGCTTACTGACCAGCAGTTTAAAGATATACTGACGCCAGGGACGGAATTATACAAAAGCTGGTGCGCGCAGGTTGATTCAGTTGCGCATTACCTGAAACTGCTTCAGGATGCACATGTCCCCGTTTTATGGCGGCCTTATCATGAGATGAACGGCAGCTGGTTCTGGTGGGGAGGCCGGACAGGAAAATACAGCACACTGGCTATCTACCGGCAGCTTTTTAACAGGCTCGTAAAATATCACAAGCTGAATAATCTGGTATGGATATGGAGCGTCGACCGCCCCAGCAGGCCGGAAATGAAATTCACCAACTTCTATCCGGGTAATGATTATCTTGATATTCTTGCCCTCGATGTTTATGGAAGCGATTTTAACCAGGCTTATTACGACAGCCTCGTAGTCCTCTCCAAAGGAAAGCCCCTGGTGCTTGCTGAGGTCGGAAATCCCCCAACTCCCGAGATACTTTCAAAACAGCCGAAATGGGGTTACTATTCTACCTGGTCGGGATTTGTGAGAAATACACTTAAAAAGGATTATAAAATTCTTACCGGCGATCCGCGGGTTCTTAGTCTAGAAGATCCTGCTTACAGGGAAATTATAGCACCATATCGTACCGCCTGTGGTCTCCCTGCTATTTCAGAGATAAAAAGAGAACCTGCAGATTTTTCAGGCAAATGGATATTCGATGAAGAAAGAAGCCGGCTCGATAACGCCGGAACCGGAAATCTCCCCGATTTTGTAGAAGTACTACAGACCTCCGGCAATGCTCTTAATTTAAAAAGGATATTCCGCCAGGAGGATAGTGACGACAGGGTGAGCAATGAAGTCATCCCTGCAGGAATTACCAACCAAACCGGCAACCCTGACTTCTCCCAGACAATAACAATGAAAAGATCACAAAACCAGGATACACTGACTATTGATTCAAAAATGACAATGAAGAGGGGGGGCCAGTCATTTGAATCCAATAC
>PMBC01000036.1 GCA_003152835.1 Bacteroidales bacterium | reverse complement strand
GTACTTGTCAGAGACAATACAATAATAATTGCCTGCATCAATCAGGTTGATATCAATAACGGTAAGGGTCGCGGTTCTCGCTCCGCTGTAATCTGCACTGTTGGTGATCAGAACTCCGTCTTTGTACCATCGGTAGGTGAACGGCGTTGCACCTGTTGCTGTAACTGAAAAGATCGCATTGGTATGTTCGCATTGAATGACATTTTGAGGATGAACAGTTATCAGCGGCCGTGCACGTCCAAGGGCAAATTCGGTTCCGGCAGGATCGAGATCTCCTGAAAGGTTATTTCTGTAAACGATAGAGCCGGTGGCATCGGCATGAGTACCATCGACAATCCAGTTCCCTCCGGTAGTGCGTTTAATCAAACGTGTAACATCGCGTACAGTATCTGCAAATCCAGCAGCATCGAGATTAATATTGAAATTTGAACTGGAAAAACTGTTTGGCGTCATTCTCCAGTATCCACTCGATAACGCATCGGCAACCTCAACAGGCGGGTCGGGGATCGGAAGACCGTTATTGCCAGGCACTGCTGCAAAAAACTGGGAAAGTACAGAGCCAGCTGTTGTGATAGAGTTTGTCTTTAGATTTGCCGGGTTATAATAAGATGCGGTTCCCAATGGGAAGAGGTACGTGGCCATCTCATTAATCCCTCTTTCAAATTTTCCCAGTACCCTGCTCTTTGTTGTGGATATATAGTTAAGAGCAGCTGCTGCAGGATTTACCAGGTATAAAAGATATGTTCCTGCATCTACATTTCCGAGCGACATTGTAAGTGTTCCCAATACCGACACATTGCTGGCAAGTCCCAGGTATTTCAGGGAAGCAGCCCCTGAATTCAGAACCGAGAGATTGTAAAAAGTCTCACCTCCAATTTTTGTAATGAGCTGATTGTCGGAACCGTTGAATATTACAGTACTGCTGCCAGGCAAGAATACTGAGGTATTTGTCCAGTTGAGGCCGATGCGGAACGTGCCATTTCCGCTGGTATTGGCATTGTTCAGATAGTTCCCGGAAAGATTAATGTTCCCATTGTTTAAGAGGGTGCCACCGGAATTATTTTCAGCATCCTTTGATATCACAAAAATTCCTGTAGTAACATTTACCTGTGCACCATTATTATTTATAACCTGGGCCGGAAGGTATTGTGAAATAATTAACAGTAAACCAGTACAGATGATCAGAGTCCTTCCACTAAAAGCGAAGACTCCTGATTTCTTCTGTTCTAATATTTTATTCTGGTTGCTGATCATTATTATTCAATGACAATAATTTCTTCTCTTTTATCTTTTTCCTTTTGTCTTTTGTCTTTTCTATTTAATAATGTCCAATAATTCTATATCAAAAACTACAGCCGAATATGGAGGGATAGCCCCTGCTACACCTTTATCACCATAAGCGAGGGCAGAAGGAATATAGATCCGCCACAGGGAACCTGCAGGCATTATCTGCAACGTTTCTTTCAGTCCTGGTATAAGGGTTGCGGGTGTGGTTTTAAATGGTTTGTTACCGGCATATGTATCTTCAAATATCTTACCTTCAGGCAAATATCCTTTAACATGAATTGAAACAGAATCAGTCAGCAGGGGTCGTAATCCGGTGCCGGCTTTCACAATGGCATAGCATACTCCGTCGGGTAGTGAACCAATCCCGGGCTGTCCCTTGATATTTGTAAAGAGTTGTTTTTCGAGTGCCCTGTTGCGTTCCATCACCATGCGGTTCATGTATTCGTTCATCCTTTTCGGGACAGAGTCGGCACTGACCATCAGCTTTTTGCCTGTAAGCACATCATCCATTCCCTTGATAAACAGATCGGGTTTGATAATTGCAATTCCGTTTGCATTGAGGTACTGGCCAAGGTAAGCGCCAAGGATATACTGGGAGGAATCGAGTCCGTTAGTAAGTTTAAATGTGGTTTGAGTTTTTGACTGTGCTGAAACAGTTTTTTGTTGACCATATAGGAATGCTGGCACAAGTATTAGTAAAAGAAAAAATAGTTTTTTCATTAATCTATTATCAGTTTATTAAAATATCCATTTACAAATTTCTACAAGCATTTCGTTTAAAACTTAATATTGCAGTACGCTAACTCGGAAACTTCCTGATGCCGGATCTTTTGCGCTTGAACTGTAATTGTTAAATCTGACTGTAACTGTATTGGCTGAGCTTACCCATGCAGTAAAGGTAGAATTGGCAGTGATAGAAGCGTTTGGAATACCTAACACGACAGCATCATTCAGGGCTGCACCTGTCACTGTAATGTTTATATCTGAATTGCTTTGGGCTCCTGTTGATGTGAAATCAAGCGTGGCAGTATTTGTGAGCGTTTTGGCAAGAGTATAGCGTTTTGCAGTATTGTTTGTAACAGAATAGTTGGTCCCATCATATTCAACTGCCCCATCTTCAGGAGTTGTTAAATTTGTGCCTGCAGTAAATTTAAGTGGAGCTGTATTGGCGGTTGCAGTTCCGGAAGCTAATTGAAGAAGAGCGGTGGGAGTAGGATAAGCCGTTCCAACAGGAAAATTCAATAAAGTTAATGACCCGACGTATAGAGGTCTGGCAAAAGCAGCATAATTGTCTCCCAGGGATAAGGTTGCATTATCAGGGTTAAGACCTCCAATTTCGAAAGAAGGATATCCGGTTCTGGCAAAAGCGCTCCTTGCCTCATATCTGATATTTCTTTGAATTGTGCCTGAACCGCCATCTGAAGTTTTAAAAATAAAATCAACCAGATATGCGTTTAAAGCGTTGGGTACTGTCTCAAAAATTGCTCCGTTTTCTCCTCCCCTGTTTCT
>PMBC01000084.1 GCA_003152835.1 Bacteroidales bacterium | reverse complement strand
ATGGCGGGATGGAGAGTGGGAATGGCAGCGGGACATAAGGAATATATAAGCACAGTTCTCAAAGTCAAAAGCAATATGGATTCCGGAATGTTCCGGGCTATGCAGGCGGCAGCTGCTGAGGCGCTTAACAACCCTCCTGCCTGGTACGATAAGGTTAACAGCCATTATATGTCAAGACGTAAAATAGTCGAAGAAATTATGGACTTGCTTGGCTGCAGATATGATAAAAACCAGGTCGGTCTTTTTGTATGGGGCAGGATCCCGGACACCATAAAAGAATGTGAAGGATTCGTAGAGGATGTTCTGACACAGGTTAACGTGTTTCTCACACCGGGATTTATTTTCGGATCAAACGGAGAAAGGTATATCAGGATATCGCTCTGCGCAGATGAAGAAACTCTTACCGAAGCAGGGAAAAGGATTAAAAAGTATCTTTCAGAAAAAACCGGTAACCGGTAACCGGTGACCGGTAACCGGGAAAAAAACAATAACATGACAACAGCAGTAATCGGAATAGGTTTAATAGGCGGTTCACTTTCACTGGACCTTCGCAAGCGCCAGTTCACCGATAAGATAATCGGGGTCGACACCAATCCACAGCACCGAAATATTGCGCAGCTCTGCGGGATAATTGATGAGACCGACACTCTTGAAAATGCAATTGGAAGGAGCGATCTTATTTTGCTTTGCACACCAGTCAACGCAAATATATCGATGCTTCCTGCCATCCTCGACATGATAAAGGGCACCTCGAAGGTGGTGGCAGATATGGGATCAACAAAAGCAGGAATTGCCAGGGCTTCAAAAGATCATCCCGGCCGTGGCAGGTACGTGGCTGCCCACCCTATGGCAGGAACAGAGTACTCGGGTCCGCTGGCTGCAATAGGTAAGCTGTTTGATTACAAGACAGCCATTATTTGTGATCCGGAGCTCAGCGACCCTGATGCAAAAGCTCTCGTGGAAAAAATGCTGGGAGTCCTTAACATGCATCTTGTTTACATGAGCTCTGATGTTCATGATGTGCATGTTGCTTACATATCCCATATTTCTCATATTACATCCTTTTCTCTGGCGCTGAGCGTACTTGAGAAGGAAAAGGAGGAAGAGAATATCCTGGCACTTGCAGGAGGCGGCTTTGAAAGTACCGTGAGGCTTGCAAAGAGCAACGGTGAGACCTGGGCTCCTATTTTTATCGAAAATTCAGAATATATTATCGAAGTAATAGATACTTATATTGAAAAGATGAATATTTTTAGAAAATTGATTTCTGACAAGGATATGGACGGATTGAAATCATTAATGGATGAAGCTAACAAGATCAGAAAAATATTAAATTAAATAATTGAAATACAGATGGTTTTAAAACTTGAAAACTCCATTCTCAGTGAGTGGGAAGGATACAGGGGAAGGCCTTTTCTGATCTCAGGTCCGTGCAGTGCGGAGACTGAGGAACAGGTGCTGGAAACAGCAAGGGAGCTTGCCACCCTGAACCGGATCAACATCTTTCGCGCTGGCATCTGGAAACCACGAACACGGCCAAACTCATTTGAAGGTGTTGGCATTCCGGGACTTAAGTGGCTACGTACTGTGAAAAAGGAGACCGGCCTTATGGTAGCAACCGAAGTTGCAAATGAAAAGCATGTCTATGAAGCTTTGAAATATGGAATCGACATGCTCTGGATCGGAGCCAGAACNNGTCAAGAATCCCATTAATCCGGACATCGAATTATGGATCGGGGCAATTGAAAGAGTTGCCAAAGCAGGTATAAAAAAGCTGGGAGCCATTCACCGCGGGTTCTCTACCTACGAGAAAACAACATACAGGAATCAGCCAAACTGGCAGATACCCATTGAACTGCGGCGCAGGATCCCGGATCTCCCAATTCTTTGTGACCCGAGTCATATAGCTGGTTCAAGGGAATATCTTCACGAGATCTCGCAGAAGGCGATGGACCTGAATTTTGACGGGTTAATGATAGAATCACATATTAATCCTGACAAAGCTTTGAGTGATTCTGCACAACAACTTACTCCCAACGACCTGAAAGAACTCCTGACTAGGCTCATTCTCCGTAATGTTTCAACCACCGACCCCAGATTGCTTGATGTTCTCGGTGAATTACGTCAGCAGATTGACGTTTATGATGACCATCTCATCGATCTTATTGAACAACGGATGAAAGTATCTGAAACCATCGGGCTCTATAAAAAAGAAAATAATATTACTATCTTACAAACCATACGCTGGGACGAGATAGTTAAGAAAGCAATGAAGAAAGGGCTGGCAAAGGGGCTGAGTGTTGAGCTTATTGACATTATTTTCAAGGCTATACACCAGGAATCAATTAACCGCCAGATGAAAGTGATGAATAATGGGATTGAGAATCATAACCATACTGACAATAAATAAAACATCAGATAATGGAAAGAATAATAGTGCCTTCAAAGGTAAAAGGTGAAGTTAAGGCTCCTGCATCAAAAAGCATGACTCAGCGGGCAATTGCTGCCGCAATGATGGCCCATGGTGAAAGCACTATTATTAACCCGTCATATTGCGATGATTCCCTGGCTGCGATGAGTATCGCAGTGGGACTTGGCTCAAAAGTGGAGCCGGGCACGGGCAAGATGAAGATCACTGGCACATCTGAGCTGAAGGAGAAAAAACTTAACTGCGGGGAGTCAGGACTTGCGATACGAATGTTCTCTCCGTTGGCAGCCCTTTATAAAACTGAACTTACGATTACAGGAACGGGGTCGCTTAAGAAAAGACCCATGTCAATGATTGAGGAAGCCCTGAAGCAGTTAGGCGTTAAATGTGAATCCGAAAACGGATTTCTTCCGCTTACAATCAAGGGTCCGCTTAAAGGGGGTACTTGTGAAATTGACGGGTCAGTCAGCTCGCAGCTTCTCACCGGACTCCTGATGGCTCTCCCGGTGGCTGAGAAAGATTCTGTTGTAAAGGTTAATAACCTGAAAAGCAAACCATATATCGACATGACTCTCCAGGTGCTTGATAGGTTTGGAATAAAGGTCCGGAACGACAAGTACAGGCAATTCATTATTCAGGGTAAACAAAAATTCAAACCCTGTTCTTTCGAAGTTGAGAGCGACTGGAGCGGTGGAGCATTCCTCCTTGTTGCCGGTGCAATTAACGGTGATATATCAGTTCTCGGATTGCATCCCGACAGCAGGCAAAGCGATAAGGCTATCCTTTCTGCACTCGACAGGGCAGGAGCAAAAATGAGCATCACAGAGGGTTCTGTGGAAATCAGAAAATCGTCGCTTAAATCATTTGAATTTGATGCTACGGAAGCCCCCGATCTCTTCCCTCCTCTTGCCTCACTTGCATCTTATTGCAAGGGTACGTCCGGGATCAAGGGAGTTTCAAGGCTTATTTACAAGGAGAGCAACCGGGCAGCCACAATAGTCGAGGAGTTCGGAAAACTCAACATCAAGATTGAAATCAGCGGCGATTATATGCTTATTACAGGTGGAGAGGTTAAAGGTGCTCATGTATCTTCCCATGACGATCACAGGATTGCAATGGCTGAAGCTGTGGCAGGGCTGGGAGCATCCGGCAAAGTCTTTATTAAAGATTCACAGTGTATTGCAAAATCATATCCAGGCTTTTTTGATGATCTCAGGAAAATCGGAGCCTCAGTTTATGAATAACATAAAAATGACTCGGACAGTTAATAATTTTATTTTAAATCATTCTAAATAGTAAATATTTTATACTTTTTTGCCCTTAAATGAATTTTTTATATAGTTTTGCATACATGATAACAATGAGGATATATAACTGGTCTTGGCGCAGCTCATCAAAAGATGCTGTGTAACAGGCCGTTTTATACCCTATAAAGGATACTATTTTTAATCAGGCACACTGTTCACAGCGTGCCTTTTTTATTTGACAAAGTTCAATTAACAATTAATAAATCAAACTATGAAAAAGAACAGAAAAATCACTTTAAGCGAAAAAGAGATGCCAAGGCAATGGTATAATATAGTGGCTGATATGCCAAATAAACCGATGCCTCCGCTTCACCCTGTAACGCGGCAGCCAATAGGTCCGGAAGCTCTTGCGGCTGTTTTCCCTATGGAGCTTATCAAACAGGAAGTTTCACAGGAGAGGTATATTGATATCCCTGATGAGGTAGTTGACCTTTACCTGACATATCGCCCCTCGCCTTTATTCAGGGCTGTTGACCTTGAAAAAGCATTGGGCACAAAAAGCAAAATTTACTATAAATATGAGGGAGGTAATTATTCAGGCTCTCATAAAGCCAACACTGCCATTGCCCAGGCATATTATAACAAGAAAGAGGGGATTAAACGGATAACCACTGAAACCGGTGCCGGCCAGTGGGGGAGCGCAATGAGCTTCGCCTGTCATCATTTCGGACTAGAGCTGCTGGTATTCATGGTGAAGGTAAGCTATGACCAGAAACCGGGACGTAAGCTTTTGATGAACACATATAATGCAAAAGTTATCCCATCACCCAGCACAATGACAGCTGCCGGCAGAAAAGTTCTTGAACTGGACCCGAATTCTCCGGGGAGCCTTGGGATAGCAATCTCTGAGGCAATGGAAATAGCTTCACAGGATCCATATACCAAATATTCCCTCGGCAGTGTTCTGAACCATGTAATCCTCCACCAGACTATCATAGGACAGGAAGCACTGCTTCAGATGGAAAAAGCCGGTGATTACCCTGATGTTGTGATCGGTTGTTTCGGCGGCGGTTCAAACTTCTCCGGAATTGCCTTCCCGTTCATCCGCGAAAATATCACAAAAGGCAAAAAAACAAGGTTCCTTGCTGTCGAACCTTCGTCTTGCCCGAAACTTACGAAAGGTAAATTCATGTACGATTTCGGCGATTCCGCAGGGATGACCCCTCTCCTTCCCATGTACACCCTGGGCCATAACTTTATGCCCGATAAGATACATGCGGGAGGCTTGAGATACCACGGAGCCGGAGTGCTTGTAAGCCAGCTGCTGAAAGACGGGTTTGTTGAAGCAAAGGCCAAAATGCAGAGGGAATGTTTTGAAGCAGGCGTGCTTTTCGCAAGAAGTGAAGGCATCCTTCCCGCTCCCGAATCGAATTATGCCATTGCCGGTGCACTTGATGAGGCAAGAAAGGCCGACCTCGAAGGAGTCTCAAGGACGATACTTTTTAACCTTAGCGGACATGGTCATTTTGATATTTCAGCTTATGAGAAGTATTTCGAGAATAACCTTCCTGATCATGAACTTACCAATGCTGAGGTAGATCAGGCAATATCGACAATAGAGTTCCCTGATTAAATATAGGTACTCACCCCCCATCCCCCCTCTCTGCTTGCGCAAAGAGGGGGAAAAAGAAAGGGGGTGAGTACATGTTTTTTTTAAAAATCCGAATAATCTGTCGGATGCAACAGATACGGTTTTGCTTTTGAAACCGTATTTTTATATTCTTCCAAGCCTGACAGAGTCTTCCATTCCTGAGATGCCCTGAAAGCTGCCCAATGGTCATCATGCGATTTCATATCTGCATAGGTGGTCATATACATAAGCCTCGGCTTCTGGCTTCCCATCAGAACCTGGGCATAGAACACAGCATTGGATCCCACTTTTTCAAATATGCCGATCTCTCCTCCTTCATTGAACATCTTTATTTTTTTTGCAGCCGTTGCTTCTGTGGCACTCTCATAACTGCGCAACTCATAAATCCTCTCAGATGGTTTGGTTGTGTATGAAGGAATCCTGAACTGTGGCATGAAAGCGAATGCCTTAAGAAGAATGCTTTCATATCTGGCAAAGGGAGGATTGTCGTAAGGAGCATCCAGAAACTCCTTTCCAGCTTCCTGATAAACCTTATCAATATCAAGAGCTTCTGCCAGATCAAGAAACTGATCTGCAGATTTTAACGGAATAAAAACGTAGATAAACTTCCCGTAAGCAGTATCGGTTTCTATTGGTTTGAAAACACCTATAGTGCTAATGCCTGCCCTATGCATTGCAGGAATGTATGCATCTTTAAGGTACTTTTCGGTAGCTTCAGCCTGTGATGGCAGATTAACCCTGTATATCCTTATTTCGTAGAACATCTGTTTTGTGGGCACAGGGGCAGCCTGAATTACAGGCATATAGAGTAAGAAAACAATAATTAGAAATAATAACCTATTCAGATTTTTTACTTTTTTCATTATCCTTTTGTTTTAGAAGTTTACAACCTTTAGTCTTTTTTCTGTTTAAGACCCTCTCCCAAAGGCGAGGGGCAGATGTCAGATTTATAAATTCCCCCGTCTCCCCTGGGAGAAGGGGTCAGGGGAAGAGGGTTAAATAATAGTGTGAGTCCTTTTTAGTACAATTTCGAGAACTCCTGGAATATCTTCACAGCTCCATCGGCAGTCAGTTCTGATCCGGACTGAACATAAAACCTGTGCCTGAGAGTCATTGATTCGCCTTTCTGAAGAGGGTAATTTACCTTAGCTTGTTTTGGATCGTATGAATTCTGGCCAAGGTTGTTTACAGAGAATAATCCATAGCCTCTTGCATGAGAGTATGCCGGGAAACCCGGATTTTTAGGATTGTCAAATATTGCAAAGGATATTGGAACATTATCTTTTGTCCCTGAAAGGATGACCCATTCGTTCCTTGTTCCCCAGACCTTATCACCCGTCGATCCGTTGCTTGAAGAATACATACCTGTAACTCCGGTATTATCGGTTGCCTTAACAGCAGTCGGATTTCCCTTTTCATCAGTAAAAATAAGAGATTCATTGGAGGGCATTTCAAAAGCCCGGTCAACCCGTATTGCAAACATGCCTTCCTTATTGTCGTTAAAGGTAACCGGCCCATTTACTGCGGTAAGCGTTGAGATATGATCAATGGTACGGGAATCCTTGCTTGCCGAAAATATGTACTTAGTATTTTCCACAAGAAGGGTATTCCCCTTGTTATCGTCCCAGTCTGATACAACTTCGAGAATAGCATTCTTGCCACTCTTTGCCTGGATGATGTTCTTTACAACGATATGTCCATACTCATCCTTCCTGTTTGCAGGTATTGCGGAAGAATTGTTCCAGAAGTCCAGGCCATTGACATTCCCATGATTAAACCATATACCTATATGGTGCGGATGGTCGATCCTTTCGCCTTTTCTCGGCTCAATCGGATATCCTCTTGTTATTACAGAGCCGTTTGGAGCATTGACAGGGTAGAGAAAAGGCTTTTCGATATTCGCGGGATACTGGTACGACGTAAATAATTTTCCATCAACCAATACATCTACTTTATGCTTTGCATCGTCCCTGACAAGTTTTATTTTTGATGACTGTGCGTTCATTGAACCTCCTGCTGAAAGTATGAATGAAGGAATCAGTAAATACATTAATATTTTTTTCATGTTAACTATGTCTTTTCAATTGTTAAAACAATATCAATACTGGAATACTTTTCCGCCTGCCAGAACCTCTTGAGTTTTTTCATCAAAGGATGCTTTCTCACCTGTTCTCAATGCTGCATTGCACATAATGCAGGCGATGGCATGGTTATACCCTGCGACGATATCAGCATGCGGTTTCTTGCGTTCGCGTACCGACTCCATCCAGTTCCTCATATGAGCGGTTGTCATCGCATCACCACCGGTATTTGCATTAGTTTCGAGTTTCATGCTTGGCAGTTCAAAAGGATCGAGAAGGTTAGCCTTCATATTCATTAACTTTGCTTCATCTTCAATGAGTCCTCCTTCAGAAGTAACCTTATTAGTATCGAGGTTCAGCATTCCGCCATTGGAATAATAAAGTTCCTTTGTGCCGCCGGCTGAGTTGGTGAATCTTGATGTATATACAACCTGGAAGCCTGTATCAGGATTTGAAGGATCACCATAATCCATTACAGCGGTCATTGTGTCGTTGTTGGTTCTGCCGTCCTTCCAAAGATAGATGCCTCCGTTAGCAGCTACGCTGCGCGGATGAGAAAGCTTTGTAAACCAGTGTACCGTATCGATCTGGTGAGCCATCCACTGCCCGGGAATTCCTGAAGAATAAGGCCAGAAAAGTCTGAACTCGAGGTACTTCCTCGGGTCAAATGCAGCCTGGGGACGATTCAGCTGGAATCTCTTCCAGTCGGTATCTGATTCTTTAAGCATCGGAACTACACCAGGTCTTCTCCAGCGTCCGGGCTGATTCACGTTCCAGCTCATCTCGACCATTACGATCTTTCCGAACTTGCCTGAATTGAGGTATTCGTTTGCTGCTATATAATTTGGTGCACTGCGTCGCTGTGAACCGATCTGCACAATCTTTCCGCTTTTCTCAACCGCAGCCCTTGCCACCCTGGCATCAGCCATCGTTTCGGCAAAAGGTTTTTCACAATAGGCATCCCGTCCTGCATTGACGGCCTCTGCACACAGCAGTGCATGCTGGAAATCTGCGGTGCTGATGATAACTGCATCAGTATCCTTGCCGCTGTACAGCTCGTCATTATTGCGGGCAAGTCTTAAATTAATACCCTGGGATTTAAAGAATTTATCTGCATCTTCCCTTCTCATACTCCAGAGATCAGAAACAGCGGTGAATTCAAAGTTCAGTTCTTTTGAAAGANNACGCGGATCCGGTCGTTTGCACCTATGATGCGTGAGTAACTCTTTGCATCGAGGATGCTGGAAAGTCCCTTTGCTCCAAGCGTAAGTCCTGCTGCGCCAAGAGCTGTTTTTTGAACAAATTCTCTGCGGGTTGCCATAAGTTTATAAGTTAAAGTTTTTAATATTAATATGTTAAACCCCCATCCCTCAGAAAGGGGCGTGTTCATCAGGTAAAAATACTTTTTATTAGGGATCATTCAAATACCAAAAGAGGGCTTTCACCAATTTTAGTGTCTATTAACTTTTTTTAACAGGAAAAGATGTCAATTCTTTTAACTTTGTTCATACAAAAAGTATCTTCAAAAAACTTAACATTATCTGAAATGAACAATAAAATAAGAAACAGCATGGCTCTCTGCCTTGCACTTCTGTTATCCTGTTCCCTTTCACTCAATGGTCAGAAACCTGTTAAGGAGGGCGATCTGAAACACTGGCCCAAGGGTAGCTCCCCCCGGGAGATAGGTACACGCATCGCAGAGCATTTTGCAGTACGGGCACTTCCTGTCGCGCCCAGAAAAATACCCTATCCTGAAGTCTGTACCTGGTATGGAGCCCTTACATTTGCCAGGCTGACAGGAGATAACAGGCTTGCTGCGAAACTTGAAGAGCGTTTTCAACCTTTATTCGGACCTGATTCTGTTCTGATACCTGTTCCCAATCATGTAGATAATTCTGTTTTCGGAGCCGTACCCCTGGAATTATATATACTTACAAAGGATCAGAAATACCTTAATATGGGGAAGAAGATTGCCGATAAACAGTGGGCTGCACCAGATGGACCAAATATTAATCCTGATTCAAAAAAATTCTACGACAGGGGATTAACTCCGCAAACAAGAATGTGGATTGATGACATGTATATGATAACATCGGTACAGACGCAGGCTTACAGAGCAACAGGGGATCTTAAATATATTGATAGAGCAGCAAAAGAGATGGTAGTTTATCTCGATTCTCTGCAAATGCCTAATGGTCTTTTCTATCATGCTCCGGATGTACCTTTTTTCTGGAGCCGGGGAAATGGATGGATGGCTGCCGGAATGAGTGAACTTTTAAGTTCCCTCCCAAAGAACAACCCTGACAGATCCAGAATCATGGAGGGTTATAAGAAAATGATGTTGACTCTTCTGAAGTACCAGGCAGAAAACGGAACGTGGCGGCAGCTGATCGACGAGCCGGATGCATGGAGCGAAACTTCAGGAACCGGCATGTTTGCATTTGCTATGATCACCGGTGTGAAGAACGGATGGCTCGATAAAAAAACCTATGCTCCTGCTGCAAGAAAAGCATGGCTGGGACTTCTTCCATATATTGATGCCAACGATGAGATCCATGAAGTGTGTGAAGGCACAAATAAGAAAAACGACCGTCAGTATTATTTCGACAGGAAGAGGAATACAGGCGACCTCCATGGGCAGGCTCCGATACTCTGGTGTGCGACCGCACTTCTAAGATAAAAAACAAATGTCACAAGACAAAAGTGATAATTGAATACAAGAATCCCCTCCTTGGAGGGGGCTGGGGTGGGTCATTAAAAGACAAAAGTATTTTAAACATTACTGATTTAAGTTTATTTTAAAATAGTTACCTATGGAAAACGAGACAAAGACCACTTCAAAACGACTTTACTCACTCGATGCCCTCCGCGGATTTGATATGTTCTGGATAATGGGCGGAGAAGGCATATTCGTTGCACTGGCAACGGTCACCGGCTGGCCATTTCTTCAGTGGTGGGCCGGGCAGCTTGACCATGTTCCATGGCATGGATTCCATTTTTATGATATGATTTTCCCTCTATTCCTGTTTATAGCCGGGATCTCATTCCCCTTTTCAATGGCAAAAAGAACTGAAAAGAATGAGAGCAGGGCGACCATTTACAAGCATATAATTTTCCGCGGCCTTATCCTTGTTCTATTAGGGATACTTTACAATAATGCCGTGAACTTCAGGCTGGGTGAACTGCGTTATGGAAGCGTTCTCGGAAGGATCGGACTTGCATGGATGTTTGCTGCCATTATTTTCATTAATACGAAACGGAATACAAGGATAATCTGGTTCGGCGCACTTCTTATCGGGTACTGGCTTCTGCTTCTTATATTCCCTGCGCATGATCTTGGCTCGACAGATATTTTCTCCAGGGAAGGGAACCTCACAAGTTATATCGACAGGCTCCTTATGCCCGGCAAGCTTTATCTCGGAAATCACGACCCTGAAGGATTGTTGAGCACGATTCCTGCGATAGGAACCGCGCTTTTGGGCATGTTCACCGGCGAGTTCTTACTATCTGATTATCTGAAGGATAAACCTCTGAAGAGAGTGCTCTATATGGTGCTTGCTGCCATCCTTCTGATGGTGATCGGAAAAATCTGGAATATCTTTTTCCCTATCAACAAAAACCTCTGGACCAGCTCATTTGTATGCTTTGTCGGCGGACTCAGCCTTCTGCTCTTCTCGGTGTTCTACCTTATAATTGATGTCTGGAATTACAGAAAATGGGCTTTCTTTTTTGTAGTTATCGGCATGAATCCAATTACCATTTACCTGACAGAAAGAATAGTGAATTTCAGGTCGGCAACAAAATTTTTCTTTGGAGGAATAGAATCATTTCTTCCTGAGAACTGGGCTTCACTTGTAGATGCCATAGGCGTTGTGACGATTGCCTGGATGTTCCTCTATTTCCTGTATAAAAAGAAAATATTCCTTAAAGTGTAAAGAATACACTTAATTAATAATTTCCGAACCTGAACCAGAGCGTCCCTCGCAGAGTCTCTCCATTATAAACATTCTTCTGGCTCTGAGGCCCTTCTGCATCAGCTCTGGTAAACTTCGTTCCTATCGGGCTTATTGCATGCAGGAATGAGATATTACCGGAAGGAAAAGGAGGGTTCACCTCTCCCCTTACTCCTCTTTTGGAATACTTTGCCTCACCAGGGGTAAACATATGCAAAAAGAGATCCTTTGTCGCTGAAATAATGGTAAAAGGCATCTCACTTGTTTCCAGTTCAACTGCATAAAAGTTTGAATAATAACCTTTAAACTCAGGATATACCCAGCTTTCGCCGGTAACTGTATTGTTGTACTTTTTATTATAAATACCGAATTCTGTTCCCTTCAACCTGTTTTTCCAGACATGATAGGGCCCATTTGCCATCAGCCTGGCTCCTGTCACAAGGTTTTCGGGATACGAGAAAGTTATACCTGCGTAGTCAAACGAGCCGCTGAGAGTGTAATCGTAATCCAGCTTTAACCATCCGCCCGGCATCATTGTCCATGTGGCATGACAGCCATTTCCGTACAATAATTCGACAACATAATTATCGCCACTGTTATAGTTTTTCATTGAAATGAATGGCGAATCGAAACCTGTAAACTTCGGCCCGTTACCGAAAGACAACTGTTTGCCGTTATATCTGACGCCGGCCAATAACCCGGACTTATTATTAAAGGCCACTTCGGTGCCACCTGAAGATAAAATAAGAAGTGTGTCATGTTCTGTCGCAGAGATCTTCTCTTTGCCTGGGCTAATAGTTCTTGAAACAAAGTCTGCAGGCACGGTAATGTTCCATGACCATGTATTAATCAGTTTTCCATACTGGTCAGTGGCAGAAACATAGAGCACATCATAGTTTTTCCAGTCAGCCGGCATATCAGCTGCAAGCACGCCATTTTCACCTGGTGCAATATCCGGCGCAGTAATGGCACCCTGTTTTCTTATCACTTCGAACGATGGAAATGATTTAGCATATTTCACCAGTTCCCAGGAGTATTTGCATCTGTTAAGATTGGTAAATAAATAGAAGTTCTTTATCTCAAATTTCCCATTAAAATCTGCGCTGATTGAAACTGGTTTAAATTGAACGGGCGACCATATCTCCCTGACAGTGTAAAAGCTGCCCTCTTTTTCATGATAAGGTCCGAGGATGCCGTCAGGAGCTGAATTGCCATTATTGTCTATTGAATCATTTTTATCCTTTCGTTCCACGCCCTCATCGGCAAAGACCCAGAGGAAGGCTCCTGCAGCCAATGGTTTTGACAGCATCAGGTTCCACTCGTCATCAAGACCTGCCCCTGAACCACCATCAAATAACCCGTGCAAGAATTCAGTCGGAAAGAATATCTCCTTCCCGTTATTCAGTGCATTCTCTACATATTTATATCCAGGATAATGCTTTGTATTAGTTCCGTTTATTATTGACCATGGCTCGATAACCGTTCTTTTCTGCGGGTCGTAGAGGGCATAATCGCCCCTGACATCCTTATTGAACCCGCCTTCATTCCCGTTGTCCCAGAGTACAATGGAGGGATGATTAACATCCCTCACAACCATCTCCCTTACAAGACGTTGTGCTGTCGGAGTATCATAATATTTCTGCCATCCGGTAAGCTCATCAAGGACGAACATCCCCATTGAGTCGCACACATCAAGGAAAAACTGGTCGGGAGGATAATGGCTCATCCTTACAGCATTCATGTTCATCTCCTTCATTAGGGTGACATCATCAATAGCAAGCTGTTTGCTGCTGGTCCTTCCTGACGACGGCCAGAATGTATGCCGACAGACTCCTTTGAACATTATCTTTTTACCATTGACATAAATACCGTCGCTTTCTTTTAGTTCTACTGTTCTGAATCCGAATTTTTGAGTTAACTGATGAACAGGTTTCTTTCCTGAATTAATTGAAACCAGCACCTGGTATCGGTTTGGAAATTCAGGATTCCAGGTGGAAGGATTTGAAAATAAACCTTTCAGTGTTGTTTTCCCTGAAGGATCGACCGGTACGGCAATTGGTTTTCCAAAGGGTTTGCCGTCAAGTGTCTGAACCCGGGCAACCACTTTTGACACCTTGCCGGAACCGGCTGAAAAAACATCCATACTAAAAGAACCATCTGCCCGTGCATCTATTGCAACATGATCAATGAACTGAACAGGAACAGCCTCCAGGTAAACGGGACGGAATATTCCTCCGAATACCCAGAAGTCTGAAATGCGTTCGGCCCTGTTGACACTCTCATTGGAAGATTCTTTGCTGACTGTCACTTCCAGTGTATTCTTACCATTAAAACTCAGAAGCTCCGAGATGTCATATTTAAACCTGTAAAATGCCCCCTGATGGACTGGGCCTGCAGACTTACCATTGATTTTGACGTCTGTATCTGTCATTGAACCCTCAAAAACAATAAAGACTTTCTTCTTCTCCCATTTCGCAGGTACTGTAAACTCATATTTATAGAGACCTTTTTCATTTGCAACTAAATCAGGCCTTCCATAATGATATGTTCCGAACCCCTGTAGTTCCCAGTTCGACGGAACTGCTATTTTCCTCCATGTTCCGCTGTTTCTTCCATTAGTGCAGAAAAAATCCCATTGTACTGTATGATCTTTATCAGTGCCTGATAAATAGATAGTCTCGGTTTTCTGGGAATAAACACTTAGAAAACTGAGAAAAATAATGCTGAACAAGAATATTCTCTTCATAAGTTTTGGCTTTAAAACAGATGCAAATTTGCAAAAAGAAATCAATTACAGTCTCTTGAATTGTTAAATAACTTTAATGCCTGTTATTTTATTGATATTCAATTCATAACAATCATATTCTGATTGCCGGACAGCTATTGACCATTACAAAGAAAATGATATATTTGTTTTTCACATTGAATTATATATCATGAGACCGCTACGAACTCTTTTAATCATCTCAGGGTTGATAATATTGAATCCCAATTCCTTCTCCCAGGCTGACAGCACTTTTAAAATCTTTCAGTTTCCGGCCGATAAGATTCCAAGGATCGACGGAAATACCGACGACTGGTCAATGGTTCCCGACAATTATGTTATAGGAACAGATCAGCTCAGGGACGACGAAAAGAAACATTCTGCTCCGGATCCCAAAAATCTGGACGTAAAAGTGAAGGTTGGTTGGGTTAAAGGGATAAACAAGCTTTATTTCCTTTATGAAGCATACGATAATTACTGGGATTTTTCGCGCACGGACCTTCATCACGATATTTTTGAGGTTGTGGTTGACGGCGACCAGTCGGGAGGCCCGCTTATTGAGCAGTTTCATCCGAATCCGGATCTTAACAACACCTGGGATGCATACTTTAATTACCACGGAGTTCATGCCCAGAACTATCACATCTATACTCCTGCCGAAGGCCAGGACTGGTGCCTTGCCTGGGGAAGCCAGCCATGGATAAAGGAGCTGCCATATTCAAATGCAGCCTATTCATATAATTTCAAACCCGGAGAACCGGGGAAACTGATCCTTGAATTCTGGATCACGCCTTTTGATTATGCAGGACCGGA
>PMBC01000109.1 GCA_003152835.1 Bacteroidales bacterium | reverse complement strand
AAGAGTTAGTATTGATGATCATTATTTTGATATGCTTAACGGAATATTCGTTCCTGTTCCCCCACTGAACGGCAGCTATGCCAGCCCCGAAGTGTCTCATGTTCTTTCTTCCTTTTTTTCCATATCCTACGAACAGATAGGCAATATTTCGCTTACGGGATCATTGAGAAATGAGGTTCTTGAAACACTCGTAAATTATTATTCGCTTCATCTTCCGGGATTGAAAAAAATCAGATCTCTTGAAGTTCTGAAAGAGGTCTTCAACTAGATAAATAAACCTTCTGCTTTTTGTTATCTTTAGGGATTAATCAGGTTTTATATGCCATTAATTCCTAAGATAATCAAACGGCTCAATGCCAAGCGTATAAATCAGATTGAGAATTTCATGCGCCATCCTGTTGAGAAGCAGCAACAGGTATTGTCAGATCTTCTTGACTGTGCTTCAGGGACTGAATGGGGATCAAAATATAATTATGCTTCATTAAAATCAGCCACAGGATACCGGTCGGCAGTTCCGGTTCAGACCTATGAAAAAATGATTCCCTGGATAGAACGGCTGCGCTCAGGGGAGAAGGACCTGCTCTGGCCAGGGGAGATAAAATGGTTCGCAAAATCATCCGGGACCACTTCATCAAAAAGCAAATTCATACCTGTAAGCCAGGAGTCACTGGAACATTGTCATTACCAGGCAGCCAGAGATACTCTTGCCATTTACACCCTTAATAATCCGTCGACCCGTATCTTCAGCGGCAAGGCTCTGACTCTCGGCGGCAGTCACCGTATTAACAAATTCAGCAACCAGTCGCTCTATGGCGATCTCTCTGCAATTCTTATCGAAAATGCCCCTTCCTGGGTTGAACTTATCAGGACTCCGGGGAAAAGAATTGCACTGGCTGAAGATTTTGAGAAAAAACTTGATCTTATTACAAGAATAACCGTGAAGGAGAATGTCACTAATTTTTCAGGAGTCCCTTCGTGGTATCTTACACTTATCAAGCATGTTTTATCATATACGGGAAAAACCAACCTCCTTGATGTCTGGCCCAATCTTGAGGTGTTTTTTCATGGGGGAATAAGCTTCACGCCCTACCGCGATCTATACAAGGAGCTGATCGCCGGCGAACAGATGCATTACATGGAAACATACAACGCATCTGAAGGATTTTTCGGNNCCGGCCGACAAGGTCTCCGGTGATTCTCCCCCGGCTTTAACGCTGGGTGAAGTTGAGAAGGGGGTGAATTATGCTATTGTTATTTCAACCAGCGGCGGGCTCTGGCGATATATGATTGGAGATACTATTGTTTTTACAGGTACCGATCCTTACCGGTTCCGGATATCAGGAAGGACAAAACACTTCATAAATGCTTTTGGCGAGGAGGTTATCATTGAAAATGCTGAAAAAGCACTCGAAGCAGCCTGTAAATCGACCGGGGCAATAATTTCTGAATACACAGCAGGCCCGGTTTATATGGGTGCATCATCAAAAGGCACTCATGAATGGATTATCGAATTTGAAAAAGAACCTTCGGATCTTGATAAGTTCACCGAAGTACTTGATGAAACACTTAAATCTGTCAATTCCGATTATGAAGCCAAGAGATTCAGGGATATTAATCTTGTAAGACCTCTGGTAAGAAGCGTTCCCTATAGGACATTCAGCAACTGGCTTAAAGCAAAAAATAAATTCGGCGGGCAGAATAAGGTGCCCAGGCTTTCAAATACAAGGGAATTTATTGAAGAAATATATTCGGTGGCTGGAATAGAAAGTGCCTAAAGTACTTAGAGTGTCTAAAGTACTTAGAGTTAGAAGAAAGAAAATATACTTTATATGAAAGCAGATATCTAAATAACCATTGTTTTAAAAACTTTAAGTACTCTAAACTTTAGGCACTCCAAACTCCAGTCCTTCCGATTCTCGGGATTTCCTCACTTCTTTCGTCAAACTCCAAACTTTTTTATATTTTTATAATCGAATTAAACATCAGACTATGCATATTGCAATTGCGGGAAATATAGGATCGGGGAAAACAACGCTGGCAGGGCTGCTTGCAAAGCATTACGGCTGGACCCCGCATTATGAGGATGTTGATGATAATCCATATCTCAACGATTTTTATGAAGATATGCTGCGGTGGTCTTTTAACCTTCAGATATATTTTCTCAACTCGCGATTCTCCCAGGTGCTTGAAATCAAGAAGTCAGACAAGACAATTGTCCAGGACAGGACAATTTACGAGGACGCAGAGATTTTTGCTCCTAACCTTCATTCGATGGGATTAATGTCAACCCGCGATTTTGAAAATTATTCAACCCTTTTCAAGCTGATGAGCTCACTTGTAAAGCCGCCGGATCTTCTTCTCTACCTGAGAGCTTCCGTTCCGACACTTGTAAACAATATCCAGAAGCGCGGGCGCGAATACGAAAGCTCAATTCGCATCGATTACCTGAAAAGGCTGAACGAAAGATATGAAGCATGGATTGAGAGCTATAACCTTGGGAAACTTCTGATAATAGAAGCCGATCATTATAATTTCCCTAATAACAAAGATCACCTAAGCGAGGTCATTGA